>JANQQA010000339.1 GCA_028285205.1 Bythopirellula sp. | reverse complement strand
CTTTCAATTCTCTGCGTGCCCTGCTGGGGGCGATTTACGTAAATGCTTGCCTAGCAGTGATTTGCGTAAGCCGTCGAAAGACAAGTCGGCCGGATTCTGTAAATCGAAACGCGTTTCCTTTCAAAACTACCGTTGGGCAAAACATGTCAAAACTCATTTTCGGTTGCGGATATGTCGGTCAGCGTGTCGCGCGGCTGTGGCGTGAGGCAGGAGAAGAGGTCTGCGCGGTGACGCGATCTGAGCGCCGCGCCGCCGAGTTGCAAGCCGCTGGGTTACAGACGTTGGTGGCCGACGTCACACGGTCGGAGACACTCGACGAGTTGCCGCGGGCCGAAACGGTGTTGTTCGCCGTTGGGTTTGATCGCTCGGTCGGCAACTCGATTCACGACGTCTACGTCGATGGTGTGAAGAATGTGCTCGCCGCCCTCCCCTCCTCCGTCCGGCGTTTCATATACATTAGCACCACCGGGGTGTACGGTCCCGCCGATGGCGATTGGGTCGACGAGGAAACTCCCGCAAATCCGCAGCGCGACGGTGGCAAAGCGTCACTTGCCGCCGAGCAACTAATCGCCAATGCCCCCGGGGAAGATGACCAAACGAGATTCAGCGCAGTCGTGCTTCGCTTCGCCGGCATCTACGGACCAGATCGAATTCCGTATTTGGCCAAGCTCCGCGCCGGCGAGCCGATCGCAGCGCCGAGCGAAGGCTGGCTCAACCTGATCCACGTCGACGACGGAGCAGCCATCGTACTCGCCGCTGAGCAATGGCTACCGGCGAGTCCGCTACAGCGGACGGGCCCCGAGATCTTCTGCGTCAGCGATGGCAACCCAGTCGTTCGCGGCGAGTACTACCGCGAAGTCGCCCGTCGCATTGGTGCCGAGCCACCGAACTTTGTTGCGGCGGATCCGAATTCCCCTGCCGCCGCGCGCGCTGCCTCAGACAAACGGATTTCCAACGCCAAGTTGGTCGGACAGTTGAGTTACGAGTTTACCTACCCGACCTACCGCGAAGGCTTGGCTGCCACGCTCACCTTGGATTCGCCAGATGCTTAGTGACATGGTTCCCATCACAAGGAACTCAACACCTGGCGAACGGTTGAACGCTCGGGCTGATAGATCTTCGCCCAGGCCCAACACTTGTAGCCAAACCCAAGTCCTATGGCAAACAACAACAGACTGCCAATGAGCCGCTCGACCAGCACTTCGTCGCTGCCAACAAGGACCGCAATTCCTATCCCCGCTAACAGTAGAAACACGAATAGACCAAGTCCGATGAACATCCATGTATAGCCGCGACTGCCCTGCTCCACCGGCAGATCCGGGTCTAGCGACGCGAGTCGCCCAAGTAGTTTTCGATAAAACGTTAGGAACTCCGGAGTCTGATCCTTGGCCATCGGGGCGGTCTTGGAACCTGGACCAACATAGCTAGACGAACGAAACATCAGAGGCCAACCGGAGGACAGATGCAGTCGGCACGTAATACCCGATACCGGCTCCTGGTTTTCGTTGATGAGCATACCCGAGTTGAATTCCTGCACGCGCCGCACGGTCCGCAAGTCGATCTTCCGTCGCGACTTGCCGTTGCGCAGGTGCTCGAGCGCCAAATCACCAAGCACTAGCGTTTCTTCCTTGATGAACAGATGAGGGCGAAATGAGTATCGCATGAGCAATCGATTTCGTTTTCGGCCGGGATGCAGTGATCGGAGAACGGTCGCATCGGTTTAGGTTGGAGTGTACTGCTTCCAGGCAGGCTGCCTATTGAGATTGGTTATCGATTGGCAATCGAACTGCCAGCCGTTGCATTAAAAGCACCCAGACCCCTAAAATCGCGGTGTCGCGCCGGCGATCCGAAGAGATCGCGTTTCCTAGCAAGATTCCAACAATTTACTGAACGTCATCGACTCCCATGCTCGAACGGACTCCGATTTTTCCCCATGTCATCGAACTCAACCATCAGGCGCGCCGTCGGATTACGTGCAGTGCATACCTGATTTATGACGACGATGCGTGGACGCTGTTCGACATCGGCTACGAGGATGCGGTGGACGACGTGATCGAGCTGATCCGCGAGCTCGACTTTCCGTTCAGCAAGTGCACAACGCTGATCGCCTCGCACGCCGATGTCGATCATATCCAAGGGATTGCCAAGGCCAAGCAGATCTTCAAGACCACTGTCACCAGTCATCCCAAGGCAGCAAAGTATCTGGAAGCAGGCGACAAGCTCGCCACCTTCGCCCAGATCACTGCTCAAGGCATCGACATGGACATGCCGCCCATCGAGGTGGAGCATCTAGTGAGCGACGGCGATACGATCGAAGTCGGCGGCCTGAAACTGGAAGTCTGGCACACGCCCGGCCATACCGATGGGCAATTGTCGCTACGGATGGGCAACCTGCTGTTCTCGGGCGACAACCTCTTTCGCGACGGCTGCGTGGGGGCGATCGACGCTCATCACGGCAGCAGCATTCCCGATTTCATCAGTTCGCTCAAGCGCATCCAGGCGTCCGACGTGGACTGGCTACTACCCAGCCACGGTCCCGTGTTCCGCAAGGATAACGACCACATTCAGCGGACAATCGATCGGCTGGAAGGCTACCTGCACATGGCTGACTTTGGTACCTGCGCGATCGATTGGCCGCTGATGGACGAGTGGGAACAAGAGCTTGTCGATGGAAAAACACCAAGCTAACTAAATGGCACGCCGTCGACGTTAACCACGTCGGCGACGAGTGCCACCTAGCAGCAACATCCCCATTGTCAAAGTAAGCGTGCTGGGCTCGGGAACGGCGCTCGCCGCAATCGGTGCCGCCGTGGGATAATTGGTATGCCAATCGTCGAGGTCTTGCTGGTCAGTGGTGTCCCCGAATCCTTGTTGGATTAGCAGGAAGTCCTGACCGTCGACATCGCCGTCGCCGTCGATGTCACCTGGCGTACCGGTGGTGATGGCAGTCGCGGTTAGGTCGTCCCAGACTCCCAGCATCGGCACTCCGCTGAAGTTCTCGTTGACGAATACACCGGTCAGACCAGACACAAGCGCAGCGTCGGAAGTGTCGTTGAAGGAAACCGACGCCAGTTCCATGGCTTTCGTTGCGTCTTCGTACGCCCACAGGTTGATCTGGCTGCCGATGATCTCGAATTCCATGTAGACACTATCCGTGAACGACACATCGATTGGTTCAATCGCGACATTAGAATTGCCACCATCTACACCGGGATTGTTGCGATAGATGATCAGTTCCCCAGCGGTGTAGTTGAGCTCCGCAAAGTAGAATGACTGGTTCACCGTGTTCGCGCGAGCGATGAACCCAACCGAGTCGTTAATGTCGGGGTCCTCTCCGGGATTGACGACGCCCGTCATGAAAACATCGTCAAAGAACCCATCGATGCGTAGGCCAAAACCGGACTGCACACCGCCTTCACCTGGGGTCATATCTGCCGTCAGCACTAACTGCTCATTGATGATCTGCCCGCCAAGAAACGAACCCGCATCACCTCCGTCGCTGCCAAACTGCCAAAGAGGGTTCAATGGGCCGCTGAAGTCATCACTCCAGTCGGCTTGAGCGCTGGCGGCAAGGCAGGCGACCAGCGTTGCTACGACAAACGACGTCCAAGATGTCTGCCACTTTTGGTTTCGCATTGGAAAACTCCTCACTGAGTACCGAGATGTTTGAATAGGCTGTGGAATAGGAAGCCATTGACCACGCCCCGAATCGTCGGGGCGTGGTCTTGGAATCAGTTCAAGTAAACTAAGCAAATCAAGGATCAACGTCGACGTGCCGTAACTCCTACGCCCAAGGCAGCGAGTGCCAACAGCAGCGACGTTGGTTCAGGAATCGTGACCGATGCCAGGTCGTCAAATTCGCCCAACAAGGGCTTGCTGACATCACCCGCAAAGAACGTCAGCACACCTGACAATCCAGCGGAGTAGTTGCTGTCGGTCGTGGCAACCGATCCGAGCAGATTACCGCCCGGTGCATCGTAAGCGTCGGCAGTGATGGAAGTGCCAACCAGTCGGAAATCAACAAACACGCTTGTAGCATTCGTCAGACCAGGGATGTTGACCGTGGCCAAATCCTCAGCACTGCCAGCGAGGTCGTCATTACGAAAGATGATGAAATTGCCATCCTCGAAACTGAGCTCAGCACCGTAGAATTCGCCGCTTGCGATGTTGCCACGGGCGATCAATGCGAGCGTGTCGCTAACGGCTGCATTGCCATTGGGATTGAGAGTACCGGTGAGGCGCACATCGGTAAAGTTCTCCAGGACGACGCCAAAGGCATTAGCCGCCCCGCCCGCAACGACAGTATTCGTGTCGGCCATCTGCAGTTGGTTGTTGACGATCGCTTCCGGATAATTACTGCCTTGGTCGTTAGGCGAGAACGTTGGGCTCGGTGGGCCGCCACCAGTTTGACTGCCGAAGAACCATAAGTCATTGAGTGTGCTGCCGTTGAAGTCCTCGGACCAGTCGGCCACGGCAGGCGAAGAAATTGCCAGACAGCACAGCGCAGCGACTGCCAAGGCTAG
The DNA here is from genome assembly GCA_028285205.1 of Bythopirellula sp. Taxonomy (GTDB): domain Bacteria; phylum Planctomycetota; class Planctomycetia; order Pirellulales; family Lacipirellulaceae; genus Bythopirellula. Next base: position 17,135 of record JANQQA010000339.1, on the reverse strand, counting down.
TAGGGACATCGAACTTCGGATCATGAGCGTTCTCCTTGAGATGGACGGTAAATAGTTGGTTCTGAAGACTCAGTGTCAATCAAAGCGGGAAGGCCGATACCTACTGCCTAGGCAATGCACCGCGGGTCTTACGAGCCGATTCAGAGCCGCTATTAAGTAGAGCAAAGACGAGAAAGTTCCGCTTAGCTCCATGGTAATCGAATGCTGCGGCAGTTGCCACAATTTCACCAAAATGTAACGTCTTTTCTTCGATTAGTGCCCAGTTTTTCAAGCATTTGCGGTTTACTGGAGCAACCACATCGAGCTCAGCTTTCAATCGATTGCTGACGCGTCAGTAGGCCTTCCAGCAACTCACAACCTGTCGCCAAAGCCCTAGTCGAATCGCACTTCGTCGCCCAGCGCTGGCACTGTTGCTGCACTGCTTTATCCGTCAGCAGATCGTCAAGCGCCCGAGCGACCGCCGGTCCTCGAAACTGCTTGGGCGACAGCGCTCGGCCCACGCCCAGACGCTCGAGTCGCGCGGCATTGTCCGGCTGATCGTAAGCCATTGGCATCAGCAACTGCGGCAAACCGGCAGCCAACCCCTGCGCGCACGAACCGATGCCCCCGTGATGTACCAACGCCGAAGCGCGTGGCAACAACTGGCTGAACGGCACGAATCCAAAGTGCTGGACCTCCACGGGTAGTTCGCTGGGCAGGTGCTCGGTGTACTTCGACAGCAGCACTCCACGTCGCCCAAGCGTCCGGCACGCCTCGACGGCGGCGCGGAAAAACTTGTGACCGTGGGCCATCGCCGATCCGGGTGTGAACACGATTGGTGGTTCGCCGTCGCGCAGGAACTGCTCCACTTCGGTCGGGAGTCCCGCCTCGTGCGGCTGGTCCCAGAGCGGAAACCCTGTGAGCCGCACCTGAAGAGGCCAGTCGGGCTGGATTGAGCCGAACCAGTCTGGAAACAGACCCAAGACCAGTTGGGGCGAATAGATCCAGCGATGAAAGACCCTGTTTACGGAAGTCAGGCCCAATTCGCCACGCAACTGGTTGAGTGTAGGACAAACGATCCGATCGACGATCTTGTCGGCCACCCAAAACTCAAAGCCCCGGACCCAACGAGGCACCCAATTGGACATGAGGAGCATTCCCAGTTTGGGAGATTCGTAAATACTACGAAACATCAACGGTGCCAAGACCAAACTGGCTAGAGGCGCCTGGTGCCTCTCTTGGAAGACACGGCTGGCGAAATCGAGTGGGTGCGCCGCGAGTACGGTTTCGCCTGGTCGATAATGCGACTCGATCAACGCGTACGCCTCGCGCAAGAACTTCGCAATCCCTAGTTCCATCGCCAACATCGGACCTTTCACCGGATGCCAAACGTCGGCGTTATCCGCGAATACTCGATAGTCTTCGAGCGTCCCCAGTGGGATGAACTCGGCTCCCACTCCCTCGATCACCGGCTGAAAATTCGGATTGGCAATGATCGAGACCTCGTGCCCACGCCGACAGAGCTCACCGCCCAACCCGGCGATGGGATGCACATCGCCATAACTTCCGAGAGCAGTCATCAGAAAGTGCATCGGAAGGGTCTCGTTTCATGTGCTCATGGATGGTGGCCTCCGGACACGATAGCAGATATTCTACAACCTCGCAGGTCGCCCGGTCGTTGGTGCACCACGTTGAAGATTCGTCAGGTTAAGCAATGAGTTTCAAAAATTGGTTCCGTCGCTATTGGCATTCGTTTTCCTATGTTGGACTGGTATTCGCGACGCTGTTCTTTGCCGTCTCGGTCGCGCCTTCGCTGTTGCCTCGACCTTACTTTGTGCAGGGCTTGCTTTCGGGAATGGCGATCGCGCTGGGCTACGGGCTTGGAAACCTGACCGCCTGGTTATGGATCTGGTTGGAGCTTCCGCGCCCGACCGGACGTAGCCTGGTGACCTTCAAACGTGTGACAACGATTGGCTCGGCATGCGTATTTGTGTTCTTCCTGTGGCGACTGACGGAATGGCAGAACTCGATCCGCGAGCTGATGCAAATGCCTCCGATCGCGACCGCCTACCCCACACGGATGGCTCTAATTGCGATCGTGTTTGGCTGCCTGATCATCGCGACCTTTCGGTGGCTGAGGCGCGCAAATGCGTATCTCAACAAGAAGCTAACACGTGTGCTGCCACCCAAGATCGCTTTTGCATCGAGTGTGAGTGTGGTCTGTTTTCTATTGTTGCTGCTAGTGAACGACGTGTTCGTCAAGAGTTTGCTCACCGCCGCCGACTCGGTTTTCTTGAAACTCGACAATATCGTGGACGACGGGGTCGACCAACCGGCGGACCCAATGATCGCTGGTAGCGAAGCGTCGCTCATCCCGTGGGACGGCATCGGAAGGCTGGGAAAAAACTTCATCGTGGCGGGACCACAGCAGAAAGAGATCAGCGACTTCACCGGCAGAGAAGCAAAGCGACCGATTCGCGTGTACGTGGGACTAAGGGCGGACGAATCGCCGGAGGGACGCGCGAAACTGGCAACTGAAGAACTCAAACGCATTGGTGCATTTCAGCGCAAAGTGTTGGTCGTCGCGACTCCGACGGGGACAGGCTGGCTCGATGAATCCGCCGTAGACCCGCTGGAATATCTGCACGACGGCGACACCGCGATCGTGAGCATGCAGTACTCCTACTTGCCCAGCTGGATCACGATCCTGATTGACCCCAACCGCTCGCGTGTGTCCGCTCGTGCCTTGTTTAAAGAAGTTTATGCCCACTGGAAAACCCTGCCCAAAGACGATCGTCCCAAACTCTATCTGCACGGCCTCAGCCTGGGCTCGCTAGGTTCGGAAGTGTCAGCCCAGCTGTTCACGATCTTCGAAGACCCAATTCAAGGCGCGGTCTGGAGTGGTCCACCGTTTCCCAGTACGGGCTCCACGGGCGCGACTGCCGCACGCAACCCCGACTCGCCTGCGTGGCTGCCGACGTTTGGCGACGGATCGATTCTGCGTTTCACCAACCAGCAGAACACGTTGGAAGAAGAGCCTCCCCGCCGTTGGGGTCCAATCCGTTGCGTGTACATTCAGTACGCCAGCGATCCGATGGTTTTCTTTTCTCCCAGTCTGTTGTGGAGCAAACCCGATTGGCTCAGGGGTGAGCGTGGACCCGATGTGTCGCCATACTTGGATTGGTATCCGATTGTCACGTTTCTCCAGATTGCCTTCGACCTGCCTATGGCGACCAGCGTGCCACTGGGTTACGGGCACAACTACGCGCCTGCGAACTATATCGAGGGCTGGGTCGCCGTGACAGCACCGGAAAACTGGAGCGACGACGACACCCAACGACTCAAGGAGCGGTTTTCGGTCACCCCATAGTCCGCCATTTGCATTGCGAGAAAATTGGCAGATCGTGACAATATGGGCTGACGCAGAGCGAATCACTCTTCCCGGAACGAGCTGGCAATGACCGAAGACACCGCAAGCGATGACGACGAATATGAACTTGAGCCCATCGACCCCGAGGTAATCAAGCACCAAGAGGAGCGAGCACGGCGGAAGACTCGTGAGGCGGAAGATTCCGTCGATATCAACGAAGTATTCGAATCGGTCGACGCGGGCGATCCGGTCGATTTCGAGTCGTTCAAGCAATTTCGCTTCACGACACGACACTTGTTGATCGCCACAGCGGTGCTCGCGGTGGTGATGACGATCGTCACGCGACTGGGCGGTTGCATGGGTCTGTTCGTCTCTGGTGTGATCGCGCTTGCTTCCGCTTGGTGGTTTGTGCTGCTTGAAGAAAGCCGACGGTTAGCCAAAATCGAAGCTGATCGACAACGGTTCAAGGAAAAGCTAGCCGCACGACGGGCCGTCGAAGACGGCAAGCCACTTCCTCCCAGAGCGTCTGACGAGCAGTTTGAGCAGCTCAATGCCGAATGGGAGGACGAGGACGACCAAGAACCGAGCTTCAAATTCGCGTTCTCGACGAAGGAGCTACTAATAACCTTTACTGTCGCGGCGTTGATTCTCGGGTTTGCTCAGGTGTTGGGACCCAGTAGCGCGGCACTCCTGCTGGGATTGATCGCGTTGGTAGGCCTACTGGTGCAAGCGTTCGGTGTTTATCTGCCGCCGGTCGTGATACTGGGCTGGTGGATGCTGATGATGATGTACATCGTACTCAGCTTGTGGGCGACAGTATCTCCGAGTGGAAACTGATTCGCACAGGAAACGACGATGACAATCGAACTACTGCAGAGTTTCTTTGGTTGGTGTGCGCTGATCAATGTGGGCCTGCTGACGTTTTGGTTTCTGTTCTTCTGGCTCGGCCACGATTTGATGTATCGAATTCATGGGCGTTTGTTCCGAATGTCGCCACAGACTTTCGATGCAATTCATTACGCTGGACTCGCGGGCTATAAGGTCGGCATTTTCTTGCTGAATCTGGTGCCTTACTTGGCACTGCAGCTGGTCAGCTGAGCTCGGATTTCACTCGGCTTCGCTGATATGGTATGCTGTGGGTTCCCGCCTGAAGACCATCCCTCAGGGAACTCCCGCCTTGCGTCCCGTGCTGCAGCTCACTCCGCGTCAGTTCAGTCTAAGTCAAAGCTCCTGCGTATTGCCGCTTCTGATCCTGCTACTTGTGGCTTCACGGGCGGAAGCCAACGCTGGCGCAAAGATCTATCAGCAACTCTGTGCAAGCTGTCACGGCATGTCAGGGGAAGGCGTTCAAGACCGCTACGATGGGCCTCTGTTCGGAGACGAGTCGCTCGCGGAATTGACCGAGCTGATCGCCGAAACCATGCCCAAAGACCACGCTGATTTGTGCGTCGGCGACGAAGCGAGTGCCGTGGCGTCGTACATTTTCGAGGAGTTTTACTCCTACGACGCGCGGATCAGAAAAGGTCTGGTAAGCCGGCCGCGCGTCGAACTCTCGCGACTGACCGTCGCGCAGTTTCGCAACTCGGTGGCCGATCTGGTTGCGCACTTCACGGCGGTGCCACGCGATCGGCGACCACCTGGGTTCGTCCCCAGGTCGCGCAGAGGAGCTGATACACGTAGAGACGGCGGACTGTTTGGCACTTACTTTCAGTCTGAGCTGATGAACAAACGCGATCGCCTCGCGCTGATGCGGTTAGACTCGCGCATTGACTTCGACTTCGACGACGGGAGCCCCGACCGAGAGATTGATCCCGAAGCGTTTTCTATTACGTGGTATGGCAGCATCGATGTCCGTCAGACAGGCTACTACGACTTTCGCATCACTTCTCCCAATGGAATTCGACTCTACCTGAACACTGATTCGCACAATCCCCGTGGCAGGCTCCGCGATGACGATTCGGTCACGATGCGCTCTCGGCTCATTGACGGCTGGGTTAGTTCCGGAGAACAGCGGACGTTAAGCGGTCGGGTGTTCTTGCTGGGCGGGCGTTCTTATCCGCTGCGGCTTGAGTACTTCAAGTATCAGGACCCGACCGCTTCAATTCTGTTGGAGTGGAAACCACCTCACGGCGTGTGGTCAACGATGGATAAGCAATCGCTCCGCTCGAAACCCGCTCCGCGCACGTTCGTGGTCGACACGCCCTTCCCGCCCGACGACCACAGCCTGGGCTACGAGCGCGGCAGCGCAGTCTCCACAGAGTGGCAAACCGCCATCGGCAATGCTGCGCTGGCAACCGCCGACGAAATCATCTCGCGACTGCCAAACCTCACCGACGTGGAGCGCGACAGCGAGCAGGCCGCCGACGCCTACGGCAAATTTGCAAACAAATTGGCAAGCCTCGCCTTCCGTCGACCGCTGACAGACCAGGAGCGGCAGCTGTTTGGCGAACAACTGTTCCAAGACGCGTCGCCTGAGTTGGCTGTCCGCCGTGCGGTGTTGCTTATTCTCACTTCACCGCATTTTCTGTACACCGACCTGACGCCCGCCGAGCAGCCACCCACACAACACACGATCGCCGCTCGTCTTGCTTTCGTCCTGTGGGATTCCCTCCCCGACAAAAAACTTCGCGAAGCCGCCGACAGTGGCCAACTCGAATCAGCTGATCAAATCGCTGAGCAAGCCCAGCGGATGGTGAAAGATCCGCGTACGCGCGCGAAGCTGCGGTCGTTCTTTGAACATTGGCTGGAGTTGGAGCACCGCGACCTCGCCAAGGATCAGCAATTGTACCCGGAGTTCGATGAAGCCGTGATCGCCGACCTGCGCACCTCCTTGGAACTGTTCGTCGAGCGCGTCGTGTGGGGCAAATCGTCAGACTACCGCGAGCTGTTGCAGGCCGATTATTTGCTGCTCAGCAAACGGCTTCAGCAACTCTACGGACAAGGCAAAGCGAAGCGTCACAAGGATGACCGCTCCGATCATCCGTTTGAGAGAGTGAGCTACACGAAGCAGTCGCGTTCCGGGATTTTGACCCACCCCTATCTGCTCAGTGCGTTTGCCTACCACAACAACACGTCGCCAATTCATCGGGGTGTGTTCCTCACGCGCAACATCGTCGGTCGCTCTCTCAAGCCACCACCGGTCGCGGTGGCATTTGAGAACAGCGACTTCTCGCCTGAGCTCACGATGCGCGAAAAGGTCACTCAGCTGACGCGTGACCAGGCCTGCAAGTCGTGCCACGATGTGATCAATCCGTTGGGCTTCGCCTTGGAAAACTACGACGCGGTGGGTCGTTGGCGCAGCGAAGAGAACGACAAACCAATCGACTCGACCACTGACTACACATCGGCCGAAGGTACCACGGTCACCATCAGCAGTCCGCGCGATATCGCCGCTTTCGCTGTCGAAAGCTCCGCTGCACAGCGCGCATTCGTCAGACAGATCTTTCAACATCTAGCCAAACAAGATCCTTCAGGTTACGGTGCGGAAACCGTCGACCAGCTGCGCGACGTGTTCGTCGCGGACGAGTTTCACATCCGCAAACTGCTGGCCCACGTGGCCAGCCGAGTTGCGACCCATAGCCTGACCGAGGAATAACCCCGGAGACGTGCCATGACATTCATCGCTCGAGACCGTCGTCGATTTCTTCGCGAACTGGGCGTCGGTGCGGCCGCGCTGCCTTTCCTCGCTGGGCTGCGCAGCGTACACGGCGACGAAAAGACGAACCTTAGTCTGCCCAAGCGGTTGATCGTTGTCTTCTCGCCCAACGGCACCCTGCCGAGTGAGTTCTGGCCGCAGCACTTTGGCGATGAACACCAGCTCGTGCTTGGCTCGATGCTCGAGTCACTTCGGCCGTTCAGCGATCAGATGCTGATGCTCAAGGGCGTGAACAATCTGATCCGCGGAGACGGCGATGGCCACATGCGCGGCATGTCGTGTCTGCTCACTGCCACCGAGCTTAATCCCGGCAACATCCAAGGCGGCAGCGATTCCCCCGCTGGATGGGCCAGCGGAATCTCGATCGATCAAGAGATCAAAAACTTCTTCCAATCCCGCGACGAATCGCGCACACGCTTCGGTTCGCTCGAGTTCGGCGTTGCTGTTCCCAACCGCGCTGATCCCTGGACCAGAATGTGTTACGCCGGCGACGACCAACCCGTCGCGCCCATCGACGATCCGCAACAGATGTTTGAAAAGCCCTACGGCGATGCCAAATCACGGCAACAGCTGGCGAGCGTGCTCGATTTGGTGCACGACGATCTGCGACGCGTCTCGACGAAACTGAGCAGCGAAGATCGTTCGCTCATCGAGCAACACATGCAGCACGTCCGCCAGTTGGAACTCGACATCGAGGCAGCCGCCAATCAGGAAGAGCTAACGCACCCAGAACCCGAGATCGACCCCCATATCGAACTGGTCAACGACAACACACCAGAGATCAGTCGCATGCAGATCGATCTGCTGGTGAGCGCATTAGCCAACGACATGGCGCGGGTCGCCAGCCTGCAATTCATGCGATCCGTGGGCCAAGCACGTATGCGTTGGCTTGAGATCAAGGAGGGGCATCACAGCCTATCGCACGAACCCGATAAGAACGCCGATGCCCAAGCCAAGTTGAAACGCATCAATTCGTGGTTCGCCGGCGAGATCGCCTACCTAGCTCAGCGATTAGCCGACACTCCCGAACCGGGCGGCCTGGGCGGCAATATGCTCGACAACACCCAGATCGTTTGGGTCAACGAGTTAGGCAAAGGCAACTCCCATACGCTCAACAACATTCCCATGCTGCTGATCGGTGGCGGCGCCGGATTCAAGACCGGCCGCGCGCTCGACTTCGACGGCGTGCCGCACAATCGGCTCTGGCTTGCGTTGGCCAATGGGCTCGGGCACCAGGAACTCACGACCTTCGGCAAAGCAGAGCACTGCGCCGACGGGCCGCTGTCGCTGGTTTGATCAGCCTAACGCCGCGTCTGCAGGTCGAGTTGCGCGAGCTTTGCTTCCGCCTGTCGTCTTAGCGCGGTGTCACCGTGTTTAACGACGCGGCGGTAGAAGATCTTTGCCTGCATCGGTTCGCCCTTCGCTTCCGCCCGCTGAGCGCGATCGAGATACGTTGCCGCAAGCTCCGCATCGGCACTCCGTCGCGACGGTCGATAACGCACAGGCGCAAGCGAGTTCCGTCCATCGCGAGCACGCACCGCTGCGCCGCGACGCGTCACTGCCGGAGATAACCTCGGCGCATCTGCCACCGGTCGTCCGCGGATATCCACAGACGCGCCGCGCCGGCGCGCAGCCTCGGCGAGCAACGCGCGATCGATTTCGCTGTGGTCGATAATCGTTGCACCGATCGACATGCCGCCAGCGTCAATCGCCCGACCAAACCCGCGATTACCCTGCCCGGGCACGCCCGGCCCAAAGCTGCGACTCCCCAGACTCGAGCGATTTACGCCGCCCAGAAACAGGCTGCCCGAGTCTGGCACGAGCACCGTCGTCGACACGCCTGTCACTTCAAACGTCGGCAACTGCACCGTGACGTTTTGCGCTTCGCACAGCTCGGTAGTCTGCAAATGCGAGCAGACGAGCGCAACAGCAGTCAGAATTACAATCTTCGAATTCATCGCCCTAGGGTCCATGCTTACGTTCTCCGCACCGTATGTCGTTGCGCAACTCCACTTTGAACCTAGCAGATTATCTCAGGGACGTCCTCTGTTTTGTTCTCGCTGCCGAGAAAGCGTGGAGCAAAGCCATTCATTGCTGCGCGAGCCACGCCTTCGTATTCGCCTCCAGCACGTCGAGTGGCACAGCTCCGCTGCCCAGGATCATGTCGTGAAATGCGCGGAGGTCGAAGCGTTCCCCGAGTTGCGTTTCGCACTGCTTTCGCAATTCGCGAATCTTCAGTTCGCCGATCTTGTAGGCCAACGCCTGACCTGGCCAGCTGATGTAACGATCGATTTCAGCGCGGATGTTGTGCTCCGACAGCGCGGAGTTGGACATCATGTATTCGATTGCCCGATCACGCGACCAGCCGAAATAGTGGATGCCAGTGTCGAGCACCAGTCGGCACGCGCGCCACATCTCCATGGTTAGGCGACCAAAGTCGCTATACGGATCTTGATAGAATCCGGCTTCCAAGCCGAGTCGTTCGGAATACAACGCCCAACCTTCCACGAACGCGGTGAAACCACCAAACTTGCGAAAGTTTGGCAACGTTTCGATTTCTTGCTGCAAAGCAAGTTGCAGATGATGTCCCGGTACGGCTTCATGAAACGACAATGCCTCGACGGTATATAGCGGACGGTTCTTCAGATTGTAGGTGTTCATGTTGAAGTAACCGGCCTTTGTGCCGTCGCCGCTAGGACGTTCGTAGTAGGCCGCTGTGGTGCGCGGCGCGATGTATTCGGGCACTGGTTTCAGACCGTAAGGCATACGCGGCAGACGGCCGAACATACTCGGCAGTTTGCCATCCATCTTCTTTAGCGCGAACGAAACGACCTGCAGGAGTTCGTCTTCCGTGTCGGCATAGAACTGCGGATCCTCGCGCAAAAACTTCGTGAATGCGGCGAAATCGCCATCGAATTCGACGCGTTTGATGATCTCGTCCATCTCGGCACGAATTCGTGCCACTTCCGACAAGCCGAGTTGATGCACTTCTTCGGGAGTCATGTCCAACGTCGTGAAGCGTCGCACGCGGTGCCGATAGAAATCCCGTCCGTTGGGAAGTGCCGAAGCGCCGACCGATCCGCGCGATTGGGGGACGTACTCTTCGTCCATGAACTTGAAGAAGCGCTGATAAGCTGGGACCACAGATTCTTCGATCGCCGCGGCAATTTCCTTACGCAGTCGGTCATGTTGCTCCTTAGCGACGGTGGTCGGAAACTTCTTGCACGGCTCATACAGCAAGCTCTGCGTGGGTCGCTCGACGATCTGCGCTTCGACCGATTTCTGCCAACCCTCCAGCACGATCGCCGAAAGTGTCTGACCAGCTGCGATCCCGGCACGCAGCAATTCGATATGTCCGTCGGCGTACGCTCCGAACGCGCGTAGACGGGCAGCATAGTTCTCGTAGTCCTTGGTCGTCACCAGTGGCACATCACGAGGCAGCTGCGGAAAAGTGATATGAAAACCCTCACGTTGCGTGATCGGTATCAGATAGGCGTCGAACTCGAACTCCGCCAGCAGATCTCGCAATTGGCGTGACAGAATGTCGAAGTTCATTCGCTGTTCGGTCGAGAGCTGGTCGCGATCGAGTTCGCTAAGCCTCTCCAAGAACTCACGATTCTGCTCGTGACGCCGTTTGCTGTCCGCGACCGAAACGCTCGCCAACTGATCGTTGAAGCGGTGATCACCGGTCGAAGTGGCCAATAGCGGCGCCTCGCGCATCCTCTTGTCCCAGATTTCATCGACGAGCGCTATGAAGTCCGCGTCGAGGTTCTGTGCTAGGCAGAACTGGACGGGATCAGCGGCGAACAACGCGATAACAAGGCAATAGACAGCTCTTTGCGAGATCATGAGAATCTTCCACTGCGCGGGATCTTGGGATACGTGCGATGTCGCCAGTGTAGCGTGATCCGATTCCATGAGCGACTGCCTTCACGCAACGTGCCGAGCAGCAGTCGTTGGCGTTGCCTTGAGCAGATCCAACAGCTTTTGACGCTCTTGGAACTGCCGCGTGCTGCACAGCACACAGGGTTTGTATACTGTCGCGCCACAACCGTTGCAGCGCTCGGGCGGGCGGTTCAGCGAACAGACCGCCGGCATTTCCTCGTCCACCTCGCGTCCGTGTACACCTCTTCGCCCGCTTGCGATCGCTCCCACTGTGCCACGACTAACACGCAGCTTCCTGGCTATCTTTCGCTGAGACATCTGTCCCTGGTCCAACAAGCGACGAATCTCCACGACAGTGGCAAACGGCAACATGTTTCGAACACTCCGATTAGTGGTTTGATGAGCAACAGAATCGCAGCCCGCTCGGTCGGCAGATTTCACCTGACGCCTTCAATCCGCTTCCATCCAAAAGTCACCCGCTTCGGGCAACGTCTCCGACTCGTCAGGCGGAAAGGCATCCCAGAAATCCGCATCGGTGCAGCTGTCCGCGTGCTCGGCACGTCTCCGCGGAATCGTTGTCTCCAGCGGCTGCTCGACGTGCCGCTGGGCGCTCTGTTCGTTTAGTTTTTCCTGCATTTCCTGGTCACCCTGAGGCAGATGTGAAGCGAAATAGGCTGCTATCAACTCACACAAAAATAGCAAAATAAGTGGCCAATTAATATACTTTTGTACACTAATTTTATGTTATTTATTTGCTGCCATTTTCCGGCCTCACAGAACGCGATACGGCCGCTTATTCGCGCGATGCGATGAAGGGTTCTTGCGTGGATTGGACCGCGTTTATCCACCCGTCAGGTACGCGTCAGCGCTCTGTCTCGCTCTAGATGGGTCACGCCAGTTGTACTGGCTTGCCTTCGCGAAATGGGCGCAGAGGTGCCCAAGCGGCGATAGATAAGAAAGGTCGATTCGCTGAAGACTTGCGGACCAGACGATACCTGGCTGGAGATGGAGAGTTTTGATGCCGTTGGATGCTGTTCAGATTGCCGCGGCGATCGCCTTCCTGGCGATCTGGGCGTTCGTCGGCAGGATTATTGTCAGCGAATCCTGATCCTGGCGAGTTGTTTGCAGACTAAGTATCGGAAGTCTGGGCTTCACGCAAACTTGCCCTCGCCCGCTGCAAAGCTTGATAGACTTGCGGTTCCGATTCGCGAAGCACGGTCTCCATAGCCGCATCGATGTTGTCGTCCAGTTCCATCGCTTCCCGAGTCTCTCCGAGCTTCTGATGGCAAATGCAACTGCCCGCCAAACTGAAAGCCTGCAGCAGCTCAGCATTTTCGCTGGTCGCGTTCTCCGCCAGTCTTCTGAAACCGCGCAGCGCGATGTGATAGTGATCCTTGCTGTACAGCAGGTAGTGGCGCAGCAAGCCGCGTGTTGCAAGTTCGGTCAGAAACGGATCATCGTCATCAGCCTTCTCGATCGCTTTCTGCCACGAAGCTTCCGTGGGATGCATTTGCGCATGATAAAGTTGGGCCCAGGCTGAACCTTGGTCTGGCACATTGGCCAGGGTTGTCTCGGGTCCGCCAAGGTAATCCCGCGGACGCGTCACTGCACCGAGGATCCCACCAACGACGGCTGCTCCGAGCAACACATACGCCAAGCGACGTTTCTTGGGACCGCCCAACTTCAGACGCGACTCGGCTTTCATTAACTCGTCAAGCTGCTCGCCTTTGCGACTGCGGGCGGGTTCGGTTGCGATCAACTCCGACAACGACCACTCGTCTGGGCCGGCGGCCCAGCCTTCGTTCGCCGCAAGCTGTGCTAAATCACGCAGTTCAACCAACAACTGACTCGGGCTTACCGGTCTCGATTCGGGTTTCTTGGCCAGCATCTTGTGCACGATTCTCGCCAATGCGCTAGGCAAATCGGAACGCACGTTTTCCAAGGGCTCAGGCATGTTGTGCAGATGTTGCACAGCAATCGCTAGCGCCGTTTCGCCCGTGTGCGGCGGCACGCCAGCCAACAGATGGTACGAGGAAACGCCTAACGAGTAGATGTCGCTCCGCGCGTCGACCGGCCGACCTTCGACCTGCTCTGGACTCATGTACAAGGGAGTGCCCATCGCCACCCCAACTTGGGTCAAGGTCTTGGTGTCGGTGTTCTGCACCCGCGCCAGCCCAAAATCTGCGACCTTCACCTCGCCGGAGTTACTCAGCAGAATGTTCTCAGGTTTGATATCTCGATGCACGATATCGAGTTCGTGCGCCTTGCAGAGCGCCGCCACCACTTGACGCAAGACGTCCAACACCAACGCCGGATCAAACGCCCCTTCGCGTTCCAGCAGCTGAGACAGGTTCTTGCCTGCTACATATTCCTGCGCGATGAAGTGAATGCCTTCCGCCTGCCCGACCTCATAGATTTGCACAATGTTCGGATGCACAAGCGAGGCGGCTGCGCGTGCTTCATTCTGAAACCGCTGCACATAGTTTGCATCGGTGGCCAGCGTCGGATTGAGCACCTTCAGTGCAACCTGCCGACTGAGCGAGCGCTGCTCGGCCAGGTAGACCTCGGCCATGCCACCCTTGCCGAGGCGGCGCAGCACGCGATAGTCGCCCAGGTCACGACCGGTCAGATCGGGAGCAATGCCGACGGAGCCGTTCCCGTCTGAATCGCTCGAATTCACTGGTGTTGCCATCCCGTTACCTCGGCAGGTCGAGGGCACCGAGCACGCGCTCAGCTGCTTCCGATTTGTTCAGCACATAGAAATGAATACCTGGCACGCCAGCCTCAAGTAGTTCTGCAGTCTGTCGCGTGGCGAACTCCACTCCCACCTCAAACTGCCCGGCCGGATCGTCCTCATGCTTCTGCAAGTCAGCGACGAACGCCTCGGGCAGTTTGGCACCACAAAGTGCGGCGATGCGCTGGATCTGCGCGCCGTTGGTCACAGGCAGCAAGCCTGGGACAATAGGCACGGAGATGCCGAGTTCGTCCGCGCGCGCTCGGAAGTTGAAGAAATCTGCGTTGTCGTAGAACAGCTGGGTAATGATCACATCAGCCCCGGCGTCCACTTTTCGTTTCAGATTGGCGAGATCTTCTGCCGGGCTGACGGCCTCTTGGTGCGTCTCCGGGTAACCGCCAACGACGATCCCCATGTCGGGGAACTCCCCACGAATAAACTCCACAAGTTCGTTCGCGTAGGAAAAACCACCCTCAGTCGCCTGAAACTCGGTTTCGCCTTGCGGCGGATCGCCTCGCAGCGCGACGACATTCTGAACGTCCAATTCCCACGCACGCTGAAGATACGATCGAAGCTGCTGGGCAGTGCTGCCAACGCAAGTCAGATGCGTGGCGACTGGTAGTTGGTACCGGCTGCGGACCTCCGAGATCACGCCCAGCGTCCGCTCCTGAGTCGAGCCACCGGCGCCGTAGGTGCAGGTGATGTAGGATGGCTGAAACTCAACGAGGCGGTCGGTGTGGCGAAAGAGACTCTTGACGCCCGCGTCAGTCTTGGGAGGAAAAAGCTCAAAGGAAAGCCCGAACTTTCCTGGTCCGTAAGTCTGTGCAAGCGACGTCAACGAGGTATTCTCCAAAACCTAGCGGGGCGGATGCCAATTGAATGCCGTCAAACCGGCACGAACCTTCCACTCTAAGTGCTTGGTAGCACTTCCGCAATGAAGCCTTGATCCGACGCCGGTAGCTCCGGAAGTATGTGAACTGACCAAAACGGGCGCTTTGGGGCAACAATCTGAAGTATACGCAGGCCGCGGTCGGGTGTGAGTCTCCGCATTAGGCATCGTTAGGCTCCCTCCTCAAAAAATCGCTGCGTTGGCGAGAATAACTGGTCGACGGCCAGTAATTGCGGGCTGCCAAAAAATCCACATCGCGACTTTGGCTGGTTTCGCTATAATTCAGGGCTTGAAAGCTATCGGTATCGCTACGTATTGCGGGACGATACCGTTTCAACTGCAAACCTAATTGCTTGCACGCCCCTGCCAGGCGGGGCGATCTGCAATCTCAAAATAAGTACCTTCAAAGGACGTCAAAGATCATGAGTCAAACTGAGATTCCCAGTGCGGCACCACGCCCCTCGTCGGATTACTGGACCGAGGTCACTCCCCAGGCGCTCTACGACAAATGCAACACGCTCGCCCGCAACTTGTGGTGGAGTTGGCATCCCGACGTGGTCTCTCTGTTTCGGGATCTCGACCCCGTGCGTTGGCGCCAGTTAGGCCACAATCCCATCGCACTGTTGTCAGAGATGACTCCCGAACAGCTCGCCGAGCGTGCTTCGGAGATGGTGCTGTACACACGGATCAATCAAGCGTATCGCCGGCTGAAGGAATATCTTTCCGAATCGCATACCTCGTGGGGTGGCAGAAACGCCGGAGTATTGGGTTCCAAGCCGGTCGCCTATTTTTCCGCTGAGTTTGGCATTCACGAATCCGTTCCCATCTATTCGGGTGGTCTGGGTGTGCTGTCCGGAGACCACATCAAGAGCGCGAGCGGGCTGGGCGTGCCTTTGGTGGCGATTGGGCTGTTCTATTCGCAGGGTTACTTCAAACAGCACCTGGATACCGAAGGATGGCAACAAGAAGAGTATCTCGACACGAAAGTCGAAAACCTGGCCATGGAGCCGGCACGCGACGCCAACGGCAAACCCATTACCGTGTCGATCGAGACGCTTGATGGCACTCTGCAGGCGCGTGTTTGGCTGATCCGAGTGGGTCGAGTCCCGCTGTACTTGCTGGACTGCAATGTCGAGGGCAACCGGCCCGAGGATCGCGAACTCACCTCCCGGCTGTATGGAGGCGACGTCCGCACCCGCATTCGTCAGGAATTGGTCCTGGGCGTCGGTGGCGTGAAGGCGTTACGGGCCTTGGACATAGTGCCGGGGGTTTACCATCTCAACGAGGGACACAGCGGCTTCGCACCGTTGGAAGTCATCCGCGAACGCATGTCCGACGAGGACATGAGCTTCGATGAGGCTCTTCGCGAAGTCGCCCAGCAAACGGTGTTCACGACGCACACGCCCGTGCCCGCAGGGCACGATCGGTTCGACGGCAAACTGGTCGAAGAGCATCTCGGCCCGCTACGCAATCACCTCGGCATTTCCTACGAGCAATTGATGGGCCTAGGACGCGTCGAACCGCAGAACGAGAACGAAACCTTCTGTATGACGGTCATTGGGCTGAAGCTGTCGCGACGGGCGAACGCGGTCAGTTCGCTGCATGGCCACGTCTCGCGCCGCATGTGGGCTCACTTGTGGCCATGGCGTGTGGAAGAGGAGATTCCCATCGGCCACATCACCAACGGCGTGCATGTACCCAGCTGGCTCGCCTATCCCATGCAGTTGCTCTACGACAAGTACCTGGGCGTCGATTGGCAGATTTCGATGGGAAGCAAAGATATGTGGCGGAAGATCTACACGGTCGATCCGGGTGAACTTTGGGAGACCCATAATGCGCTAAAGAGCCGCCTGCTGGAGTTTGTTCGCCGCCGTCTCAGCCGCCAATGTCGCTACCGTAACGAAGACGAGAGTACGATCGAACAGTACCGCACGATCCTCGATCCTTCGGCACTGACGATCGGATTTGCCCGCCGCTTCGCCACGTACAAACGAGCGGACTTGTTCCTCAGTCAGCTTGACGACTTTGTCAGCCTGATGACCGATGCGAACCGGCCGGTTCAGTTCATTTTTGCCGGCAAGGCCCATCCCGCGGACGAACCGGGCAAGAAGCTGATTCAGCGGATCGCTAACCTGCGTCATGATCCACAGTTCAGCAGTCGTGTGGTCTTCATCGAGGACTACGACATCAACGTTACTCGCCATATGGTCCAGGGCGTTGACGTCTGGCTCAACACGCCGCGCCGTCCGTTGGAAGCCTCGGGCACCAGCGGCCAAAAGGTGGTGCTCAACGGTGGCCTGAACTGCTCGATTCTCGACGGCTGGTGGGCAGAAGCCTACAACGGCCGCAATGGCTTTGGCATTGGCCGCGGCCGCGAGCACGCCGACGTCGAGCGAGGCGACGCGCGCGATGCCGAAGACCTCATGCAGGTGCTCAGCGAAGAAGTCGTCCCGCTGTTCTACGATCGTGACGCCGATGGCCTGCCGCAGGAGTGGATCAGCATGATGACCGACTCGATCGCTACGCTGGCCGCTCGCTTTAGTGCCCATCGCATGGTGATGGACTACGTCGAACGGTCCTACCTCGTGGCCGCAGGTGGTGTCAGTGCGCAGATGGATATGCG
>JANQQA010000314.1 GCA_028285205.1 Bythopirellula sp. | reverse complement strand
CGACGGTTCGCTGACCACCTGCCACGCCAATACACCACGCGACGCGATCGCCCGTCTCGAGACGATGATCATGATGGGCGGCTTCGAGATGCCCGCCCGCGCGATGCGAACACAAATCGCCAGCGCGGTCGATCTGATCGTCCAGGTCAACCGATTGTCAGGCGGTCCGCGTAAGGTCACGGCGATCACCGAGATTATGGGCATGGAACAAGACACAATCGTCATGCAAGATGTTTTCTGCTATCAGCAAGAAGGTGTCGACGAAGGCGGTCGAGCCGTTGGACAGTTTGTGTCGACCGGGATCCGACCTAGCTTCATCCCGCGGCTGGAGTCCCACGGCGTACGCCTGCCCGCCAGTGCCTTCCGCGAGCGGGTAATGTTGCGCGACTAAACGACCATCGCCTGTCGAGGGTTCAGAGGGGGCCTCGATGGGCAACAGACAATACCGAGACGATCGCACCAGCGGGACAGGATTAGCACTGTCCTGCGGCACCTAAATGCCAATCGTCCCATCAAGCCAACAACTCGACACCAGCTAGAGAGTCATCCATGTCAGCCAGCGTATTGATCATCGGCGCCGTGTTTCTGGGCGTAGTCGCGCTGATCCTGTTTGTAGCCGTCGCGATGCGGGACAAGGAAGTGTCGCAGATTGAAGGCCGGCTCAACACGATCACCGGCAAAGGCAAGAACGACATGACGAGCCTGTCGGAGCTTTCGCACCAAGTCGCGAAAGACATGGATGCGAAAGGAGCGCTGGACGAGTTCATCTCGAAGTATCTGAATCTGTCGCTGACGTTTGAGCAAGCCAAGGTTGAGATGTCGGTGGTGACCTTCCTGGGCATTTGCGTGGGATTGGGCTTCATGGGAGCCTTTCTAAGTGGGTTCGCCGGAGTCAGTTTGGTGATCGCGCCGTTCATCGGCCTGATGTTCGCAGTGCTGCCGTTTCTGTGGCTCGTGTTTCGCCGCAAACGACGCTTAAACCAGTTTGCCGCTCAGTTGCCGGAGGCCTTGGAACTGGTCGCGCGTGCCTTGCGTGCTGGGCATAGTTTGGCTGCCGGTTTCCACTTGGTCGCTCAAGAAATGTCGGACCCGATTTCCGAGGAATTCGGCCGCGTGTTCGAAGAGCAAAACTTGGGAATTCCGTTTGAAGAAGCACTGGAAAACCTCACCGACCGCGTGCCGAACTTGGACCTCAAGTTCTTCGTCACGGCGGTGATTCTGCAGCGTCAAACCGGTGGCGACCTGGCCGAGATCCTCGACAAGATCGGGCATCTGATTCGCGAGCGGTTCAAGATTTGGGGACAAGTGCAGGCGCTCACGGGCGAAGGCCGGCTCTCAGGTATCGTGCTGTTGGCATTGCCACCGCTGCTGTTTATCACCGTCTACCGCATGAATCCTGACTACATCCAACTGCTATTCACCGACGACTTAGGCAAGAAGATGCTGATCGCTGGTATCGTGAGCCAGCTCGTCGGTGCTTTGGTTATTCGCAAGATCATCAACATCCGAGTCTGACATGGCCAACTTTCCTGGAATACAAGCGCTTGCTGCCGATAACCTATTGCTCGGCGATTTGACATCTTCGCCACTGGTTATGCAGTTCGCCATTTTTGGCGCCGCTGCTGCGGGTGCGTGGTGGTTGCTGGATTTGATGTCCAGCAAAAAAGGACGCGCCGAGCAGCGACTCGACGAATTTCGCGAGCCCAACAGTCGCAAGACGGATCTGATGCGCGATGGAAAAAAAGGCGGCGCGATGTCCAAGATGCTTGAGAAAGCCACGCCCGCGCTTTCCAAGCCCATGCAGTCGGAAAACGAAGAAGAGATCAATAACGCGAAAGCGAAACTCAATCAAGCCGGCTTCCGCAACGAAAATGCCGTGCAGGTTTACAACGCGATGCGGATGCTGGGGCTGTTTGGCGGTTTCTTTATCGGTGGCGGCACGGTTGTGCTCACGCGTGGCTTTGACATGGACTCGCTGATTTGGGCGGGTGGAATCGCCTGCATCAGTATGTTCCTACCGTCAATCATCGTCCGGCTGATTACTAAGGGACGACAGGACAATATCTTCTACGGTCTGCCCGATGCGCTAGACCTGATGGTTGTGTGCGTCGAAGCTGGGCTCGGTCTCGACCAGGCGATGCGCAAGGTCTCCGAGGAGATGAAAAAGACCTACCACGTCATCGCTGAGGAATTCGCGCTGTGCAACCTACAGCTACAAATGGGCCGTGCTCGCAACGATGTGCTGCATGACTTGGGTGCGCGTACAGGGGTTGATGATCTGAAAGCCCTCGCAGCAATTCTAATTCAGGCAGATAAGTTCGGCTCGAGCGTGGCTCAGGCCTTGCGTGTGCAGAGCGACTCGATGCGAACGCGTCGGCGTCAGCTCGCCGAGGAGAAGGCCGCCAAGACAGCGGTGAAGCTGATTTTCCCGCTCGTATTGTTCATTTTCCCGGCGATTTTCATCGTTCTCGTGGGGCCCGCTGCGATCACCATGATCAACGAGCTGTTCCCAACCATGCAGGGCGATAGCTAGCATTGCTTGGCGACGTGCAAACTGGGCAAGCTGCGCAAAGAATTGCAGTCCCACCAAAAGTAACGTAGCCAGCTCGGAATATCTGACGATACCTCGTGACAGGTGCGACGGCTCTCCGCAAATGGGAGCACGCGCGAACCCGCCAGTGGACGACGGTCGGTACCCGCATCGATCGACGCCCAACAGACTGCGTCACGTCAGGATCCAGTTCAATGAAAAATGTCAAGCTTTTTGCCGGTGCCTTGGTGGTGCTGATCTCAGCCTGTTCCGGTTCCTACGGGCAGCATGGTTGCGGACAGCAGTGTGGCGAGCATGTTTCGCTGTCGCACAGATTTCATGGCGGTTATCACGCCAATGTACACTGGCCGAAGATTTACATCCCGCCTGCTCGAAGCGCGGTTTGCCAGACGTACAACGCCATGGTCAACAACGGCTGGCGTCGACAGAACTTGTTGGGTGATTACCACTTCAACAAAGAGACGCACGAGCTAACGAATGCAGGAAAACTTAAGGTCAACTGGATTCTCTCGCAGGCACCGATGCAACGTCGCAACGTGTTTGTGCAGCGTGCCGGCGAAGAAGTCAGCACGACGGCACGCATCGCGGCCGTCCACGATTACGCTGCGAAGATGAGTCCGAGCGTTGGAGAAATCGATGTCAACGATACGCATATCGTTGCTGAGGGCCACCCGGCCGCCTCAGTCGACAGCGTCTTCGTCGGGTACGAAAACAATCGTCTTCCGCCCGTGCTGCCCGCGTCCACAGGGACTGGCGGCGGCGGTGGTACCGGAAGCACCCAGTAAAGATTTTGTAAGAGCAGAGGAATCTCTCATCTAAAGAAACAACGGGGTGGAAAGGATTCCGCTTCAACGCAAATGCCAGGGAGGGTGGTCACGTGCGTAAGCATTGGATATTGAGTTGTTTATTGTCGGCGTCGGTTGTCGGATGCGCAACCGGAGGTTTTCCGGGCACCAGCAATCAGCTGGCTGGCCAGCCTAACCCGCAACAGCTGGCAGCAATGCAAAATGGTGGCATGCAGCCACCCCAAGCAAGTTGGACGCAGAAGGTGACGGACGTCTTCAAGGGTAAAGGCGCCAAGCCTGTACCTCCCACTCCGCACGCCGGTAATCCCCAACTCGATCCAATTGCGCTAGGTTTCGCTTCAGGGCCGCCCAATGCGGATCTGTATATCTCAATGGCCAAGATGAGCGATCACGGCGGCAACTCGGCGCACGCACGCAGCATGTATCATCGAGCTTTGACGATGCAGCCGGACCATTTGGACGGCATGCTGGCGCTGGCGCGACTGGAAGATCGCGAAGGCCAGCTTGATGCGGCTCTGCACTATTACAAGCAAGCGGTGCACTATCATCCGCAGAGTCCCAAAGCATTGAACGACCTGGCCTTGTGCTTCGCCCGTCGTAATCAGGTGGCCGAAGCCCTCCCGCCGCTGGAGCAGGCGATTCGCCTGGAACCCGGAAAGCAGTTGTATCGCAACAACATCGCCAAGGTGCTGATCGAGCTGAACCAACTCGATGGTGCGTTGCAGAACTTGTCGGCTGTCCATCCGCCGGCGATTGCTCAATACAACATGGGAGTGTTGCTCCACCAGCGTGGTCGCGATCAAGAGGCGACGAGTTATCTGACGGCAGCCACGCAAGCCGATCCTTCGCTGACTGCTGCCCAAACGCTGATGGCTCAACTAGCCAGCGCAACACCGCAGTACACGCAGTCCGCAACACCGGTATCCAACCAACACGTGCTGCCCACTCCACAGGCGACGCCATATCCGACGACCGGAAAGCTTGCGGCATCGCCGGAATTCAAAACGGTTCCCGCGGAGACGGCAAATCGACCCGTCGGTTATGCACCAAGCCTAGCAGCTCCGGTGCGGTAAGTCGGCAAAGGTGCCAAAGATACCTCAGCTCCGTCGCTCGGCAACACGAAGCTTCGCACTACGCGACCGTGGGTTTCGAACAACCTCGTCGTCGCCCGGCCGGACAGGGCGTCTGGTAAGTACTTCCAAGCGTTCGTCCTCGCGGAACGCGTGCTTGACGAGCCGATCTTCCAGCGAATGGAAGCTGATGATCGCCATCCGGCCACCGGCTTTCAGGCAGTCGGGCAATCTTCTTAGAGCTTGCTCCAACGTGGCGAGCTCGTGGTTGACGGCAATTCTTAGTGCTTGAAAGGTCCGCGTCGCAGGGTCGATGGTGTGTCCCTTGCTACGTGGTACGCACGACCGCACGACGTCTGCGAGTTGATCGGCGGTACGAATCGGGTGGTCGCGACGCTGGGTGACAATTCTTCGGGCGATGCGACGGCTGAGGCGTTCTTCTCCGAACTTGTAGATGATGTCGGCCAGACTGCGCTCGTCGAGGCGTTCGATTAGTTGCCAAGCCGCTTCGCCACGCGAACGATCGAAGCGCAGGTCGAGTGTACCAGTGCTCTGAAAGCTAAAGCCACGCTCCTCGTCCGCAAGCTGATCGCTGGAGAGACCGATGTCGAGCAAGATTCCATCGACCCGGTCGACATCAAACGAGCGGAGCATCTCGGGGATCTTGGCGTAGCTGCCGATCGCCAAATCGACGGGCAGCGACTCGACCACTGCCTGACTACGATCGATCGCCTCGGCATCGAGATCCATCGCGAGAATCCGCCCGTTGGGCTGAACCTGTTGCGCGAGTGCGGCCGTGTGACCGCCGCCTCCGAAGGTGCCGTCGACCAACACTTTTCCCGCCGCGGGCGCAAGCCACTCCATGACTTCGTCAAGCATGACCGGGATGTGGCAAGTTGGGTGTGGCACGCGATGATTCTCGCACATTGCATACTCGTGGACAGTTTTGATTGTAGATCAATCAAACGTCTTGCGGAGGAGCATGTCGAAAATTGAACCGACCGGTGGTATAGTTTGCTCAGTGCAAATTTCGACACAAATGTCCCCGGGGAGCCTGACATGACGGCCAGCAAACTTCAGCGGCGAGAGTTTCTGACAACGGCGAGCAAAAGCACGGTGGGGATCGGCGCAGGGATCACGGTCCTGACGAACAGCAAATCGGCCACTGCCGCTCCGGCAAACGATCGCATTTCGCTGGCGATGATCGGTGTTGGCGGGCGTGGGAATCATCTCGCGCAGGGGTTCCTCGATCGAGATGACTGCCAGATCACCTACGTCTGTGATGTGGACCGCAAAGCAGGGCAGATGCGAGCCGCCGAGTATGCCAAACGCCAGGGCGGAATGCAGCCAAAGTACGTGCAGGACTTTCGCGAAATGCTAGAGGACCCGTCGGTGGACGCGGTCGTGAATGCTACGCCAGATCACTGGCATGCGACCGCTACCGTGTGGGCCTGTCAGGCGGGCAAGGATGTGTACGTCGAAAAGCCGCCAAGTATCACACCGCTTGAAGGCCAACAGATGATCGCGGCGGCGCGCAAACACGAGCGTATTGTCCAGGTAGGGACGCAGAATCGTAGTGCTCCGTATAATCTGGCGGCCAAGAAGTACATCGACGACGGCAAATTGGGACGTGTGCACCTGTGTCGCGTGTTTAACATGAAGTCGCAACCAAATTTCAGGCTGCCCGCCGACAGCGCGCCGCCCGCGAATCTTGATTGGGAGATGTGGAACGGCCCTG
>JANQQA010000308.1 GCA_028285205.1 Bythopirellula sp. | reverse complement strand
GTAGGAACACGATTCTCGCGTGCATACGTAATCGCGTTGAGCGTACGTGCAAGATCTTTGTACGGACTACCGGGCGCGAACCACAGTGCGTCGAATTCGGTAAGATCGCCGATACGGTCATCGGACGTAGAAATCCAGTCAGCCTGAACGTTCACGCCAAGCATTGCCGCCGAGTGCGAAACTGCAGCATTCGTATGAGCGTGTGGCTCAAACTCCGCGTCGAATTCACCAATGATTGCAAGTTTCATATCACATCGCGAGAACAGCTGTGGTCACCCGGGCGAACGGAAAGGCCACCATCAGGAAATGCGTTCTTGAGCTCTTCGGTGCACCACACTGTTATCCACATTGGTTTGATGAGCGGATTGTGTAGCACAGTGGACAAATCTCGAAAATCGTCTGGACATATGCCCCACCCCAAATCTCCAGACCCGGAATTGGATCGTGAGGAACGAGAGCCAGAACGTTAAGTGATTGTGGTTTGGAATTGTTTTCGCAACCAGGGTTAATGCAACAATTGTTGGGCGTTCCCTGCCAGAGAGGCGAGCAAAGGTAATCGTAGAAATCATCGCCTTCTGGCGGGTAGTCGCCAATCTCATCGCAGTGTGCATCAATGAGACGTTTGAGTTCTGCTAGTTGGTCGTCCGCAAGGTGCCGAATACCAAAGACACCGGCCCATTGTGCCGCATCGTCAAGATTCTTTGGATCGAACGAGTGGGCAGCAAGCTCGATTGAGTGCGACGGGAATACCATAGGAAAATCGTCCGAAGGCCAAGACTCGTCCGATGACACGTTCTCGTCGTCTGTCGGGAAATACGTTGTCATTGATGCATCGGAGTGCAGCGTGTAACCGACCTCGTTAGCACGAAAGTCGAAGACGTAGTACAAAGGAAGCCATTTCAATCCGGGAACGGCGATCGGCACTAGCGGGTCAGTAAGATCAAATCGATAAAGAAGATGCAACCGAATGCCATGCGTGCAATCTGGGCGAGCATCATCGCGATCAGGTTCCCCACCGAAGGTGTGCGCAAATTCTCCCGTACCGGCCAACGCGTCAACAATCGTCTGGTCGCCGAAAAGGTGGGAAGCGCTCATGCGTTTTCCAGTCGGGTAACGCGCCGCGAGTCATCCGCTTTGGAAGTTTGACTTTCAGCACTAGGTGACTTTACTACGAAGTCGGTTGCACTCGCTTGTTGGACTGCGGGGTCTCGCAGCGTGCTGGCCTGACGGCCAGAGCCTATGGGCGCATTCGATTTCAACTGGCTAGGTGATTCCGTTAAGCAAGCTGGCCAAGGCCCTGGAGCGACGTAGTCGCAGAGGGGCCGTCAGGCCAACGTTAGACATACCCGGTCGCGGGATTGATGATGCAGCTAATTACATGCTCGGCGACTCGGCGTTCATGCCTTCGGTTCGTCTGCTATTCTTCTGCCTCAAATCTACGGTCGATGTAGTTCGCCAATTCAGCACCAATACGCAGGGCGTTCTTTCGCGTGGCAAATTGATGGAATTCAACGATTTCTCGAACCCGAGAATCATCGACCATCTCAAGCTTTAGTACATTTGGGGATTCGTATTTCGTTCGCCGAAGTCGTATTGTTGCAGTAGTTCCGTATTGTAGCTTGGTCACATAAATCGTTCGCCCAAATATGGACCATCTGTCGTGAAATTCTGAACGCTCCAGGTCAAACTCGGAAGAAACCAAAGCAGAGAACGCAAGTATTCCAGAGACACAGAATATCAGTGCGAATAAGGCCCATCCCCAAGGAGCCACAGCAAGAAAAGCGATGCAAATCGTCGAAAGCGGAAATAGAACACATCCGGAGAAGAAGATTCGGTAATCTCTCTTGGACCAAACGTGAAACTGTATTCGGACGAAATCGCCCTGTTTGACAATTCGAATATTATCGTCAGTCGCCTTGTCAAACGAAGGACGAAAATCACTCCAATCGGGCGTGCTCAATTTCGTGTTGTGCCTCTTGCGAACGAACGCACCGCGAGTCATCCGCTTTGGAGGTTTGACTTTCGACACTAGGTGATTTTACTACGAAGTCGGTTGCATTCGCTTGTTGGACTGCGGGGTCTCGCGGCGCGTTGGCCTTGCGGCCTAAGCCTCTCGGCGCATTCGATTTCAACTGGCTAGGTGTTTCCGTTAAGCAAGCTGGCCAAGGCCCTGGAGCGACGTAGTCGCAGAGGGGCCGTCAGGCCAACGTTTGGCATAACCGGGCCGATGATTTGTTGCTCCATTTTGAAACGCTTTGTCGGCGACACAGCGTTCATGCCATTGTTCTGCGGTCTCCTTTATTCGTTCGGTCACACATCCGGATGGATTGTGCAAAATCTCACAGGTTTTCTTCAGTAGATTCGCGGCGCAGCTTCTGGATGCGTCGCAAGTTACATTCGCAAACAATGTAGCCAACAATGGCACCCGTCAAAGTGAAAGCGACAAACTGGTCTTGCATTTCTTCAATTCGTCCAACAGGGGGACATAGTGCGGCAACCCCAAATCCAGTTCCCGCGAAAATGAATACTCCGAGCGCCCAATCGAGCCGATCTCTATCTGCGATCAAGCAGATTGCTAAGAGCGACAACGCAATCACCGATCCAACAACGACCCCACCACCTCCCATCCGTCCAAATACGGCGATCGGCAGCGACGCAAGAAATGTGCCGAGAAGAACTCTGCGTATCGTGAATTGAATTTCAAATCGCATCGTGGTTTCACCGCAGAACGTCTCAGATCACCGAGCACGCGAAGTTGATCTGCCATCACAAACGCCCGGCTTTGCCACTCGGGTGCATTTTTTGCTATCCGTCGTTTTGCGAACTGCCTCGCTCGGATTGTAACTAATGGACAATCGACGTTCCATCAGGAAGTCCGCCCCAAGATTGTCCGGTCCAATTCCATATGCTTTCGATTTGCATTCGTTCGGGTTCACCAAATTCCGATTTTCAGTCAAATTTTCGATAGGTAGAGCAAGTTATTTATCTTGTTTGAGCGGCGATCAATCCAGATGCTATCTCGTCGATGTTGGTGACGAGGACTTCATGACGAACGTCCTTGGCGATGAATCGTGACATTGCTTCACCCGATTCAAACGCCTTGCGGATGGCGTCGACACGTCGCTGCTGACTGCGTTTTTGAAAGAAGTGCTTGATCGCTCGTAGCATTCAATTGAAGACGGATAACGGCGGGGTTGACCAGGGCCAAACGAAAGATCAACCATCTAAAAGAGACGCTTTCGCGGCCACCGCGTCCAACTTATTGTCCACATTCTGCACACCGCGATCAGATCACTACAAATGACTGAACCACGAAGGACACGAAGAGCGCGAAGGTAAAAACGTCACAGGACAAACCGTCTGATACCGTCTTTCAGCTTGGTTACGTTAAAGTTGATGAGCAACCCGGTCTTGACGCTGGCCAGCTTCATGTAGGTCAGTAGCTGGGCCTCGTGAATCCGTTTCAGTTGATCGACACTCTTCAGTTCGAGAATCAATATACCTTCAACCAGCAAATCGATACGGTAACCACAGTCCAATTGAATCCCCTTATACAGGACGGGCTGTGGAGATTGCAGCTTGAATTGAACGTTGTTCCGACGTAGCTCATGAGCGAGAAACTACTCGTAGGCGGATTCAAGCAGTCCTGGCCCCAATGCGCGATGCACCTCGATTGCACATCCAATCACTCGACTGGAAAGATCGTCGAACTCCATCCTTCGTGCTCTTCGCTTCCTTCGTGGTAGTTCGATCCGTGAGATACTTCAGTTGTATAACAACTTACTAATCTACACCGCGACTTGACGGTGCCGGGTGGGTGATGGCCTGACAAGCACGGTCTTATCTGGGGCAGCCGGTCCTGAAAGAAGATGGGCGATGCTGCTGGCATTGAGAGACTGTCGAAGAGCCGATCACTCCAGACTGCTCATGTCCCAGACGCGGACGGTGCCGTCGCGGCTACTGGTGGCGACTCTGCGGGCAGTGGGATCAAGCGAAACGTTGTGTACGGCTGCAGTGTGACCACGCAAGGTCGTCACACACTGGCCGCTGGATAGATCCCAAGCTCGCGCTGTGCCCGCTTGATCGCTCGTGACCAGGTGAGTTCCATCACCGCAAAAGGCAACGCCCCAGACATCACCTTCGCTTCCAATCAAGTTAAGCGCTTCTTTGCCAGTGTCCGTGTTCCACACACGCACGTTCTTGTTCCAACCTACAGACGCCAACCGATTGCCGGCAGGAGCAAAGCGCAGATTGTAAATGGGGCCATCGTGACCCTGGAGAGCCAATCGTTGGTCCAGCGATTCCGCGTCGAACACGAACACAGTCTTCTCGCTCCCCGCGCTGGCAATTAGTTTTCCATCGGCGGAATAGTCGACGGCCAGAATGGATCCCGGATGCGTTTTCCTAGCGATCTCTTGGTCCGAATCAATGTCGAAAATATGCAAGGTGCCTTCGCGATCGCCGGCGACCAATCTCTGCCCATCCGGCGAAAACGCGATGCCGCGGACGGCGCTGTCAGCTTCCCAGGACCGCACCAATTCGAACGTGTCCGAATTCCAAAGCTTGATTTCCGCATCGTCTCCCGATGTCACCAGCAGCCGACGATCCGGGTGGTAGGCAACCATCCAGACGATACCGCGGTGCGCTCCAAAACTCTTCACCAGCTCCTGGTTGGCCACGTCCCAAATACGCACGCTGCCATCTTCCACGGCAGCTGCCAACTGCTGTCCGTCGGGTTCAAAGTCGACCGACCAAACGGTGCCTGGATTGTCTGGCAGGACGACGGATGGCAAGTTGTCACCGGTATCCGGCCTGGTCGCCACGAAGATTCCCACAGCGACCAGTACAGCAGCTGCGGCAGCCATCCATGCGATCGCAGTCCAGCGGTTCTGCACCCGTTTGTAACTGCCTGACAGCTTCTTGACTTCGTTGGCGGCAACTGCCGGAACCTGCAATGGCGAGATAGGACCATACTCGCTCACGATGGACGCCAGCGCTGTGGCCACATCGGCCGCGGACTCCGGCCGATCGGTTGGCTTTTTGGCCAGCAGCGACATGATCAGATCCGACAAGGGGCGTGTGATTCCGGCATTGACCTTGTGCGGCGGATCCGGCGTCAACTTCATGATATTCTGCATCACGCCGATTGCCGACGGAGCTTGAAACGGTGCGATGCCGGTTGCCATTTCGTACAACACCGCGCCGACCGAAAAGAGATCACTTCGTTCGTCCGCCGTTTCACCGAGCGTCTGTTCGGGTGACATGTAAAGCGGTGTACCGGTGACCATTCCCGTCTTGGTCAGCTTGACATCGTCATGAGCTCGAGCGAGTCCAAAATCGGTCAACTTCACACTGTTGGATTCAGTTTCAATCATCACGTTGGCGGGCTTGATGTCACGGTGGACCATGTCGCGCCGGTGTGCGGCCGCCAATCCAGCGGCGATCTGCATTCCAATCCGCGCCACTTCGTTGGGTGGCAGCGGCCGGGCATCTGATAACCTGCTTTCGAGTGTGTCTCCCTCGATCAGTTGCATGACCAAGTAGGCGACTTCACCCTCGTTCGCCTTGGCGACCTGATACATGGGCACGACGTGCTCGTGCGAGATCGCGGCCGCAGCTCGCCCCTCTCGGCAAAAGCGCTGGCGCGCCGTGTCGTTCGTTTGAAACTGGGGATTGAGCACCTTAATCGCCACGGGACGCTGCAAGTGCGTGTCAAACGCTTCCAGGACAATGCCCATGCCGCCGCGGCCGATGACACGAGCGATCTGAAAGTGATGTAGTTTGCCGATATACGCTGGGTCGTCAGAAGGGTCCAGGAATTCGAGATCCGATGGTGGTGGCGTGGGTGGGTGTGGCAGCGCTCCGCCATCCGTGTCGGCGATGTTGGAAGTTCCTTCGACCGGTGTGTCACTGGCACTGCGCGCGATTCCGGACATCGACGTCTTGATCTCCTCTTCAACCGCTTTGACCGCTGGCCAGTAAGCGGACTTGCTGGGTGGGTCTAGAGTTTTGACATCAGCAACCAGCGAATCGACTGCGATCTCGCCGGTCGCCATCGCTTGCAACGCGTCTTGGCATCGCCCGCAGTCCTCCAGATGCTTCTCCCAGCTGGCGGCGGATTGCTCATCGACGCTGCCGTTGATCAGATGACGTAGTTGAAGTTCGGATAGGTGTTCGGCGATAGCGTTCATGATTCTTCGTTCATCCGTTCTTCGATTTCGGATCGCAGTTTGGCGGTCACTCGACTGCGTGCGACGTAGACGGCGCCTTTGGACAAGCCGATTTGCTGGCCGGCTTCCTCGGCGGTCAATCCGTCAATCGCGGTCAGCTCAAAGGCTTTCCACGTATTTGGTTCGATGGTTGCCTTTAGTTTCTCCATGGCGTCGGCAGCGAGTTGCCGCTGGTACTCGAGCTCCCATTGTTCGTCGAGTTCGTTCCTGCCGGGCGCTTGATTGAGCAGCTCAAACTGGGCCGTGTCGTTGGCGGTCGGACCGATGCGACGTCGCTTCTCAAAAAAGGTAGAAAGCTTGTTGCGGGTGATCGTAAACAGCCAAGCGCGAAAGCCGCCTTTCTCTTTGGCATAGTTCAGGCGACCGATGGCCAACCCAACGCTGCGCATCACTTCTTGAACCAAGTCGGACGCGTCGGAGTCCTGCAAGCCACGACTACGGATGAAGCGATAAAGCATGGGACCGTAGTTCGCGACAAAATCCCCCCACGCATCATGATCTTCTTGATCACGAAGTCGAAAAACCAAACTGGCTCGTGTTGCGGGGGATTCTGTCATTGCATTTCATCGGATTAAAGCTGCCTGCATTCTACCGAATTGGCAACTTGAGCCGTAGGCTGCGTCCGCCTAGGCCGGCGTTTCGGACATGTCCGCCTCGACGACGGCTTCCGCGAAACTCTGGTATGCCGACCCGATTTGCTTCGCCATCGAGTCAGGCCAAGCGTGGAAGTCTCCGTTGCTAAAGGCATCGAAAATGGCTTTGGCAACCAACGTCGGAGATTCGGCAACCTCCGCCAAGTCCTTGTCAGCTTCAATCATGTCGGTCTTGATGGGACCAGGATGAACACTGACGACATGCGTTCCTTGTTCTTTCAGGGACTCTCGCAAGCCTTGCGTGATCGAGTAGCTAGCCGCCTTGGATGCTGAGTAGGTTACGAACTGGCCGAAAGTCTTCACAGAGACAACGCTATTCAGCTGGGCGAAGCCGCCCCCTCCATTGGCCTTGAGCACGGGGGCGAAAGCGTTGGCCACGCGCACGAGTCCATAGACATTCACATCAAGTTCATATTCCAGCGACTGATAGACGTGATCATCGACGGCACTAGCTGTCGTCAAAACGCCCGCATTGTTAACCACAACTTCCACATCCGAGGCCACTTTGGCGGCCTCCGTGATGGAATCTTCGTCTTGCAAATCGACGCGGATCGGAACGACTCGATCACCGTGTTCTTCGACCAGCGGAGCGGCCGAGTCCAGGTTTCGAACGGCCGCGTAGACCTTCTTGGCCCCTCGCGAGAGTGCCTCCTCGACGATCGTTCGCCCGATTCCGCGATTGGCGCCGGTTACCAAAACCGTTTTGTTTTCGACCGAGAATGTCATCTTTCTGTTCCTTTGTTGAAGGTTCCTGGATACCACTGACGGTGGCTTTCACAGGAGAATACCAGTCGTTTTCTGGTGTCTTACAGCTATGGAAGAAAAATCAGCCTTTTCAGCTGAACAACGCCGCTTTCGAGTCATTGACCACCCCGAAGCGCTAGCGGTTGAACAAGTTACGTCGACACACACTCGCAAGCGCTTCGGTTTGGCGTCTGTTGGCTTTCAGCTAAAAGTGACCCTTTCCAGTTAGGCTCGCCCGAGATCGTGTTGGCCGGCGATTTTCTGCGTCAAACCAAAGTCGGCAAAAATAACGTACAGCGGAGGCAGCACGAGTAAGACCAATAGGGTGGATGCCAACAGCCCAAAGCAGATGCTAATCGCAATCGGAATCAAGACTTGAGCTTGCAGGCTTTTTTCGAAGAGCAGCGGCATCAAACCAACGATGGTGGTCAATGATGTGATCATCACGGCGCGGAAACGAGTCCGCGATGCCTCGCGAGCTGCCGCCGAGACATCGACGCCTTCGGCGATTTTCGCCTTCATGAAGAGCATCAGCAAAATCGAATCGTTGACGACAATGCCTGCCAGCGACGCATATCCCATGATGCTGGGCAGGCTCAAGGACATTCCGAATGCGAAATGCCCCCAGACGACGCCGACGAAGGCAAAGGGAATCGCACTCATCACAACAAACGGTTCGGCATAGCTTCGGAATTGATAGGACAGGATGATGAACACTCCCAAGCAGCCGATGATGGCTGCGCGGCCGAGCGACGTGCCCGTCTCAGCACCCTTTTCCGCCTCGCCGCGAAAACCAACTTGCAGCCCCGGATGTTGTTGCTTCAAGGCCTCCATCTTCTCCGTTTGCAGTTCGTTCAAGATCGCTAGCGTATTGGTTTGTCGGGTGTTCACGCTGCCGAGAACGTTGATCACCTTTTGTCCGTTCATCCGACCGATCCGCGACCAACCCCGATCCCAAGTCAACGTGGCAACGTCCGACAATGGCACCGACTGTCCACTTGGCAGTGAGACGCGAAAGTCTTCCAGGTCCGCGATGCTTGTCCGATCTGACTGGGCAAAGCGAACTTCGACATCATAGCCTTCACCGGCAATTTGCAACTGGTCACTCAGCAAGCCCTGGAAAGAACCACGAAGCTGGCGACCCAACTCGACAGCGGTGATCCCTAAACCGACGGCGCCGGGACGCAGTTGGACTCTGGCCTCACGTTCCCCGCGACGCGTGTCATCCGACAGATTGAAGACGCCGTCAAACGTACGCAGGTAGTCTTGGATCTCCGCGGAAATGTGGTCAAGCGTTTCAAGTGGCAACCCCGAAAGCTCAATCTCGATCGCCCGTCCCCCCGGTCCGACGGTTGGTTCGTCGAACGTCAGGCTTTGAGCATCCGGGATGACGCCCACCGCCTCACGCCAAGTTTGCAGGATGTCGACAATGCGCCCGTTCCTCAGCTCGTTAGTCAATAGGTCGACGCTGACCGTCGCCACGTGCGGTCCGGTTTCTTTGGCTTCTTGGTTTTCGTTGAACCTCACATACGTTGTCTCGACCAGATCACGTTGATTCGGTTGGTTCGGCTTGAAGGTCGCATTCGTCGTATTCAGTCCCTGCTCAACTTGAGCGACGACTTCTTTGGTTCGCTCCAAGGGAGTTCCGGCCTGCATCAGTACCCGAGCGACCATCGAGTCACCCTCCAGCGGTGGGAAGACTTGGCCACGAACGAGACCACCTAAGATCAGGCCGATCGACAACAGAAAGACCATGGCCGTGATGCCTGCGGTGGCGTAGCGCCAGCGGATCGCAGCACCAACGACGACACCGAGCAAGTCCCGACCAAAGTCGATCCAAGATTCGATGCGGCTGCGAATTCGGCTACGGCGCGCATCATCTTGATGCAGGAGCGAATGGCCGAGGTGCGCCGGCAAAATCAAGTACGCTTCGATGAGACTCATCGCCAACACCAGCAGCAACATCATTGGCAACACCCGCAGAATGCGACCGATTTCGCCAGTTAGAAAGATCAACGGCCCCAGAACACAGCAAGTCGTCAAGAACGATGAGAAGACCCCTCCACCCACTTCTTTCACACCGTTCACTGCCGCGGTCATCGCCGGTTCGCCTTCGCTCTTGCGACGTGCAATGTTCTCGGCGATCACAATCCCATCATCCATCAGTACACCGATCGCCATCAACAAGCCGATCATGGTCAGCATGTTGATGGTCAGTCCGACCGAAGGCACCAGCGCAAAGGCGGCCAGGAACGAGACGGGCAAGCTAAACACGACCCAAAATGAAAGTCGAGTGTTGAAGAACATCCACATCACCAGAAACACGAGGATGCAACCTTGAACGCCGTTCTTGACCAACAAGCTAATTCGTTCGGTCACCAGCGTGGATTGATCGTTGATGACCGTCAGCCGGACGCCGGGAAAGCTGATTTCTTCGGCAGCGATCAACGCCTTTGCTTCGGCAGCCACACGCAGCGAGTCTTCGGTCTTGGCTTTTTGAACTTGCAGAACTGCGGATCGTTTGCCGTCCACAGCGATGCTGTCTTCTTCGTTCAGAAACTCATCAACAACTCGGCCGACGTCGCGGATGCGAACCTCGGCTCTCCCGCGAACGCCTGAAACGACCAAGTCTTCCAGCTCTTCGGCCGTGTCCTTCTCTTCCTGCACACGGACCAAGGTATTTTCAACACCTTCGATCTTGCCGGCAGGCAGGTTCAGACTCTGATTCGCGATCGACGCAGCAACCGCAGTCGGGCTCAGCCCGTGACGCAGCAAAGCTTCTCGGGAGACTTCGACACGCATGACGCGATCGGCGAATCCCGAGATCTTGACATCCGAAATCGTCGGCGACGCAAGCAGTCGGTCTTTCAACTCCTCACAGTACGACTTCAACGCGCGCGGACTCAGCTCCGCTTCGACCAAGATGTCTAACACCGGATCTCGAGAATTCAGTCGCTTGATGATTGGCAATTCGGCGTCGCTTGGGAAATCGTCGATCGCATTGACCGCGTTGTCGATCTCATTTCGAAACGTGGTGTAGTTGCCGCGGTCGGTCATCTTCAGCGTGGCCGAGCCTCGATTGCTGAGCGACACGCTACGGATTTCCTTCAAGTGTTGCACACCTTCGAGCGCTTCATTGAGCCGCTGAACGATCGCCTCGTCGACTTCCTCGGGCGTGGCACCCGGGTACAAGACAGACACTTCGACTTCGGTCGGCAGCGCGTCGGGAAACGTCTCACGGCGCAGGCCTCCGAGCGACATCAGCCCGACGGCCAACATCGCGATCATCAGCAGATTGGCGGCCGTCGGATGACGCGCGAAAAAATTAATCACGGCTCCACCTCCGCCCCTGGATCCTCGATCCTGAAATCCACTGGTCTGGATTCCACTGGCAGAGGATCCACCAAGTCGCCGGGCATCAATGATGCGGAAGGTCGGGCGACGATTAAGTCGCCTTCGTTCAGCCCACCGACGACCGCCACTTGGTCTCGAAGCGTCATTGCGATTTCAAGCTCGCGCCGCTTGAGCGTGTTGTCACGGTCGACGATAAACACGGCCTCCTCATCGAGATTGGCACGCGGAACCGAGATCGCATGGATGGCGCGATCACTTCTCAGTTGGATCTCGCAATAGGCACCGGGGCGCAGCGTGTTTGCGCCGTCCAGTGGCATGGCGGGATCGTTCGTCACTTCGACGACGATTCCCAGGGTTCGCGTCTGTTCGTCCAGCGACTCAGAAAACCGGATGGGGGTCGCCGGAAAACTCATGCAGACATCGCCGCTGCGCAAAGTCACCCGAGTCGACATTCGATCCGACAGGCCACCGGCGGTCGCGTCAGCGTAACGACGTTTCATCGACGAACTGAGCTTAGACGAACCGTATCTCGGCTCCGACTCGCTTACAGGCTGGAATTCAAAGCGATGATCGATGACGCGGTTTAGTTGGGCGATCGAAAAATGCGCTTCCACCTCCATCGTTGAGATGTCCAGCACGTCAAACAGCGATTGATTCAGCGCGACATACTGGTCTTGCTCGATGGAGACATCGGCCAGCACACCACGAAACGGAGCCACAATCGTTGTTCGCTCCAAATCGCGGCGGGCTTCGGCAACTCGCAAGTCCGCTAGACGCACCCCTGCTTCAGCGGACTTGATCTGGGCCGGGTAACTGCGAAGCGAGTTCAATAGATTTTGAACAGCTTGTTGCTGCTGCAGGAACGCCGATTTCGCTGAATCGAACTCGCTTTGCGAAGCGACCGATCGCTGGCTGAGTTGCTCCAAGCGCACTAGGTCGTCCTGTTGCACCGCCAGCAAGTCTTGCTGGATTTCAAGCGAAGCTTCATCGGACTGCACATTCAGCTTCAGTTGTTCCAGCTGAGCTTTGGCTTGCGACAGCTCGGCGGTACGCTGATCGACGCGCAACTCATAATCGGCCCGGTCAATTTGCAGCAGCGTTTCGCCCGCTTCGACGATGCGCCCCGACCGCAAGTAAGGATGTGTGGCGATGACTTGGCCGCTCACCTCGGCCGTCGCAGTCCAAGTTCGCTTGGCTTTCGCGGTCCCAAAGCCAACCACTGCCGGATAAACATCCGTAAAAGCAGCGCGAACGACATGGACCGGCTTGGTCTCTTGTGTCGTCTCGGCGCGAGGCAGCTCTTTTTGTGAACTTGCCAGCACGGCCACCACGGTGACGCCAATTAATAGCGGAGGAACAAACAGCCAACGACGTGACAACAACCAACGAAAGCGGACGGGTGTCATGATTTGCTCCCGAATGCTGCCAAAAACGTATCGACCGCTGCGCTACAGACTTTTCGTTGCTTCGACTTGCTGAGCGGCTTTTGGCCGGACATCATACGCACCGGTTGCAATCCACTGAGCAGACCGATGAATTGTTCCGCCGCGATGGCCGCGTCCGGGCATTTCAGACGCTTCGCTTTCATCTCGCTCGAGATAAATCCTCGAAGAGCTGCCAGCACGCGGGCTGGTCCAGCGGCATAGATCGCCTGACCAATCTCGGGATGCTCGGCCGATTCCGTCATCGCCAGCCGATGCCAACAACTCGCTTGCTCACCCATGACGCGTTCCAGGAAAACGTCGCCAAAGCGGGTCAAGTCAGCACGTACATCGCCGGTTGATTGCAGCATCGAAGACATCGCGGCAGCTTTTCGGCCAGCGTGCGCTTCCGTGATCGCCAATAGCAATCTGTCTTTGGATCCAAAGTGGCTGTAGACGGTCGGCTTGGTGACACCCGCGGCGGCGGCCACGTCTTCCAAATTGGTGTTGCCGTAGCCTTCGCGCAGGAACAATTCGGTGGCCGACTGCAGGATTCTCTGCGCGGTCTGTTCAGCTTGCTTCTTCTTCGCCATCGTCGGCCCCGTGATGCTTCTCCTATCGGCGTTTCCTTGATTATACTTTACCGTCAAGTAAAGTCAATCAACGCCGAGGAGAGCAGCTGGTTAGGGTCGGAGTCAGTCGGCCAGCCGGATCGAGCCAATCTTGCGGGATCGAAAGGAAACAAGCACCAAGCGCCAGCGACTTTGTCCAGACGTGAGTGACTCTGTCGCTCGCGTTTCAGGCTTGTCGAGTTGAAGAAAGAGGGCGTCCAGCGAGTGCGGCTCGCCCGGACATCTGGTTTCTCCAGACAGCTGGCCACGCCATCGATGGCGGTGGCTACGCACCATCATCGAAACCAGAAATTACCAAGAAGAAGGCGCTCTAACGACTCGCAATCGCCATTGCCGGACGACTCGGGTCACGCATGACTTGCACCAGTTGCTGGGGCATGAGTCGTTCGTTGCCCTCAACCACAATGGCGGAGCCGGCGCTAAGGCGTGGACTTTCGACGGCGACTCGTTCGCTCGTTTCAAACAAGACGCGTACAGCGATCTGTTGCGCCTTCTGATCTTCATTGACCGCGAACACTGCCGGTTGCCCCGCACGGCGCACAATTGCGTCCTTAGGAACCGTCAGATAATCGCCTGACTTCCCTGCAGGCACCCAGCCGTGGATCGACATTCCGGGAGCGAGTTGCCTGTCGCTGTTGCTGATCGTCGCGATTACCGACATCGTTCTCACGCGCCGATTCACGTCGGTTAGCTTCTTGACGTTGAGGACATCGAGAGTTCGCCCGAGCGCGTCGGAGTTAATCGTAAGCTTCGCATCGGCATCGCTAATGGCGGGAGCGTATCGTTCGGGTACTTCCAACCACGCCTCAACAGGCCCCGTCGATACCAGTGTGAGCAGTTTATCACCAGGTTGAACCCAATCACCTGGCTCGACGTGGCGGGCGACAACGGATGCGTCATAGGGAGCGATCACTGTAGTGTCCGACAATCGCACATCGAGTAGACGGATGGTTTCGCTGGCGCGCTCGATACGTCGTTGCGCAGCTTCGATTTCGGCGGTCGCAACATCGGAGGCCGCGCGGAACTGATCCAGCTCTTGACGACTGACTGCGTTCTGACGGATCAGTTTTTCGCCACGAGCCAGATTGGCAGCCGCTTGTTTTGCGGTCGCTCGATGACGTTTCAGCTCCGCTTCGGCAACGCGCCGATCAGCTTCCGCAGCTTTCCTCTCGGCTTGCAGACGACGGTCATCGACCCTGGCAATGACGTCTCCCTTGGCGATCGTATCCCCCTCCCGAGCGGTCAGCTCGTTCAGTCGCCCCGATTCAAGTGCCGCTACGTCGCCGCGGGCAATCGCTCGAAGTGAACCGGTCACCATCTGGCGTTGCTGCAACCTCTCCAGCCGCACTTCGGAAACGCGAACAGGAGTTTGAGCGTCGGAATGCCGTGGTAACGAGAATGAAACCACGGCAGCTATTGCGAAGGCAATTGTCGCTTTTCGATACATGATAGACCCATTTGTTGAGTGTGATGTCGTTCGTATGCGTTGGAATACCGGGCAAAATCGCCTGGCTAACAGCTAAAAGAAATTTTTCTCGCTCTCTGCAAAGCGTCCGCGTTTTCGCGGGATTCCGTAGCGTCCTGAGCACAGAACTTGGCGGCCGCCAAACAATCTGCGCTAATTTCCTTGAGCACGGTAAGGATGTCTCGTGAGTCGAGTATTCCCTTTCAAATCCGCCACATGGCCACTTGAAAGGGAAACTCCACCGTGAACATCATCAAAGCCTCTGTCAGCCAACCCATCACCATCGCTGTGGGTGTTCTGCTATCCGTCATGGCGGGCATGGTCGCACTTCGCAGTGTCCCGATCCGCATGGCTCCCGAAGTCGATTCGGTGGTCATTTCCGTTGGCACTGCCTGGGAGAATGCCTCGGCCGAAGAGATCGAATCGGACGTTATCGAAGAACAAGAGAAGTACCTGGGGGACGTGGCGAACCTGACGTCGATGACCAGTATCGCACGGTCGGGGCGCGGGGCCATTCGTCTGCAATTTCGCACAGGCACCGATATCGACGAGGCGATGGCCGAAGTCGATCAGAAGCTCAGCGAAGTTCCGCGTTACCCAGCCGGAGTCGACGAACCCGAAGTCGAAGCTGTCGATCCCGAAAGCGTTGACTACATCGCTTGGGTTGGACTGAGCAGCGACGATCCAAATTTTGACGTGACCACGTTGTTCGATTTCATGGACCGCCGTATGCGTCCGGTCTTTGAGCGGATCCCCGGTATTTCCCAAGTGGGCATGTTGGGAGCTCGTGAGTCTGAGGTCCAAGTGGTGGTGGATCCCATCGCGCTGGCTGCGCGCGGCTTGACCTACGCGGACTTGATCGAAGCCTTGGAAGTCAACAACGCAAACTTCTCCGCCGGCAAAGTCACCGATGGCAAGAACGACATCCGCGTTCGAACACTTGGCCGCTTCGAAGATGCCACTTCGGTACAAGATCTTGTCATCCGCCGTGACGAAGCCGGTCCGATCTACGTACGCGACGTTGCCAACGTCCAAACGGGATACAAAGAGATGACCGAGTGGGTCCGAGCGCGTGGTAACTTGATGCCATTCTTCAACTTCCAGCTCGAGACCGGCGGCAACATGCTAGACACCATGTCGGAGCTGCAAGCAGAAATCGCGCGCATGAACGGGGACGGCGGGTTGCTGGCGCAGCAAGCGAATATCTTGAAAGCAGATGGTCGGCTGGCCGAGGACGCACAGCTGGAGTTGGTGCAGACCTGGGACTCGTCGACCTACGTCAAAGACTCACTAGCCCTCGTGCAAAGCAATATTCTTGCTGGAGGCGTATTGGCTACAATCGTTTTGCTACTGTTCCTGCGCAGTGTCCGCACCGTCGGAATTATCGCCGTCGCCATTCCGTTGTCGGTGATCGGCACGGTCGTCATCTTGTTGTCACTTGGGCGTAGCGTAAACATCATTTCACTGGCCGGAATGGCTTTTGCCGTCGGTATGGTGGTCGACAATGCCATTGTGGTCATCGAGAACATCTTTCGGCACTTGCAGAACGGCAGCGCGCCGAAGACCGCGGCGTACGAGGGTACGAAAGAGGTCGCTGGAGCCGTGCTGGCTTCAACACTGACAACGCTGGTGGTGTTTGCTCCGGTGCTCTTGATCGAAGAAGCCGCCGGACAACTGTTCCGCGACATCGCGTTGGCGATCATGGCGGCAGTCGGATTGAGTCTTATCGTTTCGCTGACGGTCATTCCATCTGCGGCCGGCGTCTTGCTAAAGCCGATGAAGCCTCGCAGCAAGGACCTCGATCATCTGCGCAAGTCGGGTGAATTGGTCGCCCTGAAACGCAATCCAAGAACTCGCCTGCATCGCTGGTTCGATGCAGTGATCGGAGCCGTGCGAAAGGTGACTGATGTCCCGGTGATACTGGGTGGGATCATCCGTTTCCTGATCAGCGGCTGGGTCCGCCGCGTCGTCACGGCGACCGTTTTCATAGTCGTTACCGCGGCTGGTATCTATTACCTGGTTCCACCGCTGGACTATCTGCCCAAGGGCAACCGCAACCTGGTGTTCAGCGTCATGGTTCCGCCACCGGGATATAGCGTCGAACAACTGTTCAAGGTCGGTCAGAGGATTGAACCTAAAATCGCTCCAGCTTGGGAAGCCGCTGGTGACCGATTCGCCATCGAGGAAGCACGTCGCGGGTGGCCCAATCCGATGACCGATCACGGCATCAGGTTACCGCTTGACGCCGAAGGTGGTGAGACCGTTGAGGCCCCTTTGCTGGATCACTACTTCATGGTCGCTCGCGAAGGACGCATTTTTCAAGCTGCGATTCCGGTGAACGCCATCAGGACACCTGACGCATTGCCGCTGCTGGAAAACGCGATGGGCGGTGGAGCCGCACCGGACACGCCATACTTTTCCTTTCAGTTTCCTCTGTTTCGAACTGGGGGAACGACGGGAGCTGCCATCAAGATCGACGTCGTCGGCGATTCGTTGGATGAAGTCGTCGATGCGGCCGGTGCTTTGATGGGAGATCTTGTTACCGACTACGGGCCCCAGAGCACGAATCCTTCGCCGAGCAACTTCACGTTGCCGACTCCGGAGATTCGCGTCACGCCGATCGACGAACGTTTGCAAGATGCCGGGTTAACTCGCCGAGATGTCGGATTGGCCACCCAAGCCTCCGGTGATGGCATCTTGATTCCAAGACGTTTTGAGCGAGGGGGTGAGCTGAAGGACTTGAAGATCATCAACCAAGACGCTTTGGGCGAGACACCTGTGAACGCGATGATGAATGCACCCGTTGCCACTCGTCGCGATGGTGTCATCGACTTAGCAAGCGTTGCCAATGTCGATCGTGTCCGAGTTCAAGATCAGATCCGTCACGTGGACCGTCAGCGGGCCGTCACTTTGGAACTGACACCACCGGCTGACGTTCCACTGGCCGCTGTGGTCGATCAATTGAATCTGAAAGTGGCGCAACTTCGTGAGGCGGGCGCGATCCCACCCAGCGTCGATGTCAACTTTGCAGGTTCAGCAGGCAGCCTGTCCGAAATCAAAATGGCGCTAATTGGAGACGGTTCATTTGTTGGCACAGTTGGCAGCTCGCTATTTCTTGCTTTTGCCATCGTGTACCTATTGATGGTCGTCCTGTTCCAGAGTTGGACGTACCCGTTGGTCATTATGATCAGCGTACCACTGGCCACGTTTGGCGGCTTCATCGGATTGTCGCTCGTCCACAACTGGACGGCCGCAGATCGGTACTTGCCGGTACAGAATATGGACGTGCTGACGATCCTTGGCTTCGTGATCCTGGCCGGTGTCGTCGTCAACAACGCGATCTTGATCGTGCACCAAGCCTTGAACTTCCGGCGGGGCGGAGTTGATGACGACGGCAACCCGGTCACCAAAGGCGCGAAGGAGGCCATTGTCCAATCGGTCCAAAGCCGCGTACGACCTATCTTGATGAGCACGTTGACCAGCGTTGGAGGCATGCTGCCGCTAGTTTTCCTGACAGGACCAGGTAGCGAGCTCTACCGAGGGCTGGGTGCCGTGATCACCGGAGGGCTGCTAGTGTCGACCATCTTCACTGTGTTTCTCGTGCCGGTCGTTTTGAGCATGGTCTTCGACCTAACCGGGTCACCGCAGACCGAGCCCAGTTCGAATTCGGAGAATGCATCGCAAGCAGCCTAATTGACCAGCTAAGGCAGCCTACAAGAAGGACCCGCGTGCCAATCAGCCGCCGCGCGCTAGCGCGCGGTTCACGCTGCTCACCGATTAAGCTTCCAAGTATCAAACCATTCCAAAATGCAACTGCAACAACCTGAAAGGAGATCACAATGTCCAGACACCCCAACAACTATCGGTTCACTTCAGCATCACCGGACGAGTCAAATCGGCGGTCGACAGATCCTCCATCAAATCGAGCTGGCCCGACCGAGTCCGACGTGCTCGACGCGTACTCGCAAGCGGTGGTTCAAGTCGTCGAAAACGTATCACCTGCCGTCATCAGTGTCACTGGAAGCGGTCAAGGTACTGGGTCTGGGTTCTTGATATCCGCCGATGGAATGGCGATCACCAACAGCCATGTCGTTGGAGGTCGCACCGAGTTGACTGCTGAAATCGAAGACGGTGATCGCGTCGATGCTGTCGTTCTTGGCGACGACCCTGCAACGGACATCGGCTTGCTTCAGCTTTCGACCCGAGAACTACCCTATGCCCAGCTGGGTGACGCAGAGGCGCTACGGGTTGGGCAACTCGTGATTGCCATGGGAAGCCCGCTCGGGCTGCAGTCAACCGTTTCCACCGGCGTCGTTAGTGCGCTAGGTCGTAGCCTACGCGGTCAAGACGGACGGCTAATCGAGAGTGTCGTCCAGCACACCGCGCCGATCAATCCAGGCAACAGCGGAGGACCACTCGTCGATTCCAGAGGTCGCGTAGTTGCGGTCAACACCGCGATTATTCCGATGGCTCAAGGTCTGGGCTTCGCGGTCCCCATCAACACGGCCCAGTGGGTCACCGGCGAGATTCTGGCCAATGGACGCGTGCGTCGGCAGCAGCTTGGAATCGTAGCTACAACAGAGAGGCTGCCCAAGGGAGCGGTGCGCCATTTTGACTTACTTTCGGACCAAGTGGTTCGAGTTGTCGAAGTTGCACCCGATAGCGTCGCGGAAAGCAATGGCATCATGGAAGATGACCTGATCGTGGCAATCAATGATCGGATCACCGCCAGCGTTGACGACATTCATCGCCTGCTGGCGCTAGCGAAACCAGATACGCAGCTCGATTTAACGATCGTTCGAGGCGACCAGAAGTTGGCGATTCAACTGCGATTGATCTAACGGCAATACCGTGGCGTTTTCCGCCTAGTGCGAATCGATGCCATCGGTTGCCGATGTTTGCCGGTCTCTAACAACGATGCGTGATTGACAATGTTTAGCAGTCAGCCGCAGGCGTACAGATTTGCCAGCCAAGTACGCGCCTGCGGCTGACTGCTAAACAAAATATGCGTTGCAATGCCAGCAATTGGCCGGGTGGCGGAGCTCCATCTGCATTGACACTTGGGACGGCCAGCTTCTAAGCTGGCGGCGCCATTGGTGTCTATTCTGTTGAATTCCCGCTCGCCTCGAGAATGGGCGTATGCCAAGCTTGCCTAAGTTGGCAAGTTGGCCAACCGGTATGCTAGCTGTGCGTGGACAACTAAGCTCTGCCAAGCCTCAAAACCGTTCGATTTCGACACCGTCCGCGGCTGCGCTGGCAGCAGCATTGCTGATTGCCCTAAGCAGTGGCTGTGCTCACTGGTCGTCCAACGCGCATGACAATGACGGAGCCACTGGCTTGCAGCCCCCTGGCCGCAGCCTCGACAGCGTGGTCATCGAGACCGTCTTGGTTCGGTTCCCGGCTAGCAAGCTAGAGCAACTTGACACGATCTGGACTTCGGCGGACGAGAGCATTTTTGATATCCAGTTTCGCCAGCTGATGGATCGCAATGGTTTGCGGGCCGGCTTGCTGTTTGGCGAGTTGCCGCTCGCGATTCGTGAGCAGATCCAGGAAACCTCCC
The DNA here is from genome assembly GCA_028285205.1 of Bythopirellula sp. GTDB lineage: Bacteria > Planctomycetota > Planctomycetia > Pirellulales > Lacipirellulaceae > Bythopirellula. Next base: position 13,741 of record JANQQA010000308.1, on the reverse strand, counting down.
ATCAACAGACGACGGACGCCCTCGAGCATGCGGGCTTGGCTGCCGACGTGGACAATCAAATGCGCAAACTGCAGTGCCGAGCGGCTCGCCGCAAGGACTTGATCGTGCGCAAGCAAGTCGCCGAGCCGCTTACCGTGTTAACGCTGCTCGATGGCGAAAAAGTGTCTGGTGAAACGTACTATCAACCGTCCGTACTGTTTGATTTGCGGGCCATGCCACATGGCGATGGTCAGGCCACGTTGGAGCTGACGCCCGAGATTCAGCATGGCGAGTATCGACAGACCTTTGTCAGCTCTGACTATGGCGTTCGTCCGGAAATGAAACGCCAACATCAGGCTTGGCCCGAGCTGCGGTTGAGTGCTCGACTCCGTCCGGGGCAAATCTTGGCCATTGCCGCGACTCAACCTCCCAAAGCTCTAGGTAGCGCGTTCTTTACAACCCACACCGCAGATCGATCGGTGGAACACGTTGTGTTGCTAGTGCGGTTGTCAGAAACTCAGCTAGACGAGTTGTTCGCGCACGAAGAGATCGAGCAAGCGCAGGTGATGGCCGAACGATAACCGCCTGCGGTTCGGCAAGCCTATAGCTCGGCAAAATTTTTGAGCATCTGCAAGCCGTCTGTTTGGCTCTTTTCTGGATGAAACTGAGTGGCGAACAAGTTGTCGCGCCAGACCGAAGCGCAAAACCGGAGGCCATAGTCGCAGCTCAGCCAGCAATCACCATCCCGCGCGGGCGCCGCATAATAACTGTGTACAAAATAGAAATGGGCGGTGGTAGGCACACCCTCCAGCAGCGGGCAGGCCGGCTGTTCGATGTGCACTTGATTCCAGCCCATGTGTGGCACCTTGCGCTCCGCCGAGTTTTCAAAGCGTTCCACCGTGCCCGGCAGTACACCCAAGCCGGCATGGCCCGAGGATTGCCCCTGCCGGCCCTCGTATCCGGTCTCAAACAACAGCTGCAGACCGAGGCAGATCCCGAGAAATGGCTTGCCGGCTTGAATGGCGTCCACAATCGGCTGGTCCAGATGGCGGAGACGGATTTCGCGAATCGCATCCCCAAACGCGCCGACGCCAGGCAGAATGAGTTTGTCAGCGCCGGCCAGTTGATCGGGATCGCTCGTCACCACGGCCGATTGGCCGACGTGCTCGAGCGCCTTTTGGACGCTCCGAAGGTTGCCCATCTGGTAGTCAACAATGGCGATCGTCGAGGTAGACATCAATGTAGTTGGCTCAGGCAATTCACGGCTGGTAAGGATTTCTTTTCGATGCGCCACCCACAGTCGCTTCGCGTACTATCTTTTTGCGTACTGGGTTGCACCTACTGACGTAGCACGTTTTCTCGCGCGACGTGTTTTCTTTCGCGGCGCGTTTTCTTTCGCGATGGGCGACCACTACGACTTAGAGACAACCTAGCGTCGTTGGGTTCAGCCCATTTGTGCCTGGCCAGATCGCAGCCTGGCCAAATGGCAACCGGGCGGCGACCGTCAAAACAGGCGATTGTATCCGTTCAGGGCCGCAACTCGATAGCCTTCTGCCATCGTCGGATAGTTGAAGGTCGTGTTGATGAAGTACTCCAGCGTGTTGTAAGGAGCCGGTTGCTTCATGATCGCTTGGCCAATGTGCACAATCTCTGAAGCGTTGGCGCCAAAGCAGTGCACGCCTAGGATCTCCAATGTTTCACGATGGAACAGCAGCTTGAGCACGCCCACTGCTCGGCCGGTGATTTGGGCGCGAGCCAAGCTCTTGAACTGGGAGTGGCCAACTTCGTAGGGGATTTTCTCGGCTGTCAGCTCGCGTTCGTTACGCCCAACGCTGCTAATCTCCGGCGAGGTGTAGATGCCGGTTGGAATATCGGACAGTCTCAGACACCGGTCCGTGCAGTCGGTGATGTGCAGCGCCGCCGCCCGCCCCTGCATGTAAGCCGCACTCGCCAATGAGGGGAAGCCAATGATGTCTCCAACGGCATAAATGTTGTCGACGTCCGTCTGGAATTGCGAGTTGACTTTCAGGTGCCCGCGCGACGAAGGTTCCAGACCGATGTTTTCCAAACCAAGGTCTTCTGTGTTGCCGCTACGTCCGTTGGCCCACAGGATGATGTCGGTTTTGATCTGCTTACCGCTCTGCAAATAGAGCACCGCACCGTCGTCGTGGCCCTCCATTCGATCGAACGTTTCGTTGTGCCGAATCAAGATTCCTTGATCACGCAAGTGATAGGACAACGCGTCGATGATCTCATCGTCCAGGAACTCCAGCAATTTATCACGGGTGTTTACCAGATTGACCTTAATCCCCAAATTGCGAAACATCGAAGCGTACTCGCAGCCGATGACCCCCGCCCCGTAGATGGTGATCGATTGAGGTCGCGTCGTTAACTCCAAGATGGTGTCGCTGTCGTAAATACGGGGATGGTCAAAGTCCACGCTGGGCGGTCGAAAGGGCCGTGAGCCGGCGGCAATCACGATCGCATCGGCGGTGTAACGCTCGCCGGTGGGCACCTCTAACGTATTCCGATCGATGAACTTGGCCACACCCCGGATAACGGGAACTTGATTGCGTTCGTAGAAGGTTTGCCGCATCGATTCCTGCTTGGCAATAATCGATCGGCTGCTGGCTCGAAGCTGTCCCAAGGTGGGCGTTGGCCGTACGCCCAGCTCTTTGACGATGGGATTATTGATTGTTTCCATCATCGAGTAGATGGAAAACCTGAGTGCTTTACTGGGGATGGTGCCCCAGTGGGTACAGCCGCCACCGATGCGCGAGTACTTCTCAAAAATACCGACCCGCTTACCTTCTTTGGCCGCCTGCATGGCAGCGCCTTCGCCGCCTGGGCCCGTACCGATTACCAAGACGTCAAAATGGTTGGAATCCACGGCTATCCTCGCTCAACTGGCGTAACGCGGCTAACTCAATTTCGTTATCCATCAGCCAAGGCAGTGCGAACCGATGAGGCTCATCCGTGCCCGGCGTTGTTCTTTTTTGATTTTGGCAAGTGATGCAACTCGGCTGCGCGTTTCTCAGGTACCGACCTGCCTTTGAGCACGTTTGTCGTTCGGTTTTTCTTGGTGCTCCGCCATGCCGTATCGCAGGCACACGCACCAGTGTCGATGTTGGGTCACGATTGACAACAGGAGTTTTGTGTTTTTCAAATGATGTCGTTCAGTCAAGATCCGACGGACAGGCGAGTTTGCCGGCTAGGCAGCCTGGCGGTGAAGCGGCTTGCTCTATTCATCCGTCAGCTTGAGCGATTTGATATTCGTGGACGCCATCGTCAGCTGCTCGATGATCTGTTCGCTGGTAAGTTCACGAAAGCCCACAGCTGCTTCGTAGCGCGGTTTGTTGGAGAATCCACGTTGGCTCTCCAGCACGTTCTCCACCTCGTCTTCCAAGCTGGTCAGCCACTGGGGAATATCCAAGCCCACTCCCGTCGGCTGCTCCATCATCAGTTTGCATTCGTCGATTAAGAGTTCGAACGCGTCGGATTGATTCTCATCGCGGAATTGCCGGATTGCCGGGCCCACCAACGCTCGCATGCGGTCGACCGTCATGGGGCGGGTAAACCGTTCGTGCAATCTGTCCGCCACGGTGGGCATGCGCATCGCATACCGCTGCTGCAATTCTTGAAGCTGCGAAATGTAGGACTCGCTTTCTCGCCCAATTCGGTCGGCCAACGCGCGGCGCCACTGCTGCGCGGTTTGGTGGCACCCTCCGCGGACCAACACTTCATGGGACCAATAAATGGGCTTGAGGTTCCAGGACACGCGGTCGTAACGGATTCGCAACCGCAGGAAATCGAGCAGCATATACAGCATCTCGCCACGGTCGGATTGCGTGGTGGTGCTGTTGTAATCGCGATACTCGCTGTAGTGATCGATGACCGCTTCCAACACAACGCTCAGAATTCGTTCGGCCTGCTCCCGTTTGATCTCTCCGGAATCGATGGCTTCCAGCAGATCACCAACTTCTTCATCGTGCCCTTCTTCGGCCACTTGATCCAACCAATGCTCCACCCCTTGGTGGAGGATAGCGCGGACGTTCACCAGCCGCAGAAAGGCCTGCGTGAACAGTGAACCGCCAAAGCGTTTGATGAAATCGACCAGCCGCGCCCAGCTACGCGAGTTGTCCACGGTTTCCAAGACACTCAGCCGCAGTGTGCGGCTATGCGACAGCCAACTACCCAACATGACCTCGGTCAACTGTTCGAGGACGGCGATCAACTCTTCACTGCGTGGCTCGAGTTCGCACAAGGCCTCGCCATCATGTTGATCCAGATTGGGCACGCCGCCGAGATCCAGGCTCTTGGCATGAGAAGCCAGCTGAAAATAGCTGGGCTTCTCTGTCTCCGCCGGCGTTTCGTCTTGGTCTGGTACGTCCTGGGGTGCCGACGAAGCTTGCCGCAGTTCTTCGGTCCGCCAGGCCAGCGCGTTCTGCACGGCGGCTTGGACCATCGAGACAAAGCACAACTTGAACAGGTCATCGAATTCCGTAACCGCGCCAGGGCCGATGGGATTATGGTGCTCCATGAAGCGGGCAGTCTCGATCAACTGACAGCCTTGGTAAAAATAACCTTGCCGCGGCAACCAGGTAAGCAGGTGCGATAGGATGCGGCGTCTCAGACGCACGCTATAGATCAGCGCCGGATCGCCTCCGCGGGCTAGAGGGATATACAGCAGCTTTTTCGAACGCAGGGCTGTGATGAGACGCGAAAACTGCGTTTCGACCTGGTCAGTTTTGCCGTGCAGCAGGCTGCCGACTATTTCAATCGCCAGCCGATCATCCTCGTGCAATCCTTTGAGTTCTCTAGCAACCGAGGGCGCGATGTCCCGGCAAGCCGAAAGATTGGCTAGCAGCAATCGGCGAGCGTCCGCTGTTTCCACGGCCGTACTGATGATCCGCTCCAGCAGCGATTCTTTGACCAGCCGCTGCCGATCGTAGCGCGACATGGCATCATGGTCGGCGCTCGTCTTGGGGATTTGGTAAGCGGCCACCTGCTGCAGCAGTCGCAGCAAGCCGCGGCGATTTTCCGCCGCTTGCGCAGCCCAGCCTTCCATGGCGACCAGCAGCGAATTGTCGACTTCTTCACCGGAGCCAGCCGTTCTTTCGTCAGGCGGCACCTGTCCGGCCATGATTTCGGCTCTTAGGTGCGGGCTCAGCGCGGCACCCTTCCACATTTGCGCCAGGGCCGTCAGAAAAGTCACATGCTGATGCAAGCGATTCGATTCGTCCAGCAACTCCGTGGTAGTGGTACCATCGTCCTCCGGTGGGACTTCGCTTTCCACGCCATCGTCGGTGCTATCGTTGTACACCACATCTTCGTATGCCGCGTCGAAAATCCCGGCGTCTTCGTCCCCCGCATCCTCGTCGGATTCGAGCAATTCAAAATCATCATCCTGCAGTTCGGAGATGTTCAGCTCGTCCATCGCGCCGCGCTGCAAGCGGAATTCGGGAGCTAGCCAAAAATGCCCCGCATTGGCTTCCATATAGTCCAGGAATTTTTGCGCAATCTGCCAGTCCACGGCGGGCTGTGAATTGCCCGATTGCAGGTGATGATCCAGCTGCTGCAGCCAGCGCCGCGCCAGGTCGGAAAACGAATCCTCTCCCTGCTGTAGACCAACCCGCTCACCTTGGCTAAGCCAGTGCACAAGCAAGGCCATGGAGGCCACAAAGTCCCGGCGTTCCAGCAATGATTCAACCACCAAAGCGTAGGCTTTCGGTGAATCGAATAGTTCAGCGTGCTCGGCCCAGAATTTGATGTCTCCGGCGGCCGCGTCGCCGGCATGCCACAGGCTTAGCGCCTTGGCCACCAGAACCGCGGACTCCAGCGTTTCCACAGGATCCGTGGCGTCGACGTCGCTGACTTCATGGGCCGCGAACTGCCGCCACCAATGAGCCGCCTCCCGCAACTGCCGTTCAATCTCGGTGCACAGGTCTTGCCGCCCTGCGGCCGCCGCCTCGCGCCAGATACGCGACTGCAGAGCGAACACGAACTCCAGCAACTGCACCAAATCTTCAACTCGATGGTCGTGGACGGCCGCGTCGGGTCCTGTGAAAGGCGAAAAATTGCCGGCAAAACCCAAGATGTTCCACGGGTCCACAATGGCACCGCATTCGATGCCACGGTGTACCAAGTCCATCACTTGAGGCGAGATGGCGGCCGCCTGATCCAGTTCACCACGCTGCAAGTGATGGTCGGCAGCGGTCATCATGCAATCGATGCGCGAAACGATGCGGGCAGCCGGTACGGGGACAAAATCCGACTGCTCCTTGGCCGCCGCCGCATGTCCCATTCGCGCAAACAGGCGGGCCAGTTGCACATGCTCCAGCTGACTGGCCCGATGTTTGGCCAGATGTGTGTTTAGATGTTGTCGTGCGCCGCCCAAGGGTTGCCGTCGGATCTCACGTTCTTGGACCAGCCGCTGGACGTGCTCAGGCTCCAAACGTTCCAACAACTGTTCGTAGAATTCGTCCCGATAGCGCGCGATCGGGCCGAGTAGTTCCGTGATGGAAACGGTAGATGCAAACGCTCCGGGGCCCGAGCCGCAGATTCCCGCCGCCATCAGAATGGTCCCCGCCAGCACGGCCGCCGCTTCGGTCACCAATTCGTCTTTGGGAATCTGTGAGTACTCGACTGTCCGCGCCAGCAGCGCGTCCAAAGTCACTTGCTGGACAACGAAACGGCGATAGTTTCCGGCTTCGTCGATTCGATGTGGATCCCACTGACCGAAGTGGTAATTCGGCCGTTGGTTGACCGGATGATCGAAGTCGTAGGCGCGCGGGTCGACCGACAGTTCTTCTAGCAAGGACAAATCCAAGCTGGCGCTGGTCAAAATGTCTTGCGGGGTTTCTTCCAGGATCGCGATGCAGCGTTGGACGACTTCGTGATAGGGTCCACTGGTGGCTCCCACACCGGCCAGATAGATCGGTATTGGCCGCACCCACTCGTGCGGATAGGGTTCCAGGTTGCGTCCCTCCAGCACGGCGACCGGACGATAGCCAACGTAATCGTTGATCTGCCGGATCGCGCCCGAGACGATGCGTTCAGTTTCATCCCAGGGGCCGCCTTGTTGCAGGGCGGCTTCCATGGCCCGGCCCAAAAAGAACCCATTGAAGATGCCTTCGGGCTCCTGATGGAACAGCAGGTCTCGATGAAAATCGAGGTAGGCTGGCAAGAAGTTAAGCCACAGCAGCTCGATCAGGGCGGCGGCCTGATCGCAGTTGGAGAACGCGGGATTGGATTCGTGCAGGCGGGCCAAGGCGTCTTGCAGCCATTGTTGGATCTGCAGCCAGGCCGGCATGCCTTCAAAGGGGCCTCCCGGCAGGGCATGCGCATAGATGCGATTCAGGGCAGCCAGCGTCTTCGGGTCCACCTTGCCCGATGAAAAGTTGAGGTAGCCCAGAACTTGAACCAGTTCCGCGTCTATCGATTCCTGGGCATCGCCGCTACGCTCGTCCACACGCAAGTACCATTTTCGGGAGAAAGGGCAAACGCACACCCGCCGTTATCAAGCCAGCACCGCCTCGCGGCGAACGAAATGGCGCTGACCAGGAGCAGGAGGGAGGAAGTCCACCAGCTATTCGAATCAGAATATGCGGGTTGGATGTTTGGACTGGTGCACCGGACACTGCCAAGTTTCAGGACGTCACCAGTTTTCAAGGCGTCGCCAGTTTCAAGGCGCTGGGCTTCCGAACACCCAAAGGCAGCGTCGCGGTCCGTCTCCCCACCGGATGCCCATCGTATGAGCCCTTTCCAGCATGGTCTAGGGGACTCCGTTCAGCCTCACAGGGCCGTCTTCGTGCTGGCCCTGGTCAGCCGCCAGCGACCCTCCTACGCTGGTAGGCTTCAACCGCGCCGATCTGCTCGACTGAGCGCCCCGATCGTCGCCGCTAGCGCCCGTTATCTGAATTGGGATCCAAGTTGACTTCACCCTCGTCTCCAGATTCGCCACAACCAGATTCGCCAGCTGCAGACTCGCCAGCGGCAGATTCTCCGGCAGCACTGCCGCCATTGCCGACGGAGCAACTGATGCTCGCTCATTGGCCAAGCGTCGCTGGCTCCAGCGTTGCAACATCCGGTGTCGCAGTAACTGGTGTCTCTGGACGTCGGGCTCTGGTCGTCTCGCCGGGGCGCGCTCAGGTTGCTGGCTGGCTGACGCAGCAGCCAACTTGCGAGACCGCGGCAGCCTGGTATTTGGATCTGCACGATGCTGCCCAGGCGAGTCTGTGTGTGCCGGAGTCGATTGAAGTGCTGTGTGGTGCCGATCTACCGGAGGCCGAAGTTGACTTGGTGGCTGTCCCCGTGCTGAAACGCGGCGAGGCCGAATTGACACGCGATCTGTTGCAGCAGGCGCACCGACGCCTGGCGACCGGAGGTCACTTGGTTGCCAGCGTGGACAATGCCAAGGACAGTTGGCTCCATGAGCAGTTGCAGGCACTGTTTGACAAGGTCAGTTGTAGTCGGCAAGCCAAAGGCTGCGTCTACTGGGCTCGCAAAACGTCCGCACCACGCAAGCTCAAGGAGTTTGCGTGCGAGTTTGCGTTCCGCGACGACGAAGATCGGTTGATCCAAGCGGTCAGCCGACCAGGTGTGTTCGCGCATCGTCGGGCCGATGCCGGCGCAAGGCAGCTGATGTTGGCCGCCGAAATCGGTAGCCAAGACAACGTATTGGATATGGGCTGTGGGGCCGGCACGCTGTCCTTGGCGTCGGCCTTCAAGACTAGCGGATTGGTCTTCGGCGTGGACTCCAATGCGCGAGCCATTGAATGCCTGAAACGCGGTGCCCAGCTGAATTCGCTGGACAACATCCGGCCGGTATGGAACGCCGAGGGGGATCTGCAACTGCCCGTGCCCATCGACGTAGCCCTGGCAAACCCGCCGTACTTTGGCGAAGACACGATTTCCCAGCACTTCGTCGACACGGCTTTGGCGACGCTACGCCCTGGCGGCGCACTGCTGGTGGTGACCAAGAAACCGAAATGGTATGCCGCTTACTTTCAGCATGTGCTGGAAGATATCGCGATTTTTGAATCGTCGCGTTACTTCGTTGCTTGTGGACGCAAGCCGCTGAATTCGGCGTCGGCAGAATAGTGAATGCTGATGGCCCCGTGAACAAGGCGAGTTGCAGACGTTGTAGGTGGAGTTGAGGCGCTGTACGCGTGCGCCTATGGCTAACGGCTAAACAAATTGGGAAAGAGTATTGGTTGATCGAGTACGACGAAGGCCGATGGCTAAACACAGTCGTGTTCAACCAATCGGCGAGGCTTCGGCCGGAGCCGCTGCCGGCTTTGGTTTGGGCGCGGGCTTGGGCGCGTTGAGCAATACAGTGACCGCTCCCGCGATGACGACCGCCAGACTAACCCAGAACATCCACTGCACTTGAGACCAGGTTCCCGCTTCGCTGAGCGAGATGAACGTGTTGACGACCGGTGCCATGCCAAAGATCAGTGGCATCACGTAGTACGGTTTGCCTCCGGCGTTGAAGGCCAGAATGACTCCCAGCGCGCCAACGGCTCCAGCGACCCCGGCCAAGAAAGACCAAATCATCCCGATGGGGTCCCAGCTGCCAGAGGCCGACGTCCGAGAGTAGATCAAGACCAGTGGTACTGCGACGGCGATCACAAAATACGAGATGCCCACGCAGGCAAATGGCCGCAAACGACTGCCGCCCATTTTCCCTTGGCCAATGTGCAGCATCGGGCCGTACGCGCCCCAGCAAAGGGCCGCGATGATGACGGAAATGATGATGCCAACCAGGCTGGTGGTCGCCGCCTTCGCCGTTTCTTGCCCCGTTGGGTCTTGCTGCTCATCGTTGGCACCCGATTCAGCCGCGCCAGCGTCCTGAGCGGTCTTCTCGACGCCAGACTCGGCCGACGCTTGTTGCTCGGGCGCCGCCGCTGGCTGGGCAACGGGCTTGAAGAACAACACACCGCCAGCACCGAGGGCTGCGGCCACGATGCCGCCAATAAAAATTGGCCGGATTTGATTGAACGTGCGACTCATGGTGGCCGTGACGAGCGTATTTACGACCGGTGCGAAGCCGAAAACCAACGGCATGACGTACACGGTCTTTCCGCCATATCCGAGTGCCAGAATCACCCCCAAGGCTCCGACGGCACCCACGGCGCCGGCCACCAACGAGTAAACTATCCCAGTCACCGTCCATTGCCCACTTTCCCCACTCCGCTTGAGAATAAACAGGGGCAGCAGCACGGCGATCAGGAAATAGGCGAATCCCACCCCCACAAACGCTCGCATGCTGTCATGATCCAGGGCCACAGCGCCATGGTGCAGCACGGGACCGTAGGCGCCCCACGACACGAAAGTTAAGGCCGTGAAAGTCAATACGAATGGAAGACCCTTCATCGTCGTTTCGATCCGTTAGGCGGGAAATCGGATGGTCAGTCGTTGCGTTCGGTGGCAGGATAGGCCGTTCGGACAGCTCCGTCCGGCAGCCATTAGCCTGCTTTTTACCATTGCGCGGCAGATCGAGACAGGCGACCGGTTTCTTGCCGCGGGACAGGTGACCCGCGAAACCCCGTAAATCCCTGCTGGGCGGGGTCGAAACGGCAATCTGCGGTTGCGAGTTCCAGTCAATGCGATACTATTTTCTGCTTGTCGAGCCGTGCTGGCCGATATCGTGCCGGCACAACGGGCGGCGATAGACAGTGACGGAGTGAAAGAGACAGCGAGTAAGCGACAGAGAGATAGTTGCAGACCCAACCGCCACACTCATCCGCGGTCGATGGGTGAGAGGCCAATCTGGTCTCAATGACGGTTGCCGACTTTCGAGCTCAACGATCGGGTACATTGGAATCAATCGAGTGAGGCCGGTCCGCCGGTTAAAGTGCCAATTAACATGACCACTACCAAAGAATTGAAGACGCAAGCCATCCAGGAGTTCAAAACTTCTGACAATGACACTGGGTCTTCCGCGGTTCAAATTGCTATTTTAACCAAGCGTATCAATCACATCACCGAGCATATGCGCTCCAATAAGAAGGATTACTCGAGTCGTCGCGGGCTGTTACGCATGGTCAGCCGACGCCGAGGATTGCTCGATTACGTGCGACGCCATGATCCTCAAGCCTACTTGGACCTGATTGGTCGCCTAGGCATTCGAAAATAGGATTCTTCGACCTCAGTCACGATCCGTTGTAGCCTGCGGCTGCTTGCAAGCGCCGCGGCGAATGGCCGGCATATTGGCGGCGTAACTTGGAAGATCGTTGAAAAGAAGGAGGTAAGGTCGACGCCGAGTTGGCGGAACAGCACTTTGGGCGTTTCGTTCCTCAACTCACTGGCTTGGTGTGCTTCTGCCCTCCGGCCGCACGCTCCAAGCGTGCTTCGCATCTGACGTGGTTGTCGCCGCGAATTGAGTCCACTCATTCGACATTCGTTGGCGATTCAGTTGCCTTGTCAGTGTGAGTCCCACTAGCTTTTTCGTCTGTGGTGACGAAGGAGCTGTCTCCATGTTGTTGAGAAGTGAAGTTATTGTTGGATTAGGAAACAAGTAGTGAAGATCAGAGTAGAAAAAGAAATTGGCGGACAGGTCATGTCCATGGAAACCGGACAATTGGCCAAGCAGGCTGCCGGCAGTGTGCTGGTACAGTACGGCGACACCGTCGTGTTGACGGCCGTTGCCACAGGCCCCTCGCGGCCGGGAACGGACTTTTTTCCGTTGACTTGTGACTACCGAGAACGCATGGCAGCCGCCGGGAAATTCCCAGGCGGTTTTTTAAAGCGCGAGGGTCGTCCGACGACCAAGGAAACGCTAACCAGCCGACTGATGGACCGCCCCATTCGGCCGCTGTTCCCCAAGGGCTTTAATGACGAAGTTCAAATTCAAAGCGCCGTTCTCAGTAGCGACCTCCAAAACGATGGCGACGTGCTGGCCATGAACGGCGCTGCCGGGGCGCTAGCAATCAGTTCGCTGCCATTCCAAGGACCGCTTGCCTCCGTGCGAGTTGCGAAGATCGATGGTGAATTGGTGGCCTTTCCGACCCACCAGCAGCTGGAAGAAAGTGAGTTGGACCTCATTATTTCCGGCAGCGACAAATCTATTTTGATGATCGAAGGCTTTGCGCAAGAAATGCCCGAGGCCGATATGGCGGAAGCCATCATGTATGCCCACGGCATCGTCAAGGAAGTCATTGGCCTGATCGATCAAATGGCCGAGCGGGTACAACCTGAGAAGATCACCTTCGAGGCACCCGAGGACGATGGATTGCTGGCCCGCATTCGTGATGGTTATGCCACGCGTTACCGCGAAGCGAAGCAAACCGACGGCAAGCAAGCTCGCGCCGAAGCCGTCTCGGCCCTCAAACAAGAGGCCAAGGACGCGATCATTCCAGATCCAGACGCCGAAGGAGCCGTGACCAGCGATGCCTTCGGTTCGGCCTGGCATGATATGGAAGCCGAAGTCGTGCGGGAGTTGATCTTGGGTGGCACGCGGCCCGACGGTCGCGATCATACGAGCCTGCGGCCCATCGAGTGCGAAACCGATGTGTTGCCGCGAACCCACGGCTCGGCCGTCTTCCAGCGGGGTGAGACACAAGCCCTGGTGACCGTCACGCTGGGCACCAGTCGAGACGAACAGCGAGTCGATGGTTTGGTCGAAGAGTTCAGCAAGAAGTTCATGCTGGATTACAACTTCCCATCCTATTCAGTAGGCGAATGCCGACCGATTCGCGGACCGGGACGTCGCGAAATTGGGCACGGGGCCCTGGCCGAACGTAGCGTGGCGCCGATCATTCCTGACGCGGAAGATTTTCCGTATACCATTCGCGTCATTAGCGACATTTTGGAGTCGAACGGCTCGTCGTCGATGGCCAGCGTGTGTGGCGCCACGTTGGGACTGATGGCGGCCGGCGTGCCGCTATCCAATCCCGTCGCCGGGATCAGCATTGGACTCGTTCAGCAAGACGAAAGCCGTTGGTTACTGCTGACGGACATCTTGGGAGACGAAGATCACTTTGGTGATATGGACTTCAAGATCGCCGGCACTCCCGAGGGTATCACCGGTATCCAGTTGGATCTGAAGATCGATGGGATCAGCGAGGAAATCATGCGGGCCACGCTCAAGCAAGCTCGCGAAGCTCGCATGGAGATCCTGCGTAAGATGATTACCGCCATCCCGCGACCTCGCACCGAGACCAGCCGCTACGCTCCACGGTTGCTGCGGACCAAGATTGAAGTTGACAAGATCGGCATGCTCATCGGACCTGGCGGTAAGAACATCCGCGCCATCCAGGAAGAAACCGGAGCGACGATCGACGTGGAAGATGACGGCACGGTCGTGGTCGGTGCCCTGAACGGCGATGCGGCCAAAGCCGCTATGACGCGGGTGGAAGCCTGCACGGCGACCGCTCAAATCGGCAAGATCTATGACGGTATCGTCAGCAGCGTGCGTGATTTTGGCGCGTTCGTCGAGATCTTGCCTGGGCGCGATGGACTGGTCCACATCAGCGAAATGTCCAACGGATACGTTTCCAGCGTGGATGATATCTGCAAAGTCGGCGATCCGATGAAGGTCATTGTCATCGACATTGATGAGCAAGACCGTGTGAAGCTAAGCCGGCGGCGTGCCCTGGAAGAGTTAGGCATCGAAGATGAATTCGCGGACGCGTCGGACGACGGTGAAGAGCGTGTCGTCGAGCGTGCCGAACGGGGCGATCGCGGCCGAGGCGGAGACCGAGATCGCGGTGATCGTGACCGCGGGGGCGATCGCGACCGTGGCGGTGATCGCGGAGAC
>JANQQA010000300.1 GCA_028285205.1 Bythopirellula sp. | reverse complement strand
ATGATCACGGCTCCGTCATGAAGGTGATGCCGGTGCCAAGCTTGGAAGCTTCATCACCGAATATCAGCTCGGTGAACATCACCGTCGGCATCTCAAGGTAGGCCTCGACGCGCATCACAGACTGGCGCGGACCGAGGGTCAGCTGGTCTGGATCGGAGGTCGAGAAGATCTGATTCATGTCGCCGTCGAAGAGCTGAATCGAGACCCGCAGCGTGTGCTCACATGTGGACAGATTGACACGGCTGCAGATTGCGTCGCGGTACCATTCCTCGATCGTGAAGCCGTTTTGCTGGACGATCGAAGCCGCATGGTTCGTGCGAAGATCGAAGACGGCTTTCTCGATGGCGCGCTGGGTCGCCGTCGACATGTAGACATAGTAGCAGATCTCGAAGATCGCGATCATCAGCATAAAGAAGGCAGGCGCCAGAAGGCCGAATTCGATGGCGGCCACGCCTTTTCTTTCACCAACAATGAATTTTCTGATGCGGCTGATCATGGTCCTGAGCCCTGCTTTGCCGATCACTGTAGCTTTCAACCGTTTCTTTTCCGTTTTTCCGGAACGTTCAAAATCGAGCGATCGGTTAAATGGGCCTTCAGTTGTTTGCTGTAGAACCTTCCCCAAAGTTCACAGGCGCGCCGGGCGCGTTTCGAACCGCAAATGTGCGGAGAAAGTACGAGGCGGACATGATCAGCAACTTGTTGAAGCGCTTTGCCGCAGACGAGAAGGGCGCAGCCTACATCATGGCCGGATTTGCCGTTGTGCCGCTGTTCGGCATGACAGCGCTGGCGGTCGACTATACCAACGCCGTACGCGTTGAGACGCAGGTCAACGCTGCCGCCCAATCCGTTGCGCTGCATCTTGCCAAGCGTACGACGATGAACCCCAACATTCCGGCAGAAGACCTTGTCGAAGAAGGCAAGGCGATGATGTCGCGCATGGTCACGGCACGTGACGTCTACTATGACCGATTCTTTGTCGACCCGATGGACGGCATGGTGCAGATCGTGGCGCGATCCGACGTCGACACCTACGTCATGCATCTGTTCGGACAGGACAAGCTGACTGTTGTGGGGCGCAAGCAGGCGCAGTTCGGCCGCCGCAATGTCGAGGTCGCCATCGCGATCGACAATTCGGGGTCGATGGACTGGTTTGCCGGCTCCTCACGCAAAATGGACGCCGCCAAGGAAGCCACGCGCATTCTGATCGATGCGGCGACTGAGTCCGTTGAGGACTATGAGAACGCCGATCTGAAGTTCGCGATCGTTCCCTGGCACACCCATGTGAGCGTGCCGAACGAATATGTGGGCGGCGCTGCCCAGGATGCGTCGTGGATCGACTGGGACGGCAAGTCCACCGAACACTTCCGTTATCTGCCGCCTTATCAGTCAGGTTCCGGCAGCGCGTCGGGCGACATGTACTTCCCCATGCCGCGAAGGGCGTCGCACTGGGATAACGCGACCGACGACGAGCATGTGTTCTATACGCCGAACAGGCTTGTTGACGTGTTGCCGCTGGAGGCCGATGGCAACGGTGTCGATCTGACCCAGCTCAACAATCTGAGCAATATCGGCATCGTCACGCGGCGCGACGTGTACGACAACTTCACCAATGTCACTTGGAACGGTTGCTTCGAGCACCGTGCAGGCGACTATCGGATCAGCTTCGAGGCTCCCAATGACTGGGACGGCGACTCGCTCTACGTCCCGCATATGGCGCCCGACGAATACGACACGAATGCGGGTTATGACGGCTGGCTCTGGCAGTATCGCAACGACTATGTCTACGATCTGGGCGGCGCCAGCGACTTCACCAGCGGCGATTCACATGACGAAGATCATTTCGTCTATCCGCAGCGGCACTCCGACTTCAACCTTGAGGACATCGTGCGTGCCCGTACGTTCAACGCTGGTAAATATGCGGTCAACCAGAACACCAAGAGCCGCACGCATCCCTGGGGCTATTCGGTTGGCCCCAACGGCAAATGCAACGTCGCCAAGGTCCAGAACCTGACTGACAGTGACACGCTGATTCAGACTGCCATCGACCGGATGGACGCAAATGGCGGTACGGACCTGACGATTGGTCTTTCCTGGGCGATGAACACGCTCACGCCTTGGGAGCCGCTTGTGGGCGCCGCCGATTTCAATGACGCCGAGAAGATCCTGGTGTTCATGACCGATGGCGACAACTCGGCGACACTTCCCGACGAGTATGCGATGTCGATGTCGAGCTTCGGCTACTGGAAGGATGATCCGTTCCGCAAGGGTTGGGGCACAAGGCCCGGTTCGGGCGCAGCGAATGTCGAGCTTGACGAGTCCTCCAAGCAGTTCTGCGACAAGATCAAGGAACGCGGTGTGAAGATCTACTTCGTCTATTTCGGAACGCCGAGCTCTGCCGCAACGGGCGTCATGAACCACTGCGCAACGTCCGATGAGACAGCGATCGCGGCTTCGAACGACGTGGAGCTGAAGGCGGCCTTCCGCAAGATCGGCGACGATATCGGCAAGCTGCGGTTGACTCACTACATGCCGCCGCAGCCCTGATCGGCCGCACACAACGCAAAACCTGAAAACGGGCGCCTTCCTGGCGCCCGTTTTTGCATGCCAGTCCAGTGCTTCGCACTTGACTCACCAAGCCTCGCCTCTTATCTGCCCTCCGCTAGCACTCAGGACCAATGAGTGCTAGCGAGCGTTTTGAGCTCAGGCCGCAAGGCCAGAAACCCCAGTTCATGCAATCAAGGGTAACGAAAATGGCAGAGATGAACTTCCGTCCGCTGCACGACCGCGTGGTCGTTCGCCGCGTCGAGTCCGAGGAGAAGACAGCGGGCGGCATCATCATTCCCGACACCGCCAAGGAAAAGCCGCAGGAAGGCGAAGTCGTCGCCGTCGGACCGGGCGGACGCGACGATGACGGCGATCTGATCCCGATGGACGTCAAGGCCGGCGATCGAGTTCTGTTCGGAAAGTGGTCGGGCACCGAGGTCAAGCTGAATGGCGAAGACCTTCTGATCATGAAGGAAAGCGACATCATGGGCGTGCTCGCCTGAGCGCTGTTCGTCGTACCGTCAACGAAATGCAATGGGCACAACGCCCGGGAGTAAGCAGAAATGTCCGCTAAGGAAGTCAAATTCGGCCGCACGGCGCGCGAGCGCATGCTCGATGGCGTCAACATTCTCGCCGACGCAGTCAAAGTCACCCTTGGACCCAAGGGCCGCAACGTCGTTCTCGACAAATCGTTCGGCGCACCGCGCATCACCAAAGATGGTGTAACGGTCGCCAAGGAAATCGAACTGGAAGACAAGTTCGAGAACATGGGCGCGCAGATGGTGCGCGAAGTGGCCTCCAAGACCAACGATATTGCCGGCGATGGCACCACCACGGCCACCGTACTGGCGCAGTCTGTCGTCCAGGAAGGCCACAAGTCGGTTGCCGCCGGCATGAACCCGATGGATCTCAAGCGCGGTATCGACATGGCCGTCAACGAAGTCGTTGAAAAGCTGCTGTCGAGCGCCACCAAGATCGCCACGTCCGACGAAGTCGCTCAGGTCGGCACCATCTCGGCCAATGGCGAAAAAGAGATCGGCACGATGATTGCCGAAGCCATGCAGAAGGTTGGCAATGAAGGCGTAATCACCGTCGAAGAAGCCAAGACCGCCGAAACCGAACTGGAAGTCGTCGAAGGCATGCAGTTCGACCGCGGCTACCTGTCGCCCTA
>JANQQA010000282.1 GCA_028285205.1 Bythopirellula sp. | reverse complement strand
TGCTGTTTCGCCTGTTTGACATCACCAAGCCGCCACCCACAAAACAGTTCGAAAAACTACCCGGCGGACTGGGCATCATGGCCGATGACTGGATCGCGGCGATCGAAGCCTGCGTGCTGCTGCACATTCTGATCGCTGTGGACACAAAGTTCGCCTGGGGTTTGCTGGCTTCCTGACAATACCGCCCCAACGGGCTAGAATCTGGGGCTGTCGCGTGCTCGCGATCCTCCGCGCCGCGACAACAGCACGTTTTCCTCCGACCCCTGATTCCCGCCCCCTCACCCCTCCCCCCATGCCTGCGAACATACTCGACGGAAAATCGTTGGCTCGGCAAATTCGTTCCGAGCTGCGCGAGGAAGTGATCGACTTCATCGAAAACAACGTGACGATTCCGACCTTGGCGGCCGTGCTCGTGGGCGACGATCCGGCCAGCGAAGTCTACGTCCGCAACAAGCGACGCGACTGCGAAGAGGTCGGCATCGGGAGCCAGCTGCACAAGTTGCCAGCGGAAACGACTCAAGAAGAGCTCCTTGCGTTAATCGGCAAGCTGAACAAAGACGACGCGGTGCACGGCATTCTCGTGCAATTGCCAGTGCCAGAGCAAATCGACACCGACCGCGTGCTCGAAGCGATCAGCCCCGCGAAGGATGTCGATGCATTCCACCCCCAGAACGTCGGCCGGTTGGTGCAGAACCGCCCGGTGTATTTGCCGTGCACGCCGCACGGTTGTGTCCAGCTGCTGAAACGCAATAACATCGAAACCTCCGGAAAGCACGTGGTCGTCGTGGGCCGTAGCGACATCGTCGGCAAGCCCCTGTCCGTGATGCTCGCCCAACGCGGCGCCGACGCGACCGTCACGTTGTGCCACAGCCGCACCGCCGATCTGCCGTCGGTCACCCGCCTGGCCGATATTCTGGTCGTCGCGATCGGTCGGCCCAACTTCATTACCGCCGACATGGTCAAACCGGGCGCTACGGTCATCGACGTGGGCATCAACCGCACGGACGACGGCCTGGTCGGTGACGTCGATTTCGCCGCAGTAAGCGAAGTCGCCGGACACATCACCCCCGTCCCCGGCGGCGTCGGCCCACTCACCCGGGTGATGCTGTTGGTGAATACGCTCAACGCTGCTCGGCGGTTAGTTACTAGTTACTAGTTACTAGTTACTAGTTGTTAGTTACTAGTTACTAGTTACTAGTTGTTAGTTGTTAGTTGTTAGTCGTTAGTCGTTAGTTATCAGAAGCAGTTTCAAAAGTCCCCCTCCCTCGCAGGGAGGGGCTAGGAGAGGGTTGATTCTTGGTAGCCTTGCCCCTCACCTGACCTCTCCCCAAACGGGGAATGGAATATTGCAACTGCTTCTAGCCATTGGTCATTGGGGCTTGGTCATTGATCATTTGACGGTTTTGAAAGGTTTTTGTTTTTCATTTACAGAACCTTAGCCGCTTTGGTACGCGTTGCCGTCAACTCGGGCGGGATTCTCCGCGTCATTGCTTCGCGTGGTACTGTCAGAGGGGTGGAGTTTTGAAAGGTCGGGGTCGGGGGACCTTTCAAAACTTGGCGAACGCCAAGAACGCCCCGTCGTCGACGACAATCCGCAGTCGCGGTCGAACTCATCAAGCGAGCGCTGCAACTCGTCCCACGGATCGCGCGTGGGCCTCACTTCCTCGCGTTGGTCTAGCAGTTGCATCGCGCGTCGGAGCGGTTTGCCCGTGCGTGGGCGGTCCCAGGCGTGGTGCATGGCGTAATTGATTGTCGCTTGCATCTGCTGGGTCACCTCCGCGCGCAAGTCGGGCCGGTCGATCGCCGAGTCGAAGATGTCGAGCAGGTCGCGTTTGAGCGCCCGTAACTCCTGGGCTCCAAATGCCCGCGGACGCCGACGTCCGTACTGCTCGGGATCCGATCGCTCCAACAGCCAGGCCGCCGCCCGCCAATGGGTCTTGGCCGCCTGCCGCATCATTTGCAGCGGCGCCAGCTGCCGCGTCGCCCGCGCACGCGCGAGCCGCATGCGAAATTTCTCGTCCCGCTGCCGCTCGCGATAAACGGTCACGTAGGAACAGCCGACATACTCCGCCGCTGTTTCCATGGATGCGCCCATCGATACCAACGCACAGATCTCACGTCGCTTCATCTCGTCCAACACCCGCGGCTGCCCCACGCGCGAACGTTCCTGCTCAACTGTCGCCATCGCTGCACCTCCATAACAAGTTCCCAAGGATAGAATCTGGTAGTCTGTTTCTACCTAACGGCGCGGCCAATTTCAGCAACTATTTTTGGCCGCCCGTTGTGGTAGAATTGGACCAAAGCTCAAGGTGACCACAACGACACGACGAGCGCGACGGAGATGGGTGGGTTGTGGCTGACGAGCTTTGTCGTTACAGAGACTGTACGAACAAGGACCGTGCAGATTGGAAGCGACCTACCTCGCCACCACTCTCCCAACATCTTCGCCTACCACGCGAGTAAGCACGTTCCAACCAGCGACGACGCGCACCTGACTCACACCACTAGCGCCTCGCTTTCGAACTCCGCGAACAGCTGGTCGACCGCGAGTTCATGGTTTTTCGCCTCACGCTCGATTGCGAGCGTGTCGACTTTCTGGGATGTCTTCGTCGACTCAAGCGGCGTTGGCGTTAAGCTGCCCACTTCCGCACTATGTTCAGGCCCTGCGTACTGACTGAACGCGATGTCTCTATCGGCGAGCGATTGCGTACGTTCTTTGGTCGCGACCAAACCGTGGGCACCCCAGATCGCTGGAGCCTCGTCCGTGACCACAGCCGCGGCGATCGGTTCAGTCTCAAGCGTCGCATCGTCGAGAACCAGTAGACTGAAGCTCTGGGTCAGCTTCGTGTTGGACGGGGCCGGCACTTTCTGCCCGTGGTGCTGCATCCAAGCCATGAAGTGACTGCCGTTCAAGCCGTTGCCATAGCGGGCATGGTAGCCCAGCAACGGATGGGTGAGGTCGTCTCCGTCAACCACGCCATTGCCGTCGAAGTCGCCGAACGCATCGCTCTCCGGATTGGGAGTGGCAAAGTCAGTATCGACCGTTTCGATCTCCCAGTAGCTGATCATCGTTTCGTCGATCATTGCCTGCCCCGCGCCGAACTCCGAATTGCTGGGCACCCAGGCTGTGGAGGCGGCCGGCGGAGCCAGCAGCTGCAGCGTGTCGCCCGGAGTCCGCGTTGGATTGCCGCCGTAGATCGCGATCGAATCCAACGACTCGACGTCCTCGACTTGAATCGTATCACCGCCGGCACCGGCATGCAGCTGGACGTGCTCGACACCGTCGAAGTTGATGGCGGTCTCGGCGAACGGCGTCCAGATGTTCGCATTCGATCGATAACGCGACACACTGCTCGACGTGACGGTGTAGTTGCCATTCAGCCCTGTGGCGTACGTATTATTCTCATCATGGACGATCACCGAGTCGCTACCTTCGCCACCATTGAACTGCAGGTCTTCGACATACTCCATATTGCCATCGTTGGGAGTCACCACGAGCGTGTCGTCGCCGCCTGCCGTGTTGAACGTGGCATCGATCGAACTTGCGTCACCCAATAGCTGCAGTCCATGGACTTCGATCGTGTCGCTCTCGTCGCCGGTGTTTAGCTCCAGTGTCTGCACGCCGCTGTAGGTGATTCCTACTTCCGCCCCGAGCCAAAGACCAGGTTGTGCCGCGTAGCGCGTGACGCTAACGGGCGTGACGCTGTAAGGGCGATTAACTAGCGTTTCGTACGGATTGTTCTCGTCATGGATGATGAGACTGTTGTTGCTACCGGTACCGGCGTTGAAGGTCAGTCCGGCGGCGAGTTCGAGATTGCCCGCAGCCTGAGTGACGTAAAGGGTGTCGCTGCCGCCGCCCGTCTCGATCAGGGTCTCACCGTCGGGGGTGCTCGCCACGTTCACGACATCGTTATTGTCGCCGGTGAAC
This sequence comes from Bythopirellula sp., assembly GCA_028285205.1. Classification (GTDB taxonomy): domain Bacteria; phylum Planctomycetota; class Planctomycetia; order Pirellulales; family Lacipirellulaceae; genus Bythopirellula. Next base: position 26,348 of record JANQQA010000282.1, on the reverse strand, counting down.
AGCGTTAGATTCTCTGTCGCTTGGAACCCGATTGCTTTGGTCACGAACGGCACCTGGGGCACAGGGTGCGATCCATAACGACTAACTCCGGTGGAAGACACCTCGTACTGGGAGTTGAGCGCCGTGTCATAAGGATTGTTCATATCGTTGATCAGTACCGAATCGGTTCCGTCGTCGCCGTTGAACTGCAGACCGGCGACGGCATCGAGCTTTCCGCCAAATGGGCTGGCGAACAGACTGTCGTCGCCGCCGCTGGCGTTGATCGTCGTGCTGATCGCCACGGTGCTTGCGACGTAGAAATCGTCGGCCTGGTCGCCCGTGGTCAATTCCAGATGCTCGACGCCCGAGTAGTCGACGCGTGCCTCGCCGAGTGGATCTGCGGGATTCCCCGTGGCGGCACCACGCCAGAGTGTCGTGGCGGTTATATTGTAGCGCGAGTTCAGGTAGGTGTCGTACGCATTGTTCGCATCGTTAATGGTCATCGAATCGTTGCCGCTCCCGCCGTTGAACGTCACGTTTGCGACCGCCTCCAAATTGCCCGACACGTCAGCAAGCGTAAGGACATCGTTGTGTTGACCACCGTTGATTACTAACTCCACGCCTGCCGGGAGTGCGTCAACATCGAAAGTGTCGTTGCCACCGAGTCCATTGATCGTCAGCGTGTCGAGAGTGTCGATCCAGCGCGAAAACTGAACGTCGCCATTCATCACCAATTCCAGTGAGGGACGCCCAACGGACGTGCTCAATCTGATTTCAAAATCGTCGGCTTCGTCCGTGCCGTCAAAGACGATGTCCGTCCACGCATTGGTATACGCGGCATGGAGCGTATCGTCGGGGTTTGCTAGTGGAAGGAGACCCCGGTTGGAGTTGATGACTACGGCCGCCTCGATGCCGCCTGGGAAGACCATAATCTCCGCCAGCATTCGAGAGCCGCCGCCAAATCCCCGCAGGCCGCCGTGATTGTAGAGCGGCCCAAACGCGTTTACGATTCGTTGCGCCGAGCCATCACCGGCGCCCTGAGGACTCCACCCAAGGTTCTCGTCGTGCATCAACTGACGTGCGCTCGCAGACAGAATGCTATTGTTGTACTCCACGCCGTGGACAAAGCGCCCCAGATCATTCGCCGAGAGCTTCCAGCCGAAGGCGCCGCCGTTGTCTTGCTCGTCGGTCATGCTTACTCCGGGGGTGATATCGTTCGGCCCGGAGTAAGATAACGCATTGGCGGTTGAACCTTCGTTGATGTCCATGCTCGCCCCCAGAATTCCCAGCGGTTCAAAAACGTTGGCTCGCACATAGTCGGCGTAAAGTTGACCTGTGAACGCGTCTGGGTCCGTGATGCCTGCTGCCGCCAGATTCGCAGCCGTATAGTCCTGCTCCATATCGAGCAGCTTTGGGATCACCACTTTCGACAGCAGTGTGAAGTTGGCGTTGTTGTAGCGCCTTGGCCAGCGCGGCGTGACATAGTCGGGATCTGCCACCACGTCGGTCGCGATATGGTCTTGAACGAGCATGGTTTGCAGATTGGACCAGTTGTTATTGTTAAAGTTTTCGAAGTTGATCCCCGCTTCGTTCGGTGCATCGTTGTTTCCACCTTCTCCATAGCCACTCGTGTGCCGCAGCAAGTGCCGCATGGTGATCCACTCCACGTTGTCGCCGGTGCCCCAATCCGTGGGCAAGAAAGACATCAGTGGTCGGTCGAGCCCATAGTCGATGTCGCCGTAGACTTGCTCAAGCAGCTGCAATGTAGCGACCGTCGTGATGATCTTGCTCACGCTCGCCACCTCGATGCGAGTGGACGGAAAGTACAGCAACGGGGAGTCTTCGAGCGTGCTCCGCGCCCAGCCGCCAAACCCGACATCGGCATTGGCTTCGCCGTTGTAGTTGACGGTGTACGCGTAGCCCATGATGTTGTCTTCGTACATGAAGTCCATCGCCTCGATGAACGCTTCGGGGCTGAACACCGATTGATCCAGGTCGACTGCCATCAGACGGCGCTCTTCCAGAGTCTCAATCTGACGGCGACGTGGCTGGTGGGACGCTTTGCGTGCCTGTCGCTGGTTCTTGGAACGGAACATGGCTATTCTCCTGTGAGATCGCTGCGGCGAGGGAAGTTGGCGAAGTGAGTGGCAGCGAGCTACTGCGTTCGCAGCAGTAGTGCCGCCTCACAGGAGTCATCCAAAAAACTGGCAGGAGGATGACAGGCGGAAGGAGATTTCGCCAAAATTGCGAGAATTTAGCCAGCCGCGACGTGCTGCAGCACGTGTTTCGCGACATCAGCGCCTGTAACGCGCGACAAGGCTCGCCACCCCGGCACGGCGTTGACCTCGATGACGTAGAGCTGGCCGTCGCGGCCAGGGAGAAAGTCGACGCCGGCGATTTCGGTGCCGATCGCCGCGCAGGCGCGGCGGGCGAGCTGGGCCAACTCGTCGGTGACTTCCAGTGGTTCGGCTTTCGCGCCCAAACTGATGTTGGTACGCCAGTCGGCGGGGTGGCGGCGGCGCATACCCAGCAGTTGGTCGCCGATGAGCATCACGCGCAGATCGCAGCCTTCGTGCGCAATGAATTCCTGGAGATAAATGACGGCGCCGATTTGTTCCAGTGTCTTGAATACGCGTTGGGCGACTGCCTCGTCATCGAGACGGGTAATGCCGCGGCCTTCACCGCCAAACAACGGTTTGACCACGACGTCGCCGCCTAGCGCAGCGAATTGTTCCAACCCTTGTTCCCACGTCTGACAGGTGGCCGTTCGCGGCACGCGCAATCCGGCGGCTTGCAACTTCGCGCTGGTGAGATACTTGTCGACGGCCACTTCAATCGAGCGCGGCGAGTTGACGACGCGCACGCAAGCCTCGGCCAGCTGGGCGAGCGCGTTCATGCGGAAGATCACTTGCTCCAGACTGCCTGGTGGCATCGAACGCACAAGCAGCGCGTCGCAACCGCGCAGGTCTTCGTCGCCCGAGTGTAGCGTCAGACCGTCACGGTCGATGTTCGCTGCCAAGTGGCGATACGTGACGGGGACGATTGAGTGCTGGGTTCCGGCTGCCCGCCGTAGATCGCCGACGTACCAGCTGGTGGCCGAACCGAGAACGGCGATACGCATTCTTTATGCTCCCGCGCCGCGCGTCATGGATCGGGTGCCACTGCTGGCTCGTCCAGCAGTGCGAAGCGGTTTCCAGATACGCACTGCTGGGTGAAACCAGCAGTGGCACCCGAAATCCACGGGCTGCGATACCACATATGTCATTTCACGCTCCACCGAACGACTGCTCTAGAATCTCGGCATTCGTTTCGCCGAATGTGAAGCGGCTGCCCGTGTCAACGTTGACAAAGGTCACTTGCGCAGCGCTGAACAGCAGCGGGTCGATCTGGTAGAAATCGTTGTTGTACTGCGCCATCACGTCGGCGAACGGCTTGCCGTAGTCCCGGGATGCCGAGCTGGGCACACGGGGGCCGACTTCTTCCAGCGACCGGTCGTCGCCGGTGACTTCCAGCGTCACGCGGCCGCCGTAGAGAATCGCGTCGTTGGTCACGCCGATGGCTGCGAGATCATCTTTCGCGAGCGGTGGGAGAGGCGCGACGCCCTGGCCGGTGACGACGCGGTGCAAATCGAATCCCAATTCGTGGAGCTTGTGCAACGCGGTCTCCACGCTGCGCGCGACGACCTGCAGCGTGCCTGCCATGCTACTGGTGGGAGCCACAGCCAGCGCGAGTTGCTCAGGCTGAATTCCGCACTTACCGGCGATGTCTTGACACACCTCGTCGGGCGGTAGCTGGGATGATTCCAGCACACCAACACAGACGTCTGCCCGTTCGCGAAACCCGATGTCATCGAACAGCGGTTCGCGCCCGGCCGCGGCGCGCATGGGACCGGAACCCATGGCGAAGAACTTCTCACCTTTGACCTCCCAGCCGGCGTATTGCGAGGCCATGCAGGCGGCAACCGGCTGGTCGGTCGAAACCTCGATGCGAGGCCACTCGCCGAGGGACGCATCGGGATCGATCAGCGCGATGCTGGCCGAATCAGCAAGACAAATACGCGCCAACAGCTCGCCGGCTTCGACACTGCCTTGCACATCAATGCCGAAGTCAAACAACGTCACGCCACACGCGGCTTGATGCCGCGCAATGCGCAGCTCGTCGAGTTGGTCGGGCAGGTGCTCGCAGAGCGCAGCGGCGCGCGCGTTGAGTCGTAGTTCTGAAGTGGCCATCAACCCAGCATAGCCGCTGGTAGGTTGAGCTTCCAGGTAGGACTAACGGCTCACTTCTTCAGGATATCACCCAGGCGCATCTTCTTGCCGAGTTGCGGAATGCCCGCCGGCAAGCCGGTGTTGTTGCCGCCTCCGGTGAGCGAGGCCAGCTGCGTGAGTAGCTCTTGCCCCTCGCCCAGTTGGCCAAGCAACTCGGTTTGGGCTTGCTCGCGCAGCTCGGTCAGCTTGGCCAGCTGTTCGTCGACTTGTGCGCGGCTCTTGGCGAGCAAGCTGTCGGTTTGTTCCTGGAGCACACGCTTGACGGTCGCATTCAATCCGGCGGCAACCTGGGAACCGATGTCGGATTCGATTTTCAGCTTTGGTTTCTTCAGCGTGCCCGTCAGCGCGACGCTCGCTTGCAACCGCTGCACACCGGCGAGCGACTGCTCCAGCGTTTTTGCCAGTTGGCCGTTGGGCGACTTGGCAAGTCGCGGCGTTAGCTGCAGTGATTCCTGCTCGAAGAGAATCTCGCCGACGAGCTGATCGCCTTCCATTTGCAGATCGATGTGAAATTTGGCAGCGCCCTCACCCATCTCGACGACCAGCTTTTCCGGCTTGCCGAGTTGGCGAGCCGGCATCGCGATCTGCGGACAACTCAGCAGTAGGTGATCGTGTGCCGCCTCGTTGCGTCGATCGAGCGTGAGGCTCATCGTCAGGTCCGTCGCGCCGGTGCCGCGCAACGTCAGTTGCGTTGGCTCCGGCAACAGCTTCGGCGCATTGCTCGCATTGGTCAACGTGCCGATCAATTCTAGTGGTTGTCCGCTCAGCTGCGCTAGTCCCTGCAACTCGACACCCTCTACCACAAAGCTCGGCTGCGGCGGGGCGAATCGCACCGTCGTGCCTCGGCTGCGCGCGTCCTTTTCCTTGGCTGGATTGGACGGGACTTTCGCTCGCGCCCAGCGCACCCATTCCAGCGCGGAGGCCAGGCCCTCGGTAACTGGTTGGCCAAGTAGAGTTTGGGTGAGGCCGTCGCCGTCGAGCGTGCCGATGTTGAGCTTCTCGCGCAGCAGCGCTTCGTCCTGCTCGCGGGCGGCGAGTACCGCCTGCTTGTCGGTTTCGGCCTGATGCGGCAAGTTGCCGATCTGTCGCTGCACGGCTTTCACTTCCTGTTGCAGACTGACGAGTTCTTTCTGCAACTCGACCAGTTTTTCCAGCCCACGGAGGGGATTCGCTTTCACTTCGCGAATTGATTTTTCCAGTTCCTTGCCGCGTGTGCGGATATCCTTGACCTGCGCCTCGAGCTGCTGGTACTGCTGTGGCCAACGTTCTTTGAGTTCTTGTGCCAGTTTCGGCGACTGCAGCTGATCGACGAGATTGGTATCGAAACGGTCTGCGATCTCCTCGAACCATTGCTCACCCATGTTGCCGGCCGAGTCGAGCCAAGGATCGAGCAACGAAGGGCCCGATTCTTCCGCCGGGGGAACTTCGGCCAGCGCGCCGGAGGTCTCGCGGTCGGTGTCGAACTGCAGCCCGGTTATCGCGCCGTTGGTGACGACTACTCGTCCGCGCAGCAGTGCGTTGACGTCCAAGTGCAACTGCGAATCAGCGGCCTCCAGCAGATTTCGCATCGGCGACTGCGGATTGGCTAAGGCCAATTCCTTGATCGTCAGCTGCCCATTCCACAGCGAGGTCTCCAGAGCCGCCAATTCGACCTTTGCACCGATCGCCGACTCGCCGCCGCTGACCAGTGCCCAGTGCAGCGTAGGATCGAGTCCGAAGCGAACCGCAAGACCAATGGTCACGACAATCGCGACGCGCGGCAGCACATAGCCCAAACGAATGTACTTCGAGAGGCGGCCTTGCTTCGTTTTTGTCGTCGATTGCGATTCTGTTTTAGGTTGCGCTTCAGTTTGCGATTGCGCTTCTGTTTTCGATTGCTTGGTCATGCGTCGACTCCCAGATTGGCGCCCAGTTCGGCCCCTCGCAACCAGCGAATGATCCGATAGCGCAGCAGCCACTTGCTCAGCTTTGGTTGAATCCGGCGGGCGAAGCGAAACATCAAGTAGTAGACGGGCACCGCAAAGTAGAGTCCGAGGATCAGCTGACCCACCACGACGGTGTTGTTTAGTCCCATCCACGGGCCTAGCGGCAGTTCATAGAGCCAGGTATGCACAGGCCGCGCGGGCTCCCACAGCAGCACCAGCGAGCCGATACGGTGGGCGACCCCGTCGAACGCAAGTCCGACCAAAGAGAAGATGCCCGCCGCCAGCAGTCCGGCCGGCTTATTGACGCGCAGCGCGCACAACAGCATGGTCAGCATGACGAGCAGCAGATTGCCCTTGGGCAATAGGCCGATCATCATTCCCAGTACAAACCCCCAGGCAATCTGACGTGCCGAATCATTGGCCGTCAGCGCTTGCGCCAGTTGGCGCAAGGGCCTCAGCAGCAACGAAGTCATAGCTTAGTCCCGCGCAGTGACCGCCGCGTGGCGATCCAATGATGATGTGGTAGAGAGGAGTAGGTAGCTCAGCGAGAGTCCCGTCGCGCCGAACTAGTGGGGCGGGATATAGAAAAAATTTCGCGACAAGGCAATGTCGAAAGGAGCCAGGACGCAAGCAGCGCGGACCGCTAGCAATGGTGGCTGGTCAGTGAATCGTGAAGCCGGCTAAGGACCACGCAAAGCGATTTCGCTGCTGAATGAGCACTCTATCGGCGGTGCTAGTCGTCGCTGTTCAGCTCAACGTCGACGAGAAAATCGCCGTGTAGGAAATTGCGACCTAGCAGCAATGGGTAGTCCATGTGCTGGCGATCGTTGAGCGTGACGAGCACCTCTTTTTCCATGTTTTTCCACAGAAACGTGAGCGGCACTTTGTAACGACGTTTGCCTTCGGCCTTGTTGGACGTCTTGATGATGACGTACGTGGCGATCTTGCGCTTGAGTATGTGGGTCTTGCCTTCGCCGTTTTTCACGACGAACGTGATCACCTTGCCAATGTTCTCGGTCATCCGCTCGACAACGTCTTCCTTGGTGGAGGCGTCTTGAATCTCAATCTTCTCGACGTGCAGCGAGCACGACTTGGCTCCCGTATCGACGCGGGCGCGAAACTTCAGACCGCTCTGTTTTTCCAGCAGGGTGGCCGTTGAGCCAATGATGCACTTTTCTTCGTTGGGTTTCTTGGTCTGTTCTGGCTCTTTGGTTTCTGCTGGCGGAGGTTTGGGGGGATCGACTTCCTTGGTAGGCGCCATTTCAACCGTCGTCTCGGCCGTCTCCGCAGGCTGAGCCTGCTCGGCGTTTTTCGTTTCCTGGGTTTCTGATGGCTCGGACTGTGCTTCCGCTGGCTTGGCCTTTTCCTCCTCGGCGGTCTTGTCTTTCGCGGTGTCTTCTTTTGGCTTTTCTTCCTCAGCTTTGTCTTCTTGTGGTTTGTCTTCCTCGGGTTTGTCTTCCTTGGGCTTTTCGTCTTCGGCCTTCTCGTCGCTACTTGCCGAGTCGGTGGAGCTGTTGTCGTCCTGCGGTGCTTCGCTGGGAGCTTCTTCCTTGGGGTCGCTGTCGTCGTTTGTATCTGCTGGCGGAGCCGGCTTGTCGGGCTTCGAGTCTTCGACCGGCTTGGTTTCCCCCTCCGACTTCGCTTCGCCGTCCGACGGGGTCTCTTCTTCGGAAGGAGACTCGCCGCCCGATGGGTCTTCCGAGCTTTCCTCAAACTCCTCGGCCTGAGTGTCTTCCTGCTCGGTCTCTTCCGCGTCGGTGGTGTCGGCTGCGGCGGCTGCTTCGTCGCAGCGCGCAGGGGACGGCTGATAGCAGACAAACGACAGCATCAGCACGAGAAAAAACCACTTGGCCACGTCAGCGCAAGCGCAGCGGGTTCCTGTTGTAGGCGCACTTAGTTTCACGTTTAGATCTCTCTTCTCGTCGTGTCTGCGATGGTCGGTCAAGCGCTTGACACATGCAGTTCGACGGGCAGGCCTATCCCTTGGTGATCGGCGCGCGAAACGTTTGCCCGTGCCCTCGTGAGATCCCCCTGTTTCGTGGAGAGCCTGAGACTTTGCCGGGCCTCCATTATTTCCCGCGCCCCGATCGTTTGCTTCATTGTCAAGGATTCCAATCCGGAATGGAACCGTCTGAAGTACATGGATTGGCCAAAAATGTTGTTACATCGCGGAAAACGCCCACGAGCGTCCCCCGTGGGTGAATGTCCGAGTTATAATGGCTGGTTTAGGTCGCATCCGCCCTCCAGATCACCCCCCACCCTTCTACGCTGGCCCCCAGGGCGAAGGTTCGTCGATTTGAGTGCTCGTTCGTTAAGTCAACTCGCCGTGCTGGTGTTGGCGGTGCTGGGCATGCTGGCAGTCAGCTCCCGCTACCAGGCACGCAAAACTACGCAATCTGCACGTGCCGACAGTCTGTGGCAGTTGAGCTACGACGTCAGTTTCGAGGCCGATCCCCAGGTCGGCGAACAGGAGTCTTCAGCGCTGATCCATTTGGGTCGCCCCTATCCGATGTCACACCTGGAAATCTTGGGGGAAGTTCCCGACGATTCCAATCCCAGCCTGAAATTGAAATGGTGGGAAAGCGGCTCGTCGGGGAACCGCGAGTTCCGCTACGAAACGCGACACGCCAGCAACTACCAGGTGTCGGCCGTCTTCAAGCTCCGTCTGCTGTCCGGAGACACGGGCGAGAATCAAGGATACCTGGAAAGTCTTTCCCAGTATCGCGAAGGATTATACACCCAGAGTGAGCGCGACTTTCCGATCAATCATCCCAGCGTGGGCAAGGTGCTACAGTCCCTACCCGACGACGAGGCGACCGAGAGCGAGAGGCTGGAGCAGATCTATCAGTACTGCCTGCGCGACCTGCGTCCCGCCACTGAGCCTAACGAAGGTGACGAAGTGATCTGGGCGATCGAACAAAAGACCTCGCCGCTGGGACGGGCCAAGGTGTTTGTGACGCTCTGCCGAGCGATCGATATTCCGGCGCGACTGGTCGTCGGGTTCGAACTTCGCCATAGCGACGTGGCTGTACCTCATGTGTGGGCGGAGGTGCATCGCGACAACCGCTGGATACCGTTTGACCCGGTTACCGGTTTCACGCGGAGAATGCCCCGCGAGTTCGTGCCCATCCGCCGTGGCGGTGACAGTATTGTCCGACCGCTGGGCAACCAACAGGGAATCAAGAATGTCGTGGCCAAGTACCGCATCTTGCGGCTGGAATCAGAGCCCGAAGTGTTGCAGGCGGAAGCGAGCAATGTCGCGGACATCTTCGATCTAACGCGATTGCCGGTACCGATGCACGACATCCTGTCGTTGATGTTGTTGCTACCGTTTGGAGCACTGATTACTGCCGTTTTCCGCAATCTGGTCGGGCTGCGCACGCTCGGTACGTTCGCGCCGGCACTACTAGCAATGAGCTTCATCTACGCCGCGGGGGTGACAGGCGTAGTCATCCTGATCGTCGTCGTGATCGCGGGGCTGCTGGGGCGCTGGCTGCTGGAGAAGCTGCACTTGCTGATGGTCCCGCGGTTGAGCATCGTGCTGACGGTGATCATTCTGTGCGTGGTGTTCGCCGTCTCGTTGGTGAATTACTTTTCCCTGGGTCAGACCACGCAATCGGTCTTGATTCCGCTGGTGATTCTCACGATCTTAATCGAGAGGGTCTACGTCACGATGGAAGAAGACAGCACCGGCTATGCCATTCAGCTGGTGCTGGGGACGGTCGTGGTCGCGGCCTTCTGTTACCTGTTGCTACGCTGGGACTACATTGGCAGACTGGTGCTGGAGTACCCAGAGATTCATTTCCTGACGATTGCCGCCTTCATCCTGATCGGGCGATATTCAGGTTATCGACTGACCGAGTTGTGGCGATTCCGCGATTTGGTTAAACAAGAACAAAACGAGCCACAGCCGCCCGCAACCTAGCGTTCCCAGCCCTCGTCGCGATTTTCTTACCTCAGCACCATGACGGACACGAATCCACCGCCGAGTCCTGTCCGCGGCTTGCGGCGCTTCTGGGCTTGGCCCGAGGAACTTCGACAGGCCGGCATTCTGGGGATCAACGATCGCAACGTGACGTTTATCCAGGCGAACAATCCACGGAAATTCTATCCGCGCGTTGACAACAAATTGCTGACGAAACAGGTTTGCCAAGCGCATGACATTCCCGTGCCCGAGACCTACGGAGTACTCAGCACCCACGGCGACGTTAAGAAATTCAATCAGACACTCGGCCACTTGCGTGAGTTTGTCGCCAAGCCCGCCAACGGTGCGGCCGGGCGCGGCATCGCGGTGATCGCCGATCGCGTCGGCGATAGCTTTTACACTTCGGGTGGACGAGAAATCTTGTGGAGCGATTTTCGTTATCACCTGTCGACGACGATCTCCGGACTCTACTCATTGGGTGGGCAAGAGGACGTTGTGATCGTCGAGCGTCGCATCGTCAGCCATCCTACGATGATGAGTCTGGCGGTTGAGGGCACGCCCGATATTCGTGTGATCGTCTATCGCGGTGTGCCGGCGATGGCAATGATTCGCCTGCCCACCAGGCTCTCCGGCGGCAAGGCAAATCTGCACCAAGGCGCAGTGGCGGCCGCCATCGATCTGGCAACTGGCAAGACCTTTGGCGGCGTGAGCGAGAACCGCGCCATCACGCATCACCCCGACACGGGCAATGTGATTGCGGGGATCGAGATTCCCTCGTGGCGCGAACTGCTCGACGCGGCGATGCGACTTTCCGACGCGCTCGACATGGGCTACGTCGGCATCGACTTTGTCATCGATGCCCAGACGGGGCCGGTGGTGCTAGAAGCGAACGCTCGTCCCGGGCTCGCCATCCAACTAGCACACCGACAAGGCATCCTGCCACGGCTGAGATACATCGACGCGGCCAGCGAGGCCAAACGCACCGGCCAGCGCCGCTGGGAACTCATCACAGGCCTTGCCGAATCTGACGACCAGGACGAGTCGCTGCGCATCTTGGCCTGAAGCGGTCGGCCGCTGTTCTGGCGGTGCCCGCGCTGTTACTATTCACGCTCGTGAATCACTCCTCTGTCTTATTAGGCACAAAACCATGCCACTACGCCAGCTGTTGTTCGCTTTGCTGATTGTTACCCTGTCGAACGTCGCTGGTGCGTCGCAGCGTCCGAACATCTTATTTCTGTTCGCCGACGACTGGGGCCGACACGCGAGCGCTTACGCCAAAGCGGATGGACCAGGCACGTTGAACGATGCCGCTCGCACACCGAACTTCGATCAGCTTGCGAAAGCGGGCGTGCTCTTCCAAAACGCCTTCGTCAACGCACCGTCGTGCACGCCCTGTCGGAGCTCATTGCTCTCGGGTCAACACTTTTGGCGGACCGGCAAAGGTGCGGTCTTGCTGGGAGCAACATGGGACAGCAGCATTCCCACCTTCCCACTCTTGCTGGAAGACAGCGGCTACCACATCGGCTACTCGTACAAAGTTTGGTCGCCGGGCAGACCCGTCAACGCGCCGATCGGCCAGAGACGCACCGCCTATCAGGATGCTGGCAACCGCTTCAACGGGTTCTCGCAAAACGCCACGCGAATAGTTGCCGAGGGAAGCACGGTCGAGCAAGCGAAAGCGGAGTTGCTCGAAGAAGTGCGTAATAACTTCCGCCAGTTTCTGACCGCCAACACTTCGAGCAAGCCATTCTTCTATTGGTTCGGTCCCACCAATGTGCATCGCCGCTGGGTGAAGGGATCTGGCAAAGCGTTGTGGAATATTCACCCCGATGAGTTGAACGGCAAGATGCCACCCTTCCTGCCAGACGTGCCCACCGTGCGTGAGGACTTTGCCGACTACCTGGGAGAAGTCTGCGCCTTCGACGCCGCGATCGGTGTGCTCATGGAAGAACTGCGCGCCGCCGGGCATGAGACGAACACAGTGATTGCGATCTCCGGCGATCACGGCGCGCCAGGTTTTCCACACGGCAAATGCAACCTGTACGACTTCGGCACGCAAGTACCCCTCGTGGTCGCGGGCCCTGGCATCGTCGGCGGTCGCGTAGTGAACGATTTGGTTTCGATACCCGACTTGGCCCCCACATTTCTAGAGGCCGGCGAAGTGGACGTCCCTGAGAATATGACTGCCAATACGCTGTGGCCCGTGTTGCGGTCACAGGCAGACGGGTGGATCGACCCACAACGGCAGCAAGTGTTCACGGGTCGGGAGCGTCATGTCGATATGGCGAGGGAAGGAAACAAGCCCTACCCGCAGCGCGCGATTCGGACCCGCGATCATCTGCTGATCATCAACTTCCGGCCGGAGCGCAACCCTCTAGGCGATCCTTATCGGTTGGACGGCGACCAGCCGCCCACGCACAAGCAGCTGACCAACAACACTCGCGTGACGCTCCCCGACGAAGATGCCGGCGAAACGAAGGCCTGGATCGACGAGCACCGCCACGACGAAACAGGGAAGTTCTACTTCGACCACGCCTACGGCAAACGTCCGCGCGTGGAACTCTACGACGTCAAGCAAGACCCGTATCAGATGCGGAACCTCGCCGAAGAGCCGGAGTTTCGCCAACTTGCCCGCCAGCTTCAGCAGCAATTGCTGGCAGAACTGCGCGACACCGGCGACCCGCGTTTGGTGGACGATGGAAGCTTCTTCGAACAGGTCGACAAGTTCGATTGAAACGACGCGCCCTTGATTGACCCTCCGCGCAGACGGCACTACATTGGGCGTAAGTAGTTCCGTCCGTCTGTTGTGCACTCATTTCGAGGGAGGCTCCCTGATGAAACGTTTGGTTTTGGCCGCAGTTCTTGTTACGACCACTTTCTTGCCGATGGCTTACCTGGCCGCGCACTGCGAAGTTCCCTGTGGGATTTACGACGATGGCGCTCGCTTCACCGAGATGAAAGAAGACCAGGCGACCATTGCTAAAGCAATCGTCCAAATCGGCGAACTGGCCGGCACGCACGACGCGACCGGGCACAACCAACTGGCGCGCTGGGTCGCGACCAAGGAAGCCCACGCCAACAATACCCAGCACATCATCGCGCAGTACTTCATGACTCAAAAAATCAAACCCGATGCAGACCACTACGTCGATAGGCTGAAGGCAGCCCATGGCGTGCTGATCGCTGCGATGAAGTGCAAGCAGACCGCTGACCCGGCCAACGGCGACGCGCTGCTGGACGCGATCAAGAAGTTCGAAACCGCCTTTATGGGACATGAGCACTAGAGCGATTCGGACAGGAAAGCAGCACTCGCGTCGCAGGATTCATAGGTTCAAATCTCTGTGGCCTTTGTGATTCGGTGGCGAAATTCCGCAAGCAGGCAAACCATTTCTGCACCGATTCCGTAACAACTACATCACGTCGGCGCTGCTCAGGGGGGCGCGCCGACGTGTGTGGAATCTCTTGTTCGGAACGGAATCAATGCCATGCTTGCTCCCGGCTGCTCAGCACCCCTACCGCGGTGGTGCGGATTGTTCATCAGTCTCACGCTTACGACTTCCGCCGCGCTGGCGAGCGCGCCTTCGCTGGTGTTCGACTTCGGTCGCACAGCCGAATGTCGGGACGTGACGGCGGAACTGCTAGCCGAGTCTGACCAGGACGCGACGAGTCTGCACGACCTGAAGGTTGTTGAGCTGAATCTGCGTGTGTCGGTCCATGTGATGAAAGGCGACATCCGCGACGTCGAGGAGGTCCGCATCGACATCGGCGATTGCGATAGCCGCATCCGCGTAGATAGCTTCGCCCCCACTACGCAGCTGCAAAGCGATTTCAGCAAAGACATCGCCGTCACCAAGACGACGGAGCACGGCAAGTCGCTTGGTGCGTCGTTAGGCGGCGAGGCGCCGGTCCCCGTCGGCGACTTGGTGGCCCACGTGCTGCCCAGTGCGAACGCCGGACTCAACAAGCGTGAGGTGCTCACCGAACAACAAACCCGCGTCGCGCCGCGCTACGCCGTGGTCACCAGCGGCACGATCAATCAGGAACACGGGGTGTTCTTCAAACTCCACGCCTCTCCGCAGACGACCTTGGAAGGCTCGCACGAACTCACGGTGCGGTTCGTCGTGCCCGAAAATTGGCGCGGCGATTCCCTGCGGGTCTGCTGCCACGCCACCGGCGAGCAGAAGTTCCTTTGGACGAAACAGCAAGCCACCTGGTCACGCATGTGTGCTCCGTTGGCGATCTACCTCGCCGGCGACCAACAGGCCCGCCTCGCCGCCGAGGAACACGTCGCCCAGCATTCGCTTTAGTCGGTACGTTGATTGGCTTGCGGTGATCGGACCGCAGGTCGAAGGGGAACTCGCAAAGGCGCTACGGCGCAGAGATCAGCCGCCAATTCCCTCTGCGAGAGGTAACCGAGTCGCGTCCGTCAGGAAGCGAAAACTCTCTCCGCATCTCGAGTCACCGCTACACTTTTCGTTGTGAGTTGGGAACTTGTTTGGTCGACTCCCTCACGGTCGCGGCTTGGCAGGCTAACTCGACGGCACTGCGTTGGCCGCTGCGTGCGGAGGATGTTCTTCACGGAAGTTGACTTCTGCACTGACGTTGATCGCACACCTCCCAATTTCTAGGCGGGAGATACTATCGGCACTCAGATTTCATAATGCCGCAAATCCGGCAGTTTTCGGAATTCATTGCTCCACCGGTGGGTTGTTGGTAAAATCCGGCTAGTTGGAATATGCCAACCGTCGCGTCCTCGATCCGATTAGGCGCGGGCGTGTTGGCGATCACAACGGATCATCGCTAGGGAGGAAGACGATGAATGTGGTGCAGAAAAAGTCCGTTGGTCGATTGTCTCAGAGGCATCACAGCACACCCTCGCGAAGTTTGCGAATCGAAGTACTCGAAGATCGCCGCATGTTGGCCGCGCGCGCCGTCGAGGCGATCAATACGTTTGCAGCCGACGTCTACGAACGTCTGCAGCGCGAGGAAGGGAATCTGTTCTTCTCGCCGCTGAGCATTTCGACAGCGCTCGCGATGACCTACGCGGGAGCCAATGGCCAGACGGCAACCGAGATGGAGCAGGTCCTGCATTTGGGCTCAGAACCTGGGATCCACGAATCATTCGGTCAACTGCTAAGCTCGATCGAACAACTGGACTGGCTGGGCGACTACGAACTCTCGACGGCCAATGCCATTTGGCCGAGAGATACGTTGCCGGTGGGCCAGGGGTTTGTCGATACGATCGAGACCGACTACGGCGGGCTGGTCCAGCCACTCGATTATTCCGATCTGGATGCGGCGGAAGCCACGATCAACGACTGGGTAGCGCAGCAGACACGCAATAAGATTCAGGACTTGGTGAGTGGACTAACACCGGCGATCCAAATGGTGCTGACCAATGCCGTCTATTTTCGTGGACAGTGGGATTACCAATTCGATCCGCGGTACACAAATACTTGGACATTCAATCTCGACGATGGTGGGACGGTCAATACACCAATGATGTCGACCCAGCCGACGACCGTGTTCACGCAGATCGATGGATTTCAGATTCTTGATCTACCGATGGGCGATGGCCGCGCCTCGATGGTGCTGATGCTCCCACCGACGAGCGGGCCCGATGAGATCACCGCAGAGTTGCTGGGCGACATTGACACGTGGCTGGCGAGTTCTCCGCAGCCCGATTTTCTGGACGTGTACCTGCCGAAGTTTCAAACCACCGTCTCGACCGGTCTCAATACCTTACTCAAGGAACTCGGTATGCCCACCGCGTTCACGCCGGCAGCCGACTTTTCGGATATCGCCAGCGGAATCTTCGTTAGCAAGGTCTTCCACAAGGCCGACATTGCGGTCAACGAACAGGGGACCGAAGCAGCTGCCGCGACGGAGGTCGATTTTATCCTCTGTTTTGCGGAAGGGACTCCCGTGCTCACACCGGACGGCGAGAAACCGATCGAAGAGTTGGCGGCGGGCGACTACGTACTTGCGCGCGACGAGCGAAACGTCGAAGGCGAGTTGCAACCCAAACTCGTGGAGAAGCGACTGCACGGGCACGCAGACATTGTCGAACTCCATGTCGGTGGCCGAGTGATTCGCACGACGGACGCGCATCCGTTCTTCGTGCAGGGAAGAGGCTGGACGCCAGCCATCGAGTTGCGACCCCATGATAAACTCTCAACCGATCACCGCGATTGGGTCGAGGTCGAACAGGTTGTGCGAACTGAGGAAGCGGAGCCGGTTTACAACCTGCGCGTGAGCGATCATCGCACGTACTTCGTTGGCAGCGAGAAGTGGGGATTCGCGGTGTGGGCTCATAATTCCTATGGTGATGAGTTCATCGCAAATCGCCCCTTCCACTTCATCATCCGCGACAATGCGACCTCGGCCATTACGTTCATGGGTCGCATCGATGACCCGACCCAGACGATCAACGAGGTGAATCCGTCGGTGCAGGGTGGGAGCGACTTCGACAGCGATGGTGATACAGATGGGGACGACTTCCTCACTTGGCAACGCGAATATGGTACGACGTTTGACGCGAATGACCTGGCCACGTGGCAAGCGTCGATGAGTGCGCCTGCCGCTGCGTCGGCAAGCCACGACTCGGCAAACGGTCACGCTGCCGACGACGGCGTTGGTGACTTGGATCGCGATACTGATGGCAACGAAGCTGGCGACGACAGTGACCTGTTCGCGCTCCGGAGTGCTTACGGAGTTTCCATCGAGGCTGGCCTCCCGGAGAACGACAGCAACCCAGACGTCGACCAGGACGACCAAGATGCCTGGCAGTCCGCCTATGATCAATACGGAACGCCGATCGAAAGCGCTGCCGCAATCGAAGGCATAGCTGCTGACGCGGAAAGCGAAACTGACGCGCGCGACGAAGCGGACGAACTCGCTGCCGTGCTTGGATACTCTGACGAGGCGCTCGATGCGGTTTTCGCTTAATTAGAGTCCCTTAGTGAGACTGGGTTTCACCCTGCACGAGCTTAAGAAAGCGTTCTCAGCCACGTCCGTTTCCTTCGCGTCCTCCAGTTCAGATGATCGAGCCTCGATCTCGGTCTAGCGAGGCAATTCGTGACTTTGGCTGGTTTGCTTGACGCACGGCGCTGCGGTAGGCTAGACGCATGGGCAAGTGGGTAGAAGTCATCGATGTCACGCGTTCGGCTTCGAACGTGGCGGCAGAGATTCTGGAATCGCGGCTAAAACTCGTCCGCCAGCGATTGCCCCTGGCCGCAAACTCCTACCGCGACGACGTGGAGCACGTGCATCAACTGCGGGTGAACTGTCGTCGCACGGCTGCGGCGTTGCAAGCATTCCATCCGCTGCTCAAGAGCAAGTCCAAGCGACTGAGCAAATGGCTGCGCAAGATCCGTCGCGCTGCGGGCCCAGCGCGTGATCTCGACGTGCTGATCTCTAGGCTTGAGGGTGAGGAATGTGCGTCTGCGCACCAGGAGTACGTAATCGCCCGACTGGCTAGGCAACGAGAACTCGTGCAACCCGCGCTGGTCGACGTGGCGATTGAGGAAGAGCAGGGCGGACTGGAACAGAGTTTGGAACGCTGCCTTCGTGTCTTACACAAACAGGCTAAGCAATCCGACGCGGTGCGTTTCGACCAGTTCGCACGTCGGGCGCTACGGTCGGTAAGTCAAGAATTGTTCCAACGGGCGAGTGTGCAAAATCCGACAGTCGGTCAGTTACACAAGCTGAGAATTGCCGGCAAGCGATTACGATACTCGATCGAGCTGTTTCACAGCGCTTTTCCCACGGCACTGCGCGAGGACGTGTACCCGACGATAACTGAAATCCAGGAGCACCTAGGCCAGTTGAACGATCACGCAACAGCCCAAGCATTGTTTCAAGTTTGGCTGGCGGACATGCCCCCAACCAAGCAGGCGGCCCAATTGGCGAAACGAATCGTTAAGGAATACGACGACGCGAAGCGAATTCAACACGACTTCCTCGCCTGGTGGAGCCCCAACCGTGTGGCCGCGCTGGAATCAGAGTTGAGTGCTTTGGTCCATGCTGAGTTGACACACGGCAAATAGCGCCGCCGGCTGGCAGCGACGCGCGAGCTTGACAGCAGGTCGACTAGAACCCGCCGTGGATCGAGTATTTCAGGTCGATGCACTGTTGTTTGTCGAGCCAGTCCAGAAGGGTCAGTAACCCGACGGGCAGCGAATCGAACGTCACGTTGAGGTTCACCGACATTCCGTTCGCAGATGAGTAGCCGTAATGAGCGACGGTGGGATCGGCCGCACGATTGTCGTTTAAGGCGGGAGCCAGTTTGCCCAGTCGTTCGTCGAAATCCGTAAGCCACTGGTTGACGAGTGGCTCGACCATCGCGGGGTCCAACTCGTCGCCTTCCGGTGGCGGCTGCTCGTTTTGCCTTTTCTGATCGGCTTCGTAGGCATCAACAATCTCGCGGTCGATTTCGTCGGGCGGCAACTTTCGCAGACTGTCTAGGTGTTCTTTCAGCCGACGATTCTGCTCTTCAAGCATCTTCGCGTGCAGCACCTTGACCTTGTCCTTCTGACCACGGCGTTGTGCTTGCAGAAAATCATCGTAAAAGTCTATCTCGAGATCCTCATCAGCCATCCACTCTTGATCGATTAACTGACGAACCGTTTCGCGTGCGCGAGTTTGCTCTGACGTGAGTTCGATCTCCGTGTGCCAAGGCGGCACATACTCATGCGCGTTTGTAAGTGCAAAGTAGCCGCTAAGTTTTACGTCGATCTGTTCAGCGATTTCGAAGGACGGTGCGACAAACTGTATTGAGACGCTGCCAGTTCGCTCAGAAGAACAGAGAAAGGCCTGCGTGTCGTCGGCTTCGAAGCGATCGAACCATTCGTCTTTCCGCTGCGCGATCTCATCGGAATCTAGCGGCACCATCACGGTCGAGCCGACAAGCAGTAGCTTCCCCCCGTCTGGCAGTTCCGTTCTCAGTTGCTCAAGCGCTGCTTCGGCGCGCGCTCGCTCGGGAAAATCGAGTACTAGCACCTCGTCGGCACCAAAGTCGGTGATGGTTGCATCGGCAGGTACACGTCGCATCTCGGAAACGACGAGCGACCGTTGCGGTCCGAAGGCGGCATCCACAAGCAACTGCTGAAGATCGGAGTGCTTCCCCAAGTAAAGAAATGATGCCGCGACTACCGCCGTCACCAGGCTGGCGGCGTACACACCTCCCAGGCAGAGTGAGGCAAGCCAACCTGGCGGTGTGCAGTTCACAGTCTCAAATATTTGCAGTACCAGTTTCGCCTTCGCACGAATATCGAGACCTTTCGGGAACGCTTGGTTGAGCTCGGCGGAAATCTTGTTCGCTGCATCGGCAGGAATGTGCCCGTCAATCGCCTTGTCGGGAAAGCCGCCTGCCGCGCGCAGGCGGTCGGAGATTCTCGCGGTATGGTAGGTGGTCGGCAAGGCGATCAATAGTACGATTGCCAAGAACAAAAACAGATTTCCCGCACCGACTGCGAACAAAAAGAACGCGAGACCGATTGCCAGCAATCGAAACAACACGTCCAGAAATGCATGACGTGAGAATACCAATCCATGCATCACCCACCCACCATCGAGTGGCAGGCTCGGCAGCAAGTTGAACGCATTCAGTGCGATCATGAGCAGCGAAGCATCCAACAGTGACTCATAACCATTGACGATCGCGACAATTCCCAGTGCCGTGCCGAGCAAGATGCCCGGGACCGGGCCCATCAATGAAGTAATGATTTTTTTCCACCCAGGCACGTTGTAATGGCGACCCGTGACTGCGGCTCCGAACAGGGGAATGAAGAACATCTGGACATTCCGGTAGTCGAACAACTTCATCGACAAGAAGTGCCCTAATTCATGGAACAGCAAGATTGGTACCAGCAGAAGCGTGAACTTCCAGTCCCACACGAAGCCGCCGGCGGCGATAAAGAACCCCGCGGAGACGGCAAGCGTGAGGATGAGGCTATTCCAGCTGGCGGCAGGCTTGTTTTCAAGTTTTCTGATCTGGGTCAGCAGCGGAGCTGCGTCCGGGTCTGGTGCCTCGGCGCCAACAGCTTCTTCCGCCGCTTCAAACGACTCGCCGGATTCACTATCGTCGTGCAAATCGGCGTCGTCGGTCTCGACGAACAGTCTCTTGTCCACCAAGTGCTGGCACCGTCGCTTATGCAGATCGTCTTCGATGTCGAGCAGATGCTGACCGTCGCGCACCTTCGTCGGTCTGCTGCGCACATTCGGACCTTTCAACAATTCGAGGTGCGTGGCCCACAGTTCGGCCAACGACGCTTGCGGCCGGTTCTCGGCGACGATTGTTTCGATGCGATCCGGCTCCCCGATAGCGCTGGACGAAACAACGAACGTGTTGTCCTCCAGGCGGCTGATGAGTTGCAGATCGTTGTAGATTTTGTGCGGCGTGGTCGCACGGAATACTCGATAACGCAGTCGAGCGATCACCTGCCCACTCTTATGCACGAAAGAAGCGTAGTGAATTGTGGTGTGATGATCTGGATCGTCGACTCGATGGTACAGCGTTCCACGAAACCCCTGTGCCGTGAGCTGTTCGGCGGGCGATTGGAAGATGCTCTTGATGTCCGCTGAGACATCGTTCTTGGAAATCAAATACGGCTGCAGCGAATCGACCGTCGGCACATCCAGCGAGCAAGGGATCTTGATCGGCAGACGCGTAATCAGCCAGTACAAAATGGCCAACGGAAAAGACGCTTCCTGTCGCAGATCGCTAAAGGTTGTCCGTCGTGGGTCGATTCGATAACGCATAATCAGTAGACACCCACTGGAAATCGCGGCCGATTCTCGCATTCTGACGACACCGTCGTTTGTGGTCAAGTAATCCCCGGTGAGAATCAAGAGATCGCACAGCGATCAGCTGGTGCATATGCCTCAGCTACCTACGAAAAACCTAGAGATGGTTGGCGCACGGGTTGTTGTGTGAGGGTATTCCTTCTACGTTGATTTGCATGGCGAAACTCTTTGCAGCTCCGATGACGAGACGCAACCCGTCGCGACTTCGGGGTTCCATCAATGCCGCCTATGCCAATGGTGCGATTTGGGGATTGAGTGCGGGGCTTGCCAGCACCACGCTGATCACGTATCTAGCGAAAGAGTACGGCGCGTCGGGGGTGGCGATTAGCTGGTTGTTGGCGGCTCCGGCGCTGGTGGGGATGTTGCGACTGTCGACGCCCTACTGGCTGGAGCGCGTGCCCAGTCGCCGATCATTTTGCGCGGCGATGTTCTCGGCGAGCGCGGTCTTGCTGTTGGCTCTGCCCATCGCGTCGGCGCCGGGCGTGCTGTCGACGGCGAGGGCGTCGGTGACGGCGCTGGTGGTGCTGTGGGTCGCCTACAAGCTGGCAGAGTACATTGGGGCGGTGACGCTGTGGTCGTGGTTCGGGGACCTGGTGCCCGAGCCGATTCGTGGACGATTTGTCGGTCGGCGGCAAGCTTGGATGAATGCGGGCAAGGTCGTGGGCATCGTCATCGCTGCCGTGGGGACCCATCTGTGGATGAACTACTGCGACGAGATCGAACAGCCCCAACTGAAGTGGCGTGCCTACGCGGTCTGCAGCATCGCCAGCGCGGCACTGGTGCTACTGGCGGTGGGGCCACTGTTTCTGATGGCCGATCTGCCCGTGCGGCGCGATCCCCGTGCCCGTCAACCCAACTTGGGGGTACAACTTCTTCGTCCGATCTTCGACCGTAAGTTTCGCCGCTTGCTGTGGTTTGGGCTGTGGTTCTCATTTTCCAACGGCATCACGCAGTCGGCGCGATTCGTATTCATGGCCTACGAGCTGAACATCTCATTCGCGACGAAAAAAACGCTGGATGCGAGTTCGCGAGGCGTGCAGTCTCTGCTGATGCCGTGGGTTGGCAACGAAGTCGACCGCCGAGGCAACGTGCCGATCCTGACCATGTCGCAGGCGATCATCGCCGCAGCGCCGCTGTTTTTGTTGCTGGCCACACCGGCAGACTGGTGGTGGGTGCTGGGCGCCTACGTGTGTTGGATTGCCTATGCGGGTGAGAACGTCACGCAACCGAATCTGATGCTCGCGCTCAGCGACCCGGACGAGCGATCGGCGTATGCCTCTGCCTGGTTCGCCTGGACTCACCTAGCCTATTCGCTGAGTGTATTAGCTGGCGGCTTGATATTTGATCGGTTGAAAGAAAACTCCGTGGCAGTGTCACTCGGTTCGTTGACGCTCAACCACTTTGCGTTGCTGTTTCTGGCGAGTTTCTTTCTCAAGACAATCGGCGTCTACTGGGCCGCGCGCATCCGTGAGTAGCGGTGCCGACAGAAACATCTAGCTCGCCGCTGCGTCGGAGACTTCGCCGCGCAGGGTTTCGAGGTGCTCCGCCAAGAAATCAAGCAGGTCGCCGTTGTCGAGGTCTGCAGGCTTAACGAAACGCAGCTTGATCTGATCGCGCTGCTCGCCGTCAGACGTGATCGCGCGCTGCGA
Source organism: Bythopirellula sp. (assembly GCA_028285205.1). Taxonomy (GTDB): domain Bacteria; phylum Planctomycetota; class Planctomycetia; order Pirellulales; family Lacipirellulaceae; genus Bythopirellula. The sequence continues at coordinate 3,796 of JANQQA010000282.1, read as the reverse complement.
GGCAAGTTCCGCGATGCGTCCGGTGGCGAACGCACCCGGCGGTCCGTTGAGTTGCAGGTCGACCCCGCCGAGGCGCTTGGTGTACACGACCGCCCAGGGGTCGCGCTGTCCCGGGATCATCAGGTTGACCACTTGTTGGTTGTTCCAGAGGAACTGTGGTTTGGAAACTTCCGCTGCGGTTGCGTCGTCACCCGATTCGCCGGCGGCTTCACTAAGTTGTTCCAGTAGATCTTCGAGGACTTCCAGTGGCCAGGCAGGTTTCTTACCGGGCGGAAAACCTTTGCGGGCCAGGTGCCATTTGCGACCCAGCACCTTCCACGGCATTACATCTTCAGGGCTTTGGCTGACTCGTTCCGTAAACTTGCGAAACCCTGCGACTGCTTTTTCCAGGAACGACCAGAAGGCGGGTGTATCGATTTCTTCCCAGCTGTAGGCGGCGATCTGAACTTCCTGCCATGGGCCACGGAGGTTCTTGCATTTGACGCGCGACGCGCGGCCGTACGACTCGATTTCGGGAATGTCGTTGAGCGGCTTCAAATCGAGATCGATCATCAGCTGATCGCGCTGAAAAGTCTTCTTGGCGGTGCGGAACTTCAATTTGATGAGCCAAGGTTCGCCGGTGATGGCATGAAAGAACCAACCCTCGCTCTTCTTGGGTGCGGCAATTTCGACGATGGTACGGTTGTTCCAGTTGGTCGGGCTGAATTCACCCAGCTCTTGGATCTTCCGCTCGATCGCATCAAGAATCTTCCCATCCCACCGGCAAGCAGCTCCACTGCGGCTTACGCGGTCGTGTGTGTGCCACTTGTGTCCGTCGATCTCCCAGGGCATTTTGATGTCTTCGCCCAGCTCGTTGATGTCGAGATCGCCTTCCTGCCGAGCTTGAGCGGCGGCGAAATCGTAGAGCTTGCGTTTTTTGTGCGGGCCGGCTTCCAGGATTGGTTGGAGGGCGACAGCCGTGTGGGAAGCGACCTTGGGCTTCTTGCTTCTATTTCTGGCCGCAGCGTTCTGTCCGCCGACGATCTGCTCGGGCGTACCGACCGCGACTATTTCGCCACCACCAATGCCGGCTTCGGGGCCAATATCGATGATCCAGTCGGCCTGCTTGATCACGTCGAGGTTGTGCTCGATCACAACAACGGTATTGCCCAGGTCGACCAGACGGTGCAGCACGTCCAGCAGCTTGACGATGTCGTCGAAGTGCAGACCAGTAGTCGGTTCGTCGAGGACGTACAGCGTGCGACCCGTATCGGGCCGCGAGAGTTCCGACGCGAGCTTCACGCGTTGGGCCTCACCACCGGAGAGCGTGGCAGCGCTTTGGCCAAGCGACACGTAGCCCAGTCCGACGTCGCATAGCGTTTGCAAAATGCGGCGAATCTTGGGGATGTTCTCGAACAACGAGAGGGCATCGTCGCATGACATTTCCAGCACATCGGCAATCGACCGTCCGCGATACTTCACCTCGAGTGTTTCGGGATTGTACCGCTTGCCGTGGCAGGTATCGCAATCGACCCACACGTCGGGTAAGAAGTGCATCTCGATACACAGCTGCCCGGCCCCATCGCAGGCATCGCATCGTCCGCCAGGCACATTGAAGCTGAACCGCCGCGCCGAGTAACCGCGAAGTTTGGCCTCGGGCAATTGAGCGAACAGTTGACGCACCAACTCAAACACGCCCGTGTACGTGGCCGGATTGCTGCTGGGTGTGTTACCCAGCGGTCGCTGGTCGACGCGGATCACTTTGTCGATCTGTTCAACACCGGCCAGCCGATCGTGCGCTCCGGGGTTGGTGCTCGCGCGGTGCAGCATGCGTGCCAGCTGCGCGTACAACACGTCCTGCACGAGTGAACTCTTGCCACTGCCGCTCACACCGGTAACAGCCGTGAATGTGCCGAGTGGGATGTCGACGGTGAGGTTCTTCAAGTTGTGGTGCCGGGCGCCGACGACGCGAAGGGTGTTCAAACCGGAAAGCGGAGAGTGGACAGCGGAATTCTTCTCAGCCGATGGCTTCTTTCCGGCTTTCCGCTTTCCGTTTTCCGCTTTCGCGTCAATTCTTCGATTGGTGGGCACCGGGATCGCCTTCTTGCCCGACAGATACGGACCCGTGACACTCTTGCGTTTCTTGGCGACTTCCGCCGGCGTGCCGCTGGCCACGATTTCGCCACCCAATCGGCCGGCCGCGGGGCCGAAGTCGAGCAGTCCGTCGGCGCTGTCGATGACTTCATGGTCGTGCTCGACCACCAGCAGCGTGTTCCCCAGGTCGCGGAGTTTGTGCAGCGCGCCGACGAGCCGTGCGTTGTCGCGCGGATGCAGGCCAATCGTTGGTTCGTCGAGCACATAGAGCACGCCGCACAGTCCACTGCCAACCTGACTGGCAAGACGAATCCGCTGCGATTCACCGCCCGAAAGCGTTGGTGCGGACCGTCCGATGGTCAGGTACTCAAGTCCGACCTCGACCAGAAACGTGAGGCGGTTGGTGATCTCGCGGACCAATTCACCGGCAACCTTTTTCTTTTCCGCCGACAGCTTCCACTGCTTGACGATCGCCAACAAGTCTCCCAGCGGTGTGCGACAGAATTGGTCGATCGTGCGACCTTCAAACCGTACCGCCGAGGCGTCATCGCGAAGTCGACTGCCGCCGCATTCGCTGCATTCGATCTCATCGACCAGATGCTCAAGTTTCGCGCGCAGCCGCGCCGACAGCCGCGAAGCCTCCTCCAACGCGGGGTAGAGGCCTTTGTATTGAAAGCGGAAACCGGAAAGTGCAACGCCGTTGCTGGTCGGTTTTTTCTTTCCCGCTTTCCGCTTTCCACTTTCCGCTTTCACTTCAATCCATTCGTCTTCCGTGCCGTAGAGCACGAGCCGTCGGTGCTTTGGCGCGAGTTGATCGAACGGCACGTCCGTTGGCAGGCCGGTGTGGTTTGACAGGGCATCCAGCATCGCGGCGAACAACGGCTGTTCGATGCCTGGCCAGGCGAGGATAGCTCCCTCGGCGAGGGTCATCTGCGTGCTGCGCATCAAAGCCGCCGGGTTCGCGCCGACTTCGGTTCCTAAGCCTTCGCACGCCTGACACCAGCCGATCGAACTGTTGAACGAAAAATGATGTGGCGATAATGGCTCGAAACTGCGACCACATTCGCCGCAGGCGAGGTGTTGGCTGTGGACGCGCGTTGGCCAGCGTGGTTCGGGCGCATCGTCGAGCACGGTTACCGCGTGCAGGACGCCGCGCCCTAGCGCGAGTGCGTTTTCAACACTGTCGGCGAGTCGTCCGCGGGCATTCTTACGTACGATGACGCGATCGACGATCACTTCCAACTCGTGCTTCCGTCGACGATCCACTTTGGGCTGGCTGTCGAGTTCGTGTGTTTTTCCATCGATTCGCACGCGTACGTAGCCGCTATCTTTGAGCGTTTTCCAGAGATCCTCGTGACTCTGGCCAGCCGACAGTTCAATCGGTGCACACAGATACAACTTCGTCCCGTCGGGCTCGGCCAGCACCGCGTCGATCACCTCGTCAGCGCTTTGCGTGCCAACGGGACAATCACAGTCGGGGCAGTGCATCTGGCCCAGTCGCGACAGCAGAATCCGAAAATAGTCGTAGATCTCCGTCACGGTTCCAACCGTTGACCGCGGCGAGTGGCCCGTCGTGCGTTGTTCGATCGCAATCGCGGGGGAAAGTCCTTCCAGCGATTCCACTTGCGGCTTCTGCAACTGGCCAACGAACTGACGGGCGTAGGAACTGAGGCTTTCGACGTAGCGTCGTTGGCCTTCAGCGTAGATCGTGTCCATCGCCAGC
>JANQQA010000254.1 GCA_028285205.1 Bythopirellula sp. | reverse complement strand
AGCCAACCAACAACGGCTCGTCGGGCTTGCGGCCTTTGCCGTATACCGAAGCGGCTGCGCCCAACTCCATGGGGTCGCCAAATTCAGTCCCGGTGCCATGAGCCTCCAAGTACTGCACCTGAGATGGCGCGATACCGGCGTCGTCGAGCGCATCGGCAATCACTCTCGCCTGCGATTTGCCGCTCGGCGAAGTGATGCCACCGGTGAATCCGTTATGCACGACCGCCCCGCCTCGAATGACGGCCATGATCCGATCGCCGTCGCGGCGGGCATCGCTGAGTCGCTTCAGCACGACTACTCCGCAACCTTCACCGCGGCCAAATCCATTCGCATCGGCAGAAAACGAGCGGCAGCGTCCATCGGGCGAAAGCAGTTGTGCTTTGGACATCAGCAGAGAATTGACCGGCGCCAGGATCGCGTTCACGCCGCCCGCCAATGCCATGTTGCAGTTGCCGTCTTGCAGACTTCGCATCGCTTGCACCAGCGCCACGAGTGAACTGCTGCTGGCCGTATCGACGGCGATGCTTGGGCCTTCGAAACCGAAGACATAGCTGATCCGTCCGACACCGGCACTGTGCGAGAGTCCGGCACCCTGGAAGCCTTGGATAATCTCTTCCTGGTCGAAGCTTGGCAAGAACGCGTAGTCTTGGCCCATGATGCCCATGAACACGCCGACGTTCGCATCGGTGAGTGGATGGGTGGAAATACCTGCATCCTCTAAGGCGCGGTAGCTGTTTTCCAGCAACATCCGATGTTGCGGATCGATCCAACAGGCTTCTTGGTCGGAAATGTTGAAGAAGCCCGCATCGAACTCAGCGATGTCTTCGAGAAAACCGCCTTCGCGAGAGTACATCTTGCCGGGTTCACGGTCAGCGCTGTAGAACCGATCGATATCCCAACGGTCGGCTGGAATCTCGCACACGGAATCGACGCGGTTGAGCAGATTATCCCAGAATTCGTCGATGTCGCGGGCCCCAGGGAACCGGCAACTCATGCCGATGATCGCAACGTCTTCTCGCGCCGTTGGCACTGCGGCTTCGGTTGGTTTCGCTGTCGTGGCGGACGGCTTGTCTTCGGGCTTCGGCTCGCCAGCAAGCAGTTCCAACACATGGTCGGCAATCGCATCGATCGTCGGATGATCGAACAACATCGTCGGGGTGATGCCGAATTGATCGCCCAGCAGAAGCTGCAATTCGGTGCCAAACTCGACTGCCATCAGTGAATCGAGGCCCATCTCGATCAGTGGTCGGTCCGTCTCAGGGAGATCGCTGGTCGAGAGGATCTCTTGCAATGTGCCTTGCAGGGTCTTAACCAGCAGTTCCTGTTGCGCCGCGCCGCGAAGTCGTTTCAGTTTACCGACCAGTTCCGAGTCGCCCGCCTGCGATTTTTGCTTGGTGGCGGCTAGTTCGGCGAGTAGAGCGGGCGATTCACCACCAAGACCCATACGCATGCGTTGCCAATCGACGTCGATAGCGGTCGTCTGCACGAGATCGGCGGCTAGCATTTGCTCCATCGCATCGTGCGCCTCCGTGACGGTCAGCGGCGTGATGCCTTGCAGCGCGAGACGCTTGATGATGCGCTCATCGTCGGCCATGCCCTCAGTCCACGGGCCCCAGTTGATGCTCAGGGCCGGTAGTCCCATCGCGCGACGTTGCCAGGCAAGGCCGTCGAGGTAGGCGTTGGCGGTGGCGTAGTTGCTTTGGCCAGGCGATCCAAGGACCGACGCGGCGGATGAGTAAAGTATGAAGAAATCGAGTGGCAGAGCTTTCGTTGCCTCGTGCAATAGCGTCGCACCAATCACCTTTGGAGCAAGGACCTTCTCGAAACGCTCCCAGTTCTGATCGGTCATCAACCCGTCATCGAGTACACCGGCGGCGTGGATGACACCTGCCAACGGCTGCAATTCGTCGCCGAATCGCCCGACGAGGCGTTGCACCTCTGGTTCGGAGGTCATGCTGGCCGAATGCACGACGACTTCACAGCCGAGCTGCTCGATCGTGTTAAGGAACGATTGCGTGGCCTCGTCGGGCGCGCGCCGCGAGACGAGCACGACCTGCTTGGCTCCGTTTTCCGCGAGCCACTTAGCCGCCTGACGACCGAGCCTGCCCAGTCCGCCTGTGATGAGGTAACTCGCCTCACGGTTGATCTTGAGGTCGGCTCCGAGCTTGCGTGGTATCTTCGTCTGCTTGAGTCGCGGAACGGAAATCTGCCCGTCGCGAATGAGCAGCTGGCTGTCCTGCGTCTCGGTCAGGAGAATATCGCTGAGCGCAACGGTTGTCTCCTGGTGATCGCGTTCGCCGGCGCGCACGTCCATCACGCGACAACGTAGCTCGGGCTGCTCCGCCCCGATGACTCGGCCAAGCCCCCAGAATTGTGTCTGGCTTGGATCAACCGAAGTCTCCGTATCGGTGGCGATCGCGTCGGTGGTGATCAGTTGCAGGCCGCACTCCAAGCGTCGAATTTCTCGCTGTTGCAGCGTTTGCACCAGGTCGAGTAAGCCGACACACGTGCGCTGAGTCGACGGGATCTCGGCAACATCGTCGTCTGCGGACTGTTCGACTAGCCATGCAATTCCATCGGGGACAAACGGTTCCTCCTCCGACAGCGAGTCGAGCACTTCGTTCCATTGCACCGGGCCATCGGTTGGAAGCGCTATCGGCACCGCTTGATGCTCTTGAGCGACGAGTTGCTGCTGCACGCGCTTGGCGAGTGCCGAGCCCTCTTCGTCGGTATGCACAAGCAACCAGCTTGTCTGCTTCGTCGTGGCTGCCGGCAAGCGGAAATCTTGCCAGGCTATCTCGTAGAGCAAGCGTTCGGAACCCGCGCCACTGAGTTGCCGTAGTGCCGAGCGGCTGATCTGTTGCACGCGCAGATCGGTGATTTGGGCGGTGATTTGGCCCCCTGAGTCGAACAGTCTGATGTCGGCCGTTCGAATTTGCCCTTCCGACTGCTTCCAGCGGGCGTGGCACCAGGTTTCCTCTTCGATCGGCTGCAGCAAGTCGACGCTGCCGATGCCCACTGGCAAGTAAAGTTGCTCGTCATCGTCACGCAGTAGCCCGACCGCCAACGAATGCAGCGCCCCATCAAGCAGCGTCGGCGGCAGCGCGAAACCGCGAATGTCGCCTTTCACGCTCAGGTGACTGAGGACTTCCTCGCTCGAGTACTGGATCGAATCAATCGTCTGGAAGCTCGGTCCATAGTTGAGTCCGATCTCCTGCATTTTGCGATAGAACTGTTCGGGTTCCGCACGTTCACTGCAACTTTCCTGCAGTCGCGCCAGATCGACATTGTCGGTTGAGTTCGTGTCGCGCGGCGCCAGCTTACAGTCGAAGTTCCGTGTCCAATTCGATTCGCCCGCAGGCGCGGAGAACACTTCCATCGTGCGGTTGCCGTCTTCGCCCTGGCGCACGACGGATTGCAGAGCAGTGCGCGACGTGGGCCGCAACGGTTGCTCGAACGCGATGTCTGTCACTTTTGCGCCGTCGGCTGCGGCGAGCGCCATCTCGACATACGCGGCACCGGGCACCACGACGTGCCCCATGACTTCGTGGTCGGGCAGCCACGGCGGGCTATCGATATCGACGAAGCTCTCGAATCGAGTCTCGCCCGCGACGCCGGCGAGCGAAATCTTGCCACCCAGCAGCGGATGGGCGGTATGGAACTCGGCGTGAAAAGCGCGTGGTTTGTCGGGGCCCCAGAAACGCCGCCGCTGAAACGGATACGTCGGCAGGACGATGCGCTGGGCACTCTTGTCGGCATAAATCGCTTCGAAATCGGCCTCTGCACCATGCACGTAGAGTTGAGCAATCGCCTGGAGGAGTGATTCTTTGTCGTTCCCATCTTTTTGTAGACAGCTGAACAATCTTGTAGCCGGTTGCTTCCAATTGGCAGCCGCCATCCGCGTTAGCACCGCCTGCGGGCCGAGTTCGAGCACCAAATCGCAGCCGAGTTGCTGGATGGAATCGATTCCTTCTGAGTATCTGACAGCGTGACGGATGTGCTGTGCCCAATACGCGCCGTCAAGCACGCGGTCGGCCGGCAATGCTTCGCCCGAAACGTTGCAGACCAAAGGCAACTGGCAGGGCCGAAACTCCACCTGTTCCGCGACGGCTTGGAACGGTTCGAGCGCCGGATCCATCAGGGAGGAGTGAAACGCATGCGACGTGGTAAGCGCCTTAGTGCGAACATTCTGATCTGCAAAGTGCTGCTCGAGATTATTGATTGCCGCTTCCGGACCACTGACAACGATGTGTGTGCCGTTGAGTGCCGCCAGCGAAGCCTCGCTGACTTCGCGGAGTGCTTGCTCAATTACGTCGAGAGGGGCGAAGACGGCCAACATCTTGCCACCTGGTGGCAGTTCTCCGATCAAGCGGCCGCGCTCGCTGATCAAACGCAGCCCGTCGTCCCACGACATGATACCCGCGACGCACGCCGCGGCGTATTGTCCGACGCTGTGACCCATGACCGCAGCGGGTTGCAGGCCCCAACTTTGTAGGAGTTCTGCCAATCCCATTTGCACGGCGAAGATGCAGGGTTGTGTCCAACTGGTGTGATGAATTAGCTCGGGATCTTCGAAGAGTACTTCAAGGAGCGATTTATTCCGCCACTTCCGCAGCAACTGATCGCAATGGTCAATCGCTTCGCGGAATACTGGCTGTGAATCGTACAACCCACGTGCCATGCCCACATACTGCGAACCCTGGCCAGTGAATTGCCAAGCAACCCGCGGTGCACGTCGCCCATTAGCTCGGAAGAGTGAGTCATCCTTGCCCAGTCGCGCTAGCGTTTTGAGCTTTTCAATCGCCTCGGAGCGATTGCTGGCCACAATGGCCGCACGCTCATCCAGGTGGGCGCGACCCACACAAGTGGTATACGCGACGTCGTTGAGGCGGATTGATGAATCGCCTGCGATGTGCTTTTCAAATCCTTCAGCCAGCTCTTGCAGGGCTTCCTCATTCCGTGCGCTCAGCAACACGACTTGGGGTCCGCTGGCGGTTTCGTCGGCGACGGACTGAGGTGCTCGCGAAGTCTGGTTGCACGACTCAGGTGCCTCGATGACTACGTGTGCATTGGTGCCGCTCATCCCAAACGCACTGACACTGGCATACTGGTTGGTTGAACTCACTGGCCAATCGGCTGCTTCGGTGAGCACCTTCACGGCGAGCTTATCCCACGGGATGTGTGGGTTGGGCTTGTCGAAATTAAGTTGGGCGGGAATCTTCTGATGCTCGATTGCAAGCAGCACCTTGATCAACCCAGCCATACCGGCGGCCGCTTCGAGGTGGCCGATGTTGGTCTTCACCGACCCGACAAGCAGCGGATTGTCAGCGCCGCGGCCTTGGGCGAGCGCTGCGGCAGCGGCTTGCATTTCGATCGGGTCGCCGAGTTCTGTGCCGGTGCCGTGTGCTTCGAGGTAAGCGATCTCCGCCGGGTCGACGCCTGCTCGCTCCAGCGCTTGCCGGATGACTTTCTCTTGAGCCTTCGGATTGGGGGCGGTCAGTCCGCTGCTCGTACCGTTGTGTCCGACGGCGGAGCCTCGAATTACCCCGAGGATGGGATCTCCCTCGCGCTGGGCGTCCGACAATCTGCGTAACGTGACGACTCCACAGCCCTCGCCACGCAAATAGCCATCTGCCTCCGCGTCGAACGCGCGCGAGTGGCCCTGCGGCGAGAGGGCCTTCAGCTTGCAAGTGAGGATGTTAGTGGTCGGCGAGACGATCGCATTCACGCCGCCCACCAAGGCCTGCTGGCAATCGCCTCGCTGCAAACTCAAGCAAGCCAGGTGCAACGCCACCAACGACGACGAACACGCCGTGTCGACGGCCAAGCTCGGACCCTGCAGACCGAGATAGTAGGCCAACCGACCGCACAGAAAACTACCAGCGGCGCCGGTCGCAATGTAAGGATTCAGATTGAGAAACGAATCGCTCGCTTCGTTCTGATAGTCGTTATGCATCCAGCCGACGAAGATGCCGGTGCTCTCGCCGATTTTCTCTGGCTGCCAACCGGCACGCTCCAGCGCCTCCCATCCGACTTCCATAAGCAGCCGCTGCTGCGGGTCGACCCAAGTGGCCTCGCGCGGCGAGATACCAAAAAACTCAGGGTCCATCAGGTCGAGATGATCGAGAAACACGCCTTGGCGTGCGTACATCTTGCCTGGGACCTCCGGATCTTCGTCGTAGAACGCGTCCAAGTCCCAACGGTCGTCGGGAATCTCGCTCACCTCGTCGGTCTGTTCGATCAGGCACTGCCAGAAGTCCTCAGGCGTCCGCGACCGACGCGGGAACCGACAAGCCATCGAGACGATCGCAATTGGCTCGCCCGTACATTGCCGAGACTCGGCCTCCGCAAGCTGCTGCTTCAACTCGCGGATCTTCAGCAATGCAAGCTTATTCGGTGAGAGATCGTTGTTTGTTTGCTCAGTCATGGGTCTTCAATTGCTAACCACAGAGTCACGGAGGGCACGGAGAGGAGTGATGACAGCTGGTTCGCACATAGACTGCATCAATTCAGTTCCTCAATTTCTTGATTGCTTCTCTACTTAGGTTCTCTGTGCTCTCCGTGACTCCGTGGTTCCTATTTCTTGACGTCCTCAGCGGACTAGCTGCTTTCTAGTTCGCGCATCAGCTCGTCGAGGGCTTCTTCTTCGCTGAGCGTTTCGACTTGTTGACGCAGTTGGTTGTTCGCGCCATTTACGGCGGCGTTTGTCGGCTTGTCGTGTGCACTAGTGTCTGTTCCTTCGGCATCGTCGAACAGCTGCACGAGATGCGTTGCCAGGTCGCATACGCGGGGATAGTCGAAGATCAGCGTCGCCGGGATTTGCACTGCAGGGCCGACCTCCGCTTGGATTTGACTGCTCATTTCGACAATCATTAGCGAGTCGAGGCCCGCTTCCATGAAACGGGTGTCTGGCTCAAGCTGTGCCACTTCGCCACTGAGCGATTGGACCAGACTGAGGATAAAGTCGATCGCCGTCTGCTCGCGGTTGGTCGCGTAGGTTTTTCGAAGGTCATTCCATAACGTCGGCTCGCGTAGCGCTGAAGTGGCCGCCGGCAGGTTCGCGCCGATCTCGGTAGCGTCGGTGATCGGTGTCGGAATCGTCGGCAGCTCGTATTGCCGCAATTCGCGTTTGAGGATCTTGCCGGAAGGGTTACGCGGCAACTCGTCGACGACGATGCAGTGCTTTGGCACTTTGTAGTTCGCCAGGTGGGCGCGGCAGTGTTGCTGCAGCTGCGGCGTGAGCTGATCGGACGAGATATCGGCATCGCTGGCGAGCACGACGAACGCGACAACCTGCTCACCAAACACGTGGTCGGGCAGCCCCACCACAGCGGACTGAGCGACGGCGCCGTGATCGAGCAACACTCGTTCAACCTCAGCCGGATACACCTTCAGGCCGCCAACGGCGATCATGTCTTTCACGCGGTCAACGATCTGAAAATAGCCATGTTCGTCGACTTGTCCGATATCCCCGGAATGAAACCAGCCGTCGCGGATTGCCTCGGCCGTTTCGTCGGGTCGATTCCAATAACCCAGCATCACGTTGGGACCGCGAATGGCGATCTCGCCAAGTTCGCCCGGTGGACAGGTTGCTCCGGTCTCGCCGTCGACGATTTTCATTTCGACCTGATCGATGGGCTGCCCGATGGTACCCATCACATACTGCCGATGATGGTTGTAGCTGGCGAACGGCGACGTCTCGGTCAGACCGTAGCCTTCGAAAATTGGTTGGCCAAACTTCTCCTGCCAACGCTGGCTAACTTGCATCGGCAATTTGGCAGCTGCCGAAAAGCAATAGCGTACCGAGGAGAGATCGTCCGTTGTGCAGCAGTCATGAAGTAACTGGAACATCGTCGGCACGCCGTACAGCTGGGTGACGGCGTGTGCGGAGATCAATCGCTTCGATTCGTTTAGATCGAAACCCTGCTGCAAGATGAGTGTCGCACCGATATGAAGCGCTGAGTTAAGCAGCGCGTTCTGTCCGAAACAATGGAACAACGGCACGGCGAGCAAGATGCGATCGCTCGACTGCATGTCGCACAGGCGATTGAACTCCAGCACGTTCGACCGCACATTGCTGTGCGACAATGTCGCTCCTTTGGCGAATCCGGTCGTGCCTGAGGTGTAAAGAATCAGTGCCGCGTCGTCGGGATCGGCTTCGTGCCACCCTTCAGTTTCGCCCGCGGATCCAACCTGAAGCGGCTGTCCATCATAAGCATCACCCAGGCTGGAAACTTCAAACGACTTCGCTACACAATCCGGCATCGCGGCATCCGACAGCGATCGCTGTTTCGCCTCTCCGACGAACACTTTCGCCCCACAATCCGAAATGACGAACGCCACTTCTTCGTTGGTCAACCGCGTGCTGATCGACACCGCGATCGCACCCAATCGCAACGCGCCGTAGTACCACACGACAAACGCGGGCACGTTGGGCAACATGATGGCAACGCGATCCCCAACGCCGACGCCTGCGGCAGCGAGTTGCTCGGCCGCTGCTGCGGATCGCGCATCCAACTCCGCGTAAGTGAATGATTGACCTTCGAACACCAGGGCGTCCTGCTCGGGAATTCGCTGCGCTGTAACGGTCAAGTGTTCGCAGATGTTCATGACGATTACTTGCACACGCGAATGCGTGCGACTAACGAGTACTAGCCGAGATTTCGTTCGTCAAAGGAGTCGAGTATCGGATTCACCGCTTGCGTCAGTGCTCCGCCGGATCGGATGTCTTCGCTCAGCAGGGCAAGCTTCTCTTCCAGCCAATGGTCCGCGTCGTCAAACAGAAGCGGACGTTCGGGGTCCGCTTCGACGTCGATCGCCTCACAGACAGTCGTATAGACCGGTGAGAGTAGACTTCCCAGCAGCACCTTCCCGTCGAAGTGGTCTTTCGTTGCCTTTGCTCGGAGGTCGATCGCTTGCACCGAGAAAACCAGTGCCACGGTGAGGTAGTGTTGGAAAAGCTCAACGGATTTCCAGGCAAAATTTGCCGCGCCCCAACTCAGGCCATTGATGTTTTGGTTAAATTGCTCGGCATGCGTTGGGAAGTGTTCGACCAAAGGATTGCCGAAATAAGTAAGCATCGGCATGATCGAATTGCCGGTGATTTGCAGGCCCTTGAGACCCATGTTGTACGGCAACGCATCGTTTCCGCGGAGCGAGGACGGCAGGCCATTATTGAATTCCGGCGCAACGAGCGAGGCGATCTGCACATCAAGATGTTTTGCCATCAAGCCGAGGTGACGACGCAACTCGTCCATCGCGATGCCGAGATACTGGCCCAAAAAGTTCCCACTCTGGTAGAACCTGTCGCTGCTGGCATCGACCAACGGATTGTCGGAGACCGAGTTCATTTCGGTCTCAACCACCCTGGTGATTTTGGCTAGGCCCTCCACAATCGGCCCCATGTATTGCGGCAGGCATCGCAACGAATAACGATCTTGCACATGCTCGGGTCGTCGTTCCTTGTGGGCGGCGCCGTTGAGCGAAGCACGGCCCTCGTTGAGCAGACGATGCGTAATCTCCGCCGCCCAAACCTGGCCGGGGTGTGGCTTGCGCTGATGCACAAACGGTTCGAAGGGTTCGTCTTGTACTTTGAGCGCCCGCAGCATCATGGCCTGCGCGGCGAACGCTAAAGCCATCAGCTTGCGTGCTTCGGCGACGCAATTGGCAGATATCGCGGCGGAAAACGACGTGCCGTTGACGATCGCCAAACCTTCTTTGGGTCGCAACTTTATCGGTTCAAGTCCCAGAGTCTGCAGCGCCGTTTGCCCATCGACTTCGCGTCCGTCGAGTTCCACGGTGACGAACGTGCTTTGTCCGGTGATCGCGCGGGCAATTGTCGAGAGCGGCACGAGATCGCCACTTGCGCCAATGGATCCCAGTTCGCGCACGAGCGGTGTCGCATCAGCGTTGACGAATTGCACGAGGCGTTCAATGATCTCGAGCCGCACGCCCGAGTAGCCTTGCATCAGCACGTTCGCGCGGAGCGCCATCGCCGCACGTACGTGCCGTCGATCGACTGGGTTGCCAGCGCCGGTGGCAAGGAAGGACAACAGGTTTGCCTGCGAAGCGGCCGCCTGCTCGCATGGCACCGCTTGGTCAGCCATGCCGCCGAAGCCAGTGGTGACCCCGTAGACAGGCCAGCCTTCTTCGACGGCGTGATCAACCAGCGCCGCGGCCGCCTCGATGCGCGACAATAGCTGTGAGTCGCTGCTCAGCAGCAGTTCTCGATTGCCGCGGCCAATCGCCGCCACTTGAGTGATGTCGAGCGGCGAGCCATCGATGGTAGTCTCTCGACGGGCAACTCTCCGGTGTATTGCAACGGGCGGCATATCAGCGGCGTCATTCTGGGGGTCTTATGATTGGTCGGGTATTTTAGTAAATATTTGAAGTTTGTGACAGGTTAGACGCCTGGTTTGGCCAGCGCAAAAATCGCAGCCACACGCCGTCTAGTACCGCAGCTGCGCATTGCCGGAGCTGCGGAAGTACACATGCGCCTGCGGAAACGACCTATTGGTCGGCGAGTTTACGAGGGTGCAGCAACAGGTTAAGTGAGGGCACGAAGTACAGCGCCAGAAAGGTCGCACCGGCAACTCCGCAAGCGATCGTGATGGCCAGCGGGGGCCAAAACCCCCCGCCAGCGAGGATCAGGGGAGTAAATCCGACGACAGTCGTTACTGTCGTCGCAATGATATGCCGCGTGCAGCCGACCACCACGTCGGTCAGTTGCCGCACGTCGCCGGCGCGGGCGGCGGCATTTTCGCGAATTGCGGCCAACACCACAATCGAATCGTTAATCGCCAATCCGACCAGTCCCATCGTTCCCACGATTGCCATGAACCCCAACGGGTATCCGAACAACCACAGCGAAAGCGGACCCAGGCCAATTGCCAGGGTGCCGACGGCAACGATTACCAGTGCACAACGGAACGAACGAAACGCGACAACTAACGTCAAGATCATCAGCGTGAACAACAGTGCGGCGTTGGCCACCAACCGCTCGACGGCACTGGTGCGTTCTGCCCCCTCGCCACCGAAGTACAGGCGATAGCCTGGTGGCAATCGAAAACCCGACTCCGCCAGGCGGCGTTCAAATTCCGCCATCGCCTTAGATGGCAGCACGCCGGCGGAAAGGTAAGCTTTGATTTCGTTGGTACGCTCACCATCAATCCTCACGATTGCCGCACGGTCGGAGCCGAGCTGCAGATCAGCGATCGCCGCCAGCGGCGGATTGATGATCGCAGAAGGTGGCGTGCCTGGCGGACCGACGGGCACGCGTGGGCGATTGCTGACCAGGTGCAAAGCCGCGAGTCGGTTGAGTTGCACCCCGTCGGAGCTCGCCATCCTTACCGTCACCGGCAGTTCTTCTTCGCCGTCGAGAACTTTACCCGCCGGAGCTCCTTCGAACGTCGTATACAACAACCGCGCCAGGTCGGGAGCGTTGTGCCCGGCTCTCGATGCCTCTTCGGAGTTGACGTCCAGTACGAGCTTGGGGATGGTCTCTTCGCAGTCCGAACGCGTATGAATAACGTTAGGCGTTTGGCTCAGCAACAATCGCAACGCGGAGCCCAGCTGGTCGATCATCGCCAGATCGGGACCAGCAATTCGCACTTCGATCGGGGCATCCAGCGGTGGTCCTTGCTCCAGCTGACGGACGATGATTCGTGATTCCGCGTGTTCAGCGCTCAATTGTGTTTGAAGTGACTGAACCAATTCCGCCGGGCTCACGTCTTCGCTCAATTCAACAATCGCCTGTGCATAAAAAGGCGTTCCGCGCCGACTTGGGACCACGTTGTAATAGAAAGTCGGAGCGCTTCGGCCCACAAACCAATGCGCCCGCGTCACCTGCGGGTTCGCCGTGACTCTACTGTGCAAGTCGCGCACCGTCGCGAGTGTTTGCGTTACCGGCTCGCGCGCGGGGAGTTCCACTTCAATCTGGATTTGGTTGCGATCCGAGGGAGGGAAAAACTGTTCGGGCAACCGCTGACCGACGATGAATCCCAGCCAGGGCAAGACGCAACCCAGCAATACGCCGAAGATCGGCAGCCGAAACACGACAGACAGAGTGCCTGCGTAAATCCGCCGCACCAGGGCGTTACTGATGCCGTAACTCAGCAGCGTACGACGAGTTACGTCGACGCTGAGCAGGGCCAACAGCGCCGGTACGACCGTCATCGCCAACAGCAGAGAAGAACCGATCGCAAGAATCACACTGATCGCGATCGTCCCGACAAATTCGCCGGGTGGTCCTGGCAGCGTGGCAATCGGCATGAACGCCAACGCCGTCGTCAGCGTCGATCCCAGCAACGGCATGGCCAGCAGCCGTATGCCACCGTTAATTGCTTCGACCGTGGACGCACCGGCAAACATGCGCGCACGCACGTCCTCGACAATCACGATCGCGTTGTCGATCAGCAACCCCAGCGCGATGATCAGCCCCGTGATCGACATCTGATGCATGGGAATCTCCATCGCATGCATGCCCGTAAGCACCAATAGCGACGACAGCGGCAGTGTGACGCCCACGACGATCATGCTCCGCCAGCCCATCAGCACGAGCACTACCAGCATGACCGCCGCCGCACCCAACAGCAGATTGTTCAGTAGCGCATCGAGCCGTTCCTCGATGTAGCGTTGCTGCGAGAAAACAATCTCGACGTCGATCTCCGATTTATATTCGCGCTGAAATGCACCCACCAACTCACGCAAGCGTTGCGACCAGCGATCCACGCGCATGCGGTCGTCGAACATCGCCCCCAGCACAATCGCTCGTTCGCCATCCACCAGCGCGACGTCGGTCAGCGGCGCGATCGGTTGCTTCGAGAGCGTCGCGATCTCTGAAAGTTTGACCGACTCGCCGCGCGGTCCGTAGCGAATCACTGCATTCTGCAACCGATCGAGATTCGAATCGTTTTGTTGTAAGTCGAGAAGCATATGATTGTCGGGGCCGCGCGCGTAACCGGCCGGATGCGTGGCATTGATGGCGGCCACCTGCCCGGCGATCGCCGCCGTCGAAAGCTTCAACCCCGCCAGCACAGTTGGCTGCAACTCCGCCAGGTAGTGCTCGCCAGGATCGCCAAACGTTTCAACAACTTCGGTACCCGACAGATTACCGATCTGTTGCTTCAGCTCGCTGGAAAGCTTGCGGAGAATCGTGAAGTCCGTGTCGGCCGGATCGCGCCACTTGACCGCCACGATCGCCGCGTAAGCTTTCAGCGGAAAGACCTCGAACTTGGGTCGAAAACATCCGTCGGGGAGTACCGATTCGATGTCGACCAACTGATTGCGCACGAGCGTCCACACGGGATCGACCTCGTCGACTTCATCGCGCAGCTTAATGATGATATTTGAGATGCCCGTGCGGCTGTTGGATCGCACTTGCTGGATCTCCGCGATGCCCTGCAGCCGCTGTTCCAACTGAATCGTCACCAACGATTCCACACGCCCCGCGTCCGCTCCGGGAAAGACGGTACTAATCACGGCCACGCGCCGGCCCAGTACCGGATCTTCCAGACGGGGCATCAGCACGAAGGACGACAGGCCCGCCACGGCGATCACGCCCATCAATAGCAGCAGGATTCGCGGATTCTTGTACAGAAACTGCGCGATCATTGCCCCGCTCCGGCAATCTTTGCGGGCGCATACTCATCGGGAACGACGTTGGCTTGCACTAGCTGACCCGGGACGACGCGGTTCAGGCCGTCGACGATGAACAGTTCGCCCGGCAGCAGTGATCCATTTACCAGCGCGGCCGTGTCATCCAGCTGCACGAGACTCACAAGCTTCCGACCGACTTTTTGTTGCGCCCCGTCGCCTTCCAGCACGAACACCGACCACAGTCCATTGCCCTGGCTTTGCAGCGCGGAATACGGCAGCCAGAAGCCATCACGCTCGGTGGCGATGAAGAACCACACTTCGACCACTTCTCCATAATTCCAGGTGGGCGTCTGATCGTTGGTCTGCAGACTGAGCGTCAACGATTGCGTACGGGAAGAGGCATCGAGCTCGGGTGCCTTGGTCGCGACCGTGGCATAAATCTTTTGTTGGCGGTACTTAACCCACACCTCCGTGCCGACAGGCACGAGTTCAGCGATTCTCACCGGCACGCTCAGTTCGACGATCGGTTGCTCTGCTTCGAGAATCCGAAAGAAAGGCCGCCCCGCCGGAACCGCGTCGCCGATCTCCGCGTTCCGCTCCGCCAATACGCCACGATACGGCGCGACGATGAATCCCTTCTGAAACTCCCTCGTCAGCCGCTGCTGCTGAGCGGACAGCTCATCGATCTCTTCCTGCTTGCGACGCTGCCCCTGAATGTCGGTGCCCGATTCCAACAGACGAAGCTCTTCGTTCAGCGCGGTCAGCACGTAGTCGAGGTCTGCCTGCTGGTTGAGCATCTCGCCCTGGTCGAGTTCAGCGATCTTGTCGCCTTCGCTGACCAGATCGCCCACGTTGAAAAAGACATTCTTCACTCGACCCGCGCGGGCGAACGCCAGAGAACTCGACCTCCGTGGCTTGATCGTACCGAACGACGTGGCCGACTGGTCCACATTTTCGCTCAACTTCGCGCGCGCGACGTTGACCGTGAGGATGCTCGTCTCGTTCTGACCCGCTACTCTCGGCGGGGCTGTCGGCTGTGGCACCAGATCGCAGCCCACCCAGGCCGGCAACACAGCTTGCAAACAGATCGCCACGATGAAGCGAGTTGCCAAGCTCTCATTCCAGTGCGCGTCGCCGAAATGTTCAGTCGGAGATTTTCGCAACGCCGCACTCGCGCAGAGGTGACAATGGAAGCGACCGGTACCGCGACCGCTTGAAACGCAGGGAGAACCCCTGATTTTAAGTCGTTTCGTCGGCGATTCCTAGTCGCTCCAAGCTTGCGCAACCGCGACAAACGGCACAGTTTGATGCCCAACAGGGGCTGCTGGCATCCGCGGGAGATCTATGCGGCATTAGTGCTGCCTGCGTATCTAGAGTGCTTAACGTTGCAGGTAGCAGTTGAGTTCGGCGAGACGCCATGGTTGAGGCGCCGACGGACTATTCCGTATCTCCGCCGGCCATGCTCGAGCGTACTTGCCAGGCCCAGAGGTCGATGTCTTCGTTGATAAATTGCACCGACACATCGCACATCACGACATTAACGCCGCCGGGGTGCCGACTGCGCGCCGCCATCCGCTGGCTCAGCCAGTCGATGCGAGTACTGCACGGCAGGTCGTCCTGCGGGCTGTCAACGCACTGTTGAATTAGGTCCGGCTCAGACGAATTGGGGCCAGTCTGGGTCGAGATCTGATTCGATCCGGCATACGCCTTCCAAAGTCGGCCACGACGATCAATCGTATTACCCCTGTCTCCGGTGGGCGCTTGAATCATTTCCATCATGAGCATGGTGTTGCTCAGGCCATCAGTGATCTGGCGAAACTCGGTACCCGGATTGTCTTGGATGCGCTCAAACGGACCGACGTCAGCCGGCAGGCCGGCGGCATTCACCGTTCGCCGCGAGTTCTTCTGCCCCCAATCGCCCTGCCCCCAGTTCAGACCGTAGTTTCCTTTGTAGTCTCCGCCGCGGTCGCCCCCCGCATCGACGCTGGAAAGAGGATATTGAATGGACTCGTCACTGGGGCACTGAAATGCCAACAAATGGGATTCCCTGACCAGGCGGTTCTCGTTAAACGAGAGGTTTGGGTCAAACAAACCAGCCAAGTTGACTTCTTCGATGTATGGCAACAGCTGGAACGTCACGGGCAACGAGCCAAGGTCTGGTGTGTTCCAAGGCGGGATCGGCAAGTGCCCGACGGAATCGTGGTGGTTCTGCCCGGAAAGTCCCAACTGCCGAATCCTGTTAGAGCAGTCGATTCTCCGCGCCGACTCACGTGCCGCCTGCACCGCCGGTAACAACAGTGCAACCAGCACGCCGATGATGGCGATCACGACCAACAATTCGACCAGCGTAAAGCCGACACGTGTTCGTCTTGGAATTGAGTCACGCATGTTTCGCCTGCGGGATTAGTCCTGCGGTTGTTCCGCCAAGAGATACCTTAAACACGTGCACGTCTACGAACAACAAGCATCAGAGGATCAAGAACCAACTCACGCGGTGCCGATCCCATAACCACCGTCGTACGTTCTGGGATACGTCCTCAGTTTAACGCTGTTTCAGCCAGCGGTGAAGATGGCGTCACGGCGCGCGAGGCGGATAAGTGGGTATCTGCAAGTTTGTCCTTCACGAAGTAGCTGATACTACGCCCCACAGAGGCCGGCCTCGTTCTGCGCTGCATGCACGCACCGACGTCATGTCGAACGAGCCTCTCGACTCTACGCCAGATGGACGACGTACGCGGGAAATGCGCGCTCATATTCCGTTTTTGCAGCGGCAACCGCTTTGCATGCTTCACTCTTCGCCAGGCCCACCGCGGAGGCGATGCACGCGATTGTAAGACCAGCTGCCCACATCCACGCTGTCCAGGAAAGAAAGAACGAGCTGCCCAACAGAGAAAAGACACTGCTGACCGACAGAGCAACAAGTCCGCGCTGTAACATCCACAGCCGCATCGACCTGTGGCCGACCTGATCCACTAACCATTTCTGATGATGCGACTCGGGCAAGTCGGTGAAATACACCGTGGCTGCATAGGAGCCGTTTGGAATCGCTACCTGTTCACACATGTGTGGGTAACGATCCAGAAAGCTGCGGTCGGTCTTGAACATGTATTCCATGCCGCCAAAGTATCCGTCCCCGTTGACCTCTAGTTTGGGATAATGCTCGCCGTCCTTACAGAATGCGGAGAGTTCGTCAGCGATGGAGGTCTGAACGTACATCGATGCCGAATAGCGACCATCACCGTCACAAGGAAACCAGATCAGCTTGCCCTCGTCGCGGAGCGATTCGACGAGTTCGATTGGGTCGTCTTGCAAACGTTGGTCAGCGTCATCGGGCATATTGTCTGGCCAGAAGAGGACAATGTTTGCGCCATCGGTACCGCCGCTTGCCGTGATGATCATATGATTGAAGTCGCCCAGATTCGTTAGCTCGGTCAACACAACGAGAATCCGCGACAAGCAGCTTGTAGCGTTTCTGTTATCGCGCGTTCGGGTAAGGTCTCCTCAAATATACTTTGCGAATCTTGGTGCCGGAGACCCATCCCCATCGCGATTCGAGCAATGCGGCTCAAAAAACACAGCTGAAATTGGCCACCGAAACTGGTAAAAACAGGGCTGCGGGCGATCGCGATCGTTTGAAGTTGCTAAACGTTGCTGAGCGAAGTCCGTGGCGGAGTTTTGCTGGCAAAACTCAGGCGGCGCGGAATCGCCAAACTATTGGAAATCCCTGCTTTTCCAGCGTAAATCGGTTTGATTCGAAAATGACAGGCGGTAGTTTTGCTCGATGAAAATCATTTCGAGGCATTGAGCAGAACTGACGAACTCAAATGGAGAGTGAAGTGAAACACTTTGGCGATGACTTGGCGGCGGCGGTCGAGGAGGCGGGCACGCCGACTTTGGTGGGGCTCGATCCTCGATGGGAATTGTTGCCCGAGTGCCTGACGGTCGGCGACATCGATGGCTGGTCAGTGCGGGCGACGGCTTACGAAAAGTTCTGCCGCGCGGTGATCGACGTCGTTGCGCCGCTGGTGCCCGCGGTCAAACCACAGGCGGCGTTTTTTGAAGAGCTGGGCCCCGCAGGCATGACCGCGCTGGCCAACGTGATCGCCTACGCGCGCGAGCAGGGCTTGCTTGTGATTCTCGATGGCAAACGAAACGACATTGGCTCGACCGCCGAGGCGTACGCCCACGGGCTGCTCGGTCGCGACGGACAAAGTGCGTGGGAAGCCGACGGTTTGACGGTCAGCCCCTACTTGGGTGCCGACAGCTTGCAACCGTTCATCAATGTGGCCAGCGAGCGCGGGGCGGGCCTGTTCGTGCTGGTGAAGACTTCCAACCCAGGGAGCCACATGCTGCAGGATCAACAGCTGTCGGAAGGGACCGTCTATCGACGCGTCGCTTCGTATGTCGAAGAGCAATCGCAGCTCACCTGCGGCGAACGCGGCTACGGTATCGTAGGAGCCGTCGTCGGCGCAACTTATCCCGAGCAACTTGCCGAGCTGCGCACCGCCATGCCTCAGACGTGGTTCCTCGTGCCCGGCTTCGGCAGCCAGGGTGGAACCGCCCAAGACGTCGCATCGGCGTTCGACGCACGCGGTTTGGGAGCGATTGTCAACAGCTCGCGGGCGATTATCTTCGCCCACCGTCGCGAAGAGTACAAAGATCGGTTCGGCGAAGCCCGCTGGGAAGAAGCGGTCGAAGCCGCCACCCGCGAGATGATCGCCCAATTGCGGGCGGAAACACTGGCTGGCAAATTGGCAAATTGATGAATGAAGCCCGGCAAGCTGCGTTCGAGTTGCGGTTGACCGAGCTCCGAAAGTTGGGCAAAGCGGGACACAACCTGACGGGATGCCTGCTCGCGGCTTGTTCGGCTCACGACGCGGACGCGAGATCTCAGCAAGCGGTGATTCGCTACCTAGTGAAGGCTGGGGTGTCGGTTCACGAGACGGATAAGAACGGTGTTACGCCGCTGCATCGGGCCGTGCGTTTCCGAAATTTGGCAGCCGTGAAGTTGCTAATTGAACTCGGCGCCGACGTGAATGCGAAAGATCGTCGTTCCAAGGCCACACCGCTGCACCGCGCCGTGACCAACACCGGCGCGCCGGCGACGGCCGGCAAAGGCGACGTCGCCCTTGAGATCGCCAAGCTCCTGTTGGATGCCGGAGCAGATCCAAAGGCGAGCAACAAGAGTGGCAAGACGCCGGCAGATTACGTGAAGGATGATTCAATGAAGATGTTATTTGGGTTGTGATGGCTTTCGACGATCGGTAGGTCGGCTGGTAGCGACAGCGAATTTCGGATCGAATCAATATCCCTTTCGTACTCTAGACAATCTATTTGGCACTTTCATACCAAATACGGCCCTGTGTCTCGGTGATGAGTCACTTGCAGCGCAGAGGATATGGGGCACTGGCCTCGTCGCCAATCAGTTGGGGTGGCCAATAATAGCGCTGGAGTCGCACAGACTACTGTCGATAATCAGATCTTATTGTTCGTCTCCAACTGCGGTCACAAGTCGGGGGCTGAATCCTCAAGGAGCGAGTAGGTGGCGTGGTCGCGCACTGGCTCAACGCGTAGCTGTCCGATATGTACAAATGCAATAAACCTGACTGCGTGCTCGTGTCGATGAACAAGAAGAGGCAAAAGTCACCAACTATTGCACGATGCGATCGCTAGGAACACTGCGTTTAGTGGCGTTTGTTGGAGTTGGGGTGTGCAAAAGTGACAACTTTTGCGGTAAAAAATCGCCTTTCGAAAACAGTGCAGTAGCGCAAAAAGGAGCAAAATCATCAGATGATTACGAAGCTGGTTGTCATCAGTCCGACGGAAACACGACGTTGATCATCGGGTAGTGTTCGTCCATGAACTGCAGTGCCAACACCGTATGGCAATGCATGACATCGGGGTTCTTCGCTGTCGGGCACGAGCAGCCGAGGTAGACGTTGTTGTTGGTGGCCAGTTCTGCCAACGCGTCGAACGAACTGGGGTCTTCATGCCATCGTTGCGTCACTGTCTGCAGGTAGGCGGCTGCAAATCTTTGCCACGCTTGCTCGGAAGGGTCGTCGAGATAGACGGCAACGATTTCCTTGGAGGGACGAAGGCAATGTCGGGTGTGCTTGCGGGTGTCCTGGCGAATGCCGTCAGGCAGTGTTACTCCCGCAGGTGGTTTGCCTCGGTAGATTTTGTAGCGAGCAAGCACGTGTCAAGACAGCCGCTGCTTGGTGATTTCTATCGCGGTGAGCAGGCCGCGGGCTTTGTTGAGGGTTTCCTGATACTCGGTCGCAGGGACCGAGTCGGCAACGATTCCCGCGCCTGCTTGAACGTAAGCAATGTCGTCCTGGATGACGACGGTGCGCAGCGCAATGCAAGTGTCCATGTTGCCGGCGAAGTCGATGTAGCCGACAGCACCAGCGTAGGGGCCACGACGGTTGGGTTCCACCTCGTCGATGATCTCCATCGCGCGTACCTTGGGAGCGCCCGAGACGGTTCCCGCCGGGAGACAAGCGGCAAGCGCGTCGAAGGAATCGCAGTCGTCGCGGAGTTGGCCGTTGACGTTCGAGGTGATGTGCATGACGTGGCTATAGCGTTCGATGACCATCACGTCGGAGATCTCGACGGTTTGATACTGGGCGACGCGTCCAACGTCGTTGCGCCCCAGGTCGACCAACATGACGTGCTCGGCGCGTTCCTTGGGGTCGGCGAGCAGTTCCTCGGCGAGGCGTTGGTCTTCTTCCTCGGTTTTGCCCCGCGGACGCGTGCCCGCAAGCGGACGGACGGTGACGCGGCGGTCGACCACACGGACCATGATCTCGGGTGAGCTACCTACGAGCGTGACATCGGGCGTCCGCAGGTAGAACATAAACGGACTGGGATTCACCACGCGTAGCGTGCGATAGAGTTCAAACGGCGGAACCTTCAGCGAAGTTTGCAGTCGCTGGCTGATGACGACCTGAAAGATGTCGCCGGCGCGTATGTACTCGACGCACTTGTCGACCGCGTCTTCGAAGTCGTCCTGCGTCATGTTTGACTGGTAGTTGAGCGTGACGTCGCGATCGACATGAATGTCGGCGAGTGGCAGGGCGTTGGACGGAGCGGCGAGTCGCTCGACCATCTGGTCGACTTGCTTCGCAGCGTCGTCGTAGGCTTGCTCTACGGCGGCCTTGCTCTTGCCACGAACATCGGCGAGGGCGAGCACGATGATCGTCTTTTGCACGTGGTCGAAAACGATCATGTGGTTGTACATTCCGAACCACAGGTCAGGTAGTTTTCGGTCGTCGTTGGGCGCATTGGGCAAGTGCTCGACATAGCGAACCGTGTCGTATCCTGCGTAGCCCACGGCTCCACCAATGAACGGCGGCAGCTCGGGTAAGTGGCAGACGTTCATAGCGCCTACTTGCGCGCGCAGCGTTTCCAGTGGGTTAGGACATTCGGTGGTTTCCGAGTCCCACGAGCCGTCTGCGTTAAGACGCGACACGGTGACGCTGGTGCCAGCTGCTTTGATGTGAAGGAAAGGCTCGCTTGTGAGAAAGCTGTAACGCCCGACTTTTTCTCCGCCGATGACGCTTTCGAACAGGCAAGCGGCGTCGGACTGGGTGTCCGGTGCGTTGGCAAGCTTCTGAAATGCGGAAACCGGAGTGAGCGAGTCGCTTACCAGTCGTCGATAAACGGGCACAAAGTCGACCGGTTGTTCACTGTCGGCTGCCAGCTCGGAAAACTGCTCTAGGGTGGGGACAGTGGACATAAATGAATCGATCGTCGAGCAATGGTGGAGCCGGTCAGCTTAGCATTCAGAATGCAGACGGACAACGCCGCTTGTTGGTTCGGTGCCATGCGGAAACGTCTTGTCAGCGAAGCAGTTACGAACGTTCAGCCATGCGTCGGTTTGCCTTGACACTGCCCAGTGCCCAGCTAGAATCCCCGTAGAAAACGCCTTCATTCTCCGATCCGCGCTCGGGAGACTCAGGTCATGCAATGTCAGAAATGTGAACGAGAGGCAACTTACCACATCACCGATTTGGTCGATGGCGTGAACGAGCTTCACCTTTGCGAACAGTGCGCCCAAACGTTCCTCAGTCCGAGCGAAGAAGAGGAGGCCGCCGAAGTCATGCCCGCGATGGCGGGACTGTTGGCCCAGCATTTGGCGGTTGGAGAAACGGCAGACCAACTCGCTCGGCTTGACCAGCGTTCGTGTCCCGTCTGTTCGATCACATTCCTTGAGTTCCGCAAGCAGGGTCGGCTGGGTTGCCCACACGATTATGTGTTCTTCTCCGAAGAATTGGAGCCGTTGCTGCTGAATATCCACGATCAGAGTAATCACATTGGCAAGGTGCCCAAGCGTTGCTCGCAAGGTGCGGATCAACAAACGCAGTTGATTCGTCTGCGTCGAGAGATGAAAGAAGCCGTAACGGCGGAAGACTACGAAAAGGCCTCACAGTTACGTGACGAAATTCGCGAGATCGAAAGCCAATCGCAGGCGAAGGATCAGTCGTAACTCACTATGCATCTTGACGACTTAGCTAGTTCTAGCGGTGAATGGCTCAAGGGCACCGGCCCCGAGTCAGACATTGTGATCAGCAGCCGTATTCGACTAGCACGCAATCTGGCGGATTTTCCGTTCATCTCGCGCACGACCGAGGCAGATCGGGCGGAGATCGAGCAGACGCTGCATAGCCACATCACGTCGTTGCAGGAGTCCGGCAGGTTTCCAAAGCAAACGCTTTACCTGAACGTGAGCGAGCTGGAGCCCGTCGATCGGCAATTCCTGGTGGAACGGCAACTGGTCAGCCGCGAACTTGCCGAGAGCGAAGGCGCGCGGGCGGTGGTGATCGATCCAGCGGAACGCTTCAGCGTGATGATCAACGAAGAGGATCACCTTCGCTTCCAAGTCATGCACAGCGGGCTGGACCTGGGTTCGACCTGGCGGCAGATCGACGAATTGGATGATCTGATTGAAGAACAAGCGACCTACGCTTTTCACGACAAGCTCGGCTACTTGACGGCTTGCCCGACGAATGTCGGGACGGGTGTTCGCGTAAGTGTGATGTTGCACCTGCCCGCTTTGGTTATCACACGTCAGATCGAAAAAGTGTTCAAAAGCCTGCAGAAAATTAACTTGGCGGTCCGTGGCTTGTACGGCGAAGGTTCGCAGGCGATGGGTGATTTTTACCAGATCAGCAATCAGATCACCCTCGGCATGACCGAGGAGGAGCTGACGAAGAAGATAGCCGATGTGGTGCCTGTGCTGATCGATTACGAACGCCAGGCGCGTGAGTTCCTCGTACGCGAGAGTCACGAAACGCTACACGATCGTGTGAGTCGGGCGTATGGGATTCTTCGCACAGCACAGACGATCAGCTCCGAAGAGACCATGCATCTGCTGTCCAGCGTACGGATGGGCATCAACCTTGGCCTGATCAGCGATCTCGAGATTCCGACGATCAACAAGCTCTTCATACACACGCAGCCCGCGCATCTGCAAAAGCTCTCCGGCATCGAACTCGACAAGTCCGACCGTGACATCGAGCGCGCGACCTACTTGCGACGCCACCTCAACCTGGATCAACCAGGCGATCCGACGCAGAACTGAGTGCCACTCATTCAACGACGATGTCGTCGAGCCCTGCTTCGCAAGCCGGGAATTGGGGATCGAGCTTCTTCAGCGTGTCGTGCAGGATCTTGCTAACCGTTAGGTTGCGGTTCCATTTGCGATCGGAGGGAATGATGTGCCAGGGGGCGTGTTCGGTGTTGCAGCGCGTGAGCGCCACTTCGTAGGCTTTTTGATAGTCGTCCCACAGTTCGCGTTCGGAGAGATCGGCCTTGCTGAACTTCCAGCGTTTATGCGGACGGTCGAGCCGCGCTTGCAGTCGTTCACGCTGCTCCTCTTTGCTGATGTGGAGGAAGCACTTGATGATCGTCACGTGGCCTTCGATCAACAGGTTTTCAAACTCGTTAATGCGTTCGTAGCGAGTTTCCCACTCGGACTTGGGGACCAGGTTATGCACGCGTACGACGAGTACGTCTTCGTAGTGCGAACGATTGAAGATGCCGATGTTTCCCCGTCGCGGCATTGCCTTGTGGATGCGCCACAGGAAATCGTGATCGCGCTCTTCACTGCTCGGTTGTTTGAATGGGACGATCTGGCAGCTTTGTGGATTGATGCCAGTCATCACCGTGCGAATCGTGCCATCCTTACCCGCGGTATCCATTCCTTGCAGCACCAACAGCACAGCACGCCTATTCTCCGCGTAAAGCCGATAGGCCAGGTAGCGGCTGGCTTCGGTGAGCTTGGCGATTTCTGCTTCCGAGGAGTTTTTCGACGAATCACCGTGGACGTAGCGTGGATCAAAGTCAGAAAGGTCAATCTTTGTCCCAGGGGGAACTGTCAGCGGTTGCTTCATGAGGAGTGTCCACCAGAGTGAGTCAGTAAAGAGGCCTCTATTCTAATTCAGCCCAGGCCCGCGCACTACCAAACTCATCAAATTCCAAGTGAATGACATTGGGACAGCAGCACACAGGGCAGTCTTCCACATATTCTTGTCGAGTTCCGTCCGAGCAATCGATCGGAATAACAATCGGTTCTCCGCAGCTTCCGCAAGTGTATTCGGCCTCGTCCTGCAAACTGGTACTCCGGGTCGTGACGTTGTTTGGGAATGCGATGCGAGCGAGTTATGCTAAACTAGTAAGTCTTCGGTACTCGCACAATTCTACGCATCACGGCAGCCCTTCCAACAACAATGTTTGGCCGACGAACCCTTTTTGTCACTTTCATCGCACTGCTCGCCGTCGTCGCGTTGGGCGTGTCGGGTTACTTGACGTGGATGACTTGGGAATCGGGAGAAGCATTGGGCTGCACGGCCGATTCGATGCTCGACTGCGACGATGTGCTTGCCAGCCGCTGGTCGAAGTGGTTGGGGCTGCCGGTTAGTTTGCTGGGCGGGATTACCTACGTCGCGATTCTTGGATTGGTGTGGCCAGCCGCAATGAACTCGCGAGGAATCGCCGTAACGAGTCTGCTCGGCATCGCGATGCTTGCCGCCGGCGCGGCGGTCTGGTTCATCGGCGTTCAGGCGCTGCAGCTGGAGAGTTTCTGTCCTTACTGCATGACGGTGCATGCGTGCGGATTGTGTATTGGCGTGTTATCGCTGCTCTTGTTTCTCGATCGCAGCGGAGGCTCGGAGGTCGACCAAGCGCGGTCGCTGTTGGGCGTCGCGACCGTGGAGGCTGAGCAAGAAATCGACGAGGCTGCCGAACCGGTGAGCGTGGCAAGTCTGTTGATCGCCCTCTCGATCGCCGCGGTGGGGTTGGTCGGACTCATGGGTGGCCAGCTGTTGGTCGAACCTGACGATAACACGTTGACGTTGGAAAAGATCGAGTTCGAGCCGATCGAAGTTGCAAAGCAAGAGCAGCCGGATGCAACGCCCGTACAGCCCGCAGCACAGGCCGCGGAGCCGGCACCAGAGACGCCTCGGCCAGCAGCAGAGACCAAGCAGGCCGACGCCGAAATTCAGCAATCGGAGCAACCAGTTGCCGAGGAATTGGCGGCATCTGCCGAACAACCCGACGACGATCTCGATTGGCTGGAATCCGACGGTACGCCCACTTCGTCGACACGCTCGACTAGTGCACCCGCCACAATCGGCTCGGTGTTCGGCGCAGGACCTCCAAGTCTCATTCCGCGCACATTCGCCAGTTCGATTGATCCTCGTGATATGCCGGTGCTTGGTAACCCAGAAGCACCGCACATTATCGTTGAGATGATGGATTATACCTGCAAGCACTGTCGTGAATTGCATCCGCACTTGCAGGCCGCGGTGAAGCGGTACGGGGATCAGCTGGGTGTGGTGGTCTATAATGTTCCTCTCAGCAAAAAATGCAATCGAAACGCCAAAAAAGACAATCAAATCAGAAAGCACGCCTGCGAATATGCTCAGTTTGCGATCGGGGTCTGGAAATTGGCGCCCGAAAGCTACTCGGAATTTCATTACTGGTTGCTGGAGGGCGAAAAGCCTCCTAGTGTGATCAAAGCCAAAGCTCGGGCTCGCAAACTCGCCGGCAATCAAATCTTGCTCGACAAAGACTTGAAGGCAGATACTGCGCGCCGCATTTCTAGCCAAGTCGAAGAATATCTTCGCACCAAATCGGGACTGCCCATTGTGTTCCTGCCCACCGGTAAGCTGCGCGGCGTGCCGGAGACTTCCGAACAACTCTTTGAGATTTTGGAATCGCAGTTGGGGATTCAACCGCAATGATATCGGTGCGAGCGTTGCCCACTCGCATTAGAAGCCACGGAGACACAGAGGTCACGGAGGTCGAACAAAAGTCGCTCCATTCGGGTTTGCTTGCTGGCCCGAATTGCTGCGTGTTCTCCGTGCCTCCGTGGTGTCGTTCAATCCATCAATCCTCTGCCCGACTTCCGTCGTCGCACATGCGGACGATCCTGGGATCGAACCGCGCGACGACTTCCACCAGGTCTTGCTGGGCCGCCATCACTTGACGAATGTCTTTGTAGACACCCGGCACCTCGTCGGAACCCGCAGACAGCACCTCGATGCCACGTTCCGCCAACTCCTTGCGGACATGACCAAAGCGGAACTTGTCCTTCGCCTGCTTGCGCGACATGCACCGACCCGCGCCGTGCGACGCGGAGGCGAGGCTCAGCGGGTTGCCCAAGCCGCGGACGACGAACCCCGGATCGGCCATCGAGCCGGGAATCACGCCCAGTACGCCCTGCCCCGCTGGCGTTGCACCCTTGCGATGCACGACGACGTCGCGACCTCGGTGCTTTTCGATCCAAGCGAAGTTGTGATGATTCTCAACCCCGCCGAGGATCTGCGCACCTAGCAGCTTCGATACCAGTCGATGGATGACCGCGTGGTTAGCAGCCGCGTAGTCGCCCATCAGGTTCATCGCCGCCCAGTACTCCTGGCCCGCTTCGCTGTCGAGTTCCAGCCACGCCAGGCGTCCGAGCTTTTCGCAGCTGCGCGGCAACTGGCGCTGCGCAATCTGGCTGTAGGTGCTGCAGACTGCTGCGCCGGCGCCGCGACTGCCGCTGTGGCTGAGCAGTGCGACGTAGGTCCCCGCGTCGAGATCCAAGTCGTCGGCGCGCTCTTCAAGCGTGAGCGTGCCGAACTCCACGAAGTGGTTACCGGAGCCGGAAGTACCGAGCTGCTTCCACGCCTTGTCCTTCTTCTCACGCGTGATGCGCGTGACGTCCCAATCGGCGTCCATCACCGCATGGTCCTGCGCCGGCTTGTGCTCACAACCCACGCCAAAGCGGGTACCTTTGTTGAGCGCTGTGCGAAACTGCTCGCGCTTGTGTTCCAGCGATTCCACCGGCATGTCGAGCACCGACAGCTTCATGCGGCAGGCGATGTCTACGCCCACAGCGTACGGAATGACCGCACCCTCACAGGCGAGCACGCCACCGATCGGCAGTCCGTAGCCAACGTGCGCGTCAGGCATCAGTGCGGCGCCGACGGCACTTGGCACACGGCAAGCGTCGTGCATTTGCTTATGTGCACCTTCGTCGATGTCCGCGCCCCAGGTCTGATAGTCAATCGGCTCTTG
>JANQQA010000253.1 GCA_028285205.1 Bythopirellula sp. | reverse complement strand
CGGCGAAACAACGGCAAGCCGAGCTGCGCGATAACCTGGGCACTAGCCGCGAGTTCGCAGGCGACCAGAGCGTCGCGCCCGAGTTGCGGACCGAAATCGATCAAGCGCTCACGGACCTGGAAGCCAAACAAGAAAGCTCGCGTCTG
Organism: Bythopirellula sp.; assembly: GCA_028285205.1. Classification (GTDB taxonomy): domain Bacteria; phylum Planctomycetota; class Planctomycetia; order Pirellulales; family Lacipirellulaceae; genus Bythopirellula. The sequence continues at coordinate 16,010 of JANQQA010000253.1, read as the reverse complement.
GAGATCGTCGCCTTCGGCACGATCTCCAGCGGCAAGTCGACCCTGCTCAACGCACTCGCCGGCCGACAGGTGTTCGCCTCCGACGTGGTCGGCGGAACGACGACAGCGCGTAGCGAGATCCCTTGGCCTGGAAACGACGAAGTGGTGCTGGTCGACACGCCGGGATTAGCCGAGGTTCGTGGCGAGGCCCGCGCCGCGGAAGCGGCGAGCGCGGCCAAAAACGCCGACGTGGTACTGCTGGTCGTCGATGGTCCCCTGAAGTCCTACGAAGTCGACCTCGTTGAGAGGCTGACCGAGATGGAAAAACGGCTGGTCGTCTGTCTGAACAAAGAGGATTGGTACAACGACGAAGATCAACAGCAACTGATCGATCAAATCGCCGCGCAACTCCCCGCCATAACCAAAGCCGACGTCGTCGCGGTGCGTGCGAGCGCGGTCACACGATCGCGTGTGCGCATCGCCGCAGACGGGAGCGAAATCGACGAGGAGTACGAGCAGCCACCAAGTGTCCGAGCGTTGGCCGATCGGCTGATGCAGGTTGTCGAGCACGATGGCCGCGACCTGCTGTTGGCGAATCTACTCCTGCAATCTCGCGGATTGGTGGACGAAGCCAAAGCACGCGTCCGGGCGGTATTAGACCAGCGGGCCGACGAGATCATTAGCAAACACATGTGGGCAGCGGGCGGAGCGGCGGGCATCAACCCGTTTCCACTGCTCGACATTGCCGGCGGCAGTGCGATCACCGTCAAGATGGTGCTGGAACTGGCAAGGGTGTACAAACAATCGATCGACGCCAACACCGTTGTGAAGCTGCTTGAGCAACTAGGTAAGAACCTGATCGCCATGATCGGCGTCACCGCAGCCACACCCGCGCTGGCCAGCGGCGTCGGCGCTATGCTCAAAACGGTCCCCGGCATCGGCACGCTCGCTGGCGGCTTGGTGCAAGGCGTTGTGCAAGCACTGGTAACGCGCTGGATTGGTAACGTATTTCAGAAGTACTTCCAGGATGAAATGAAAACTCCAAGCAGTGGATTCGCTGAACTCGCTCGCCAGCAATGGCAAGAACTTACCCAGCCTGAATCGCTTCGCAAGCTGGTCCAACTCGGCCGTCGTGAATTGAAGGACGCCGTCACTGACGAGGAGGACCGATGAACGACGAAAACGGCAACGAGAAGTCCGAGGAACTCGACGACGATTACCTGGCCGCGATCGACGCGGTGCGTGCAGCGATCGAGCGGTTTGAAGACTGCGGCGAAGCGGAGCGGCAAGAGTTGCAAAACGATCTTGACGAACTCAGCCGCATGGCCGAGAAGCTCGAATCGGGTCGCGTCGAGATTGTCGTGTTCGGCGAAATCAGCACCGGCAAATCGGCCCTGGTCAATGCCTTGGTCGGTGAAGATCTGACGCAAGTCAACGTGCAAGGCGGTTGGACCAAGGACCTATGGCACGTGCCGTGGGAAGGTACGGGGTATCGCGTGCCCGGATTCGCGAAGACCGAAGTTGTGCTGATCGACACTCCCGGACTCAATGAGGTCTCAGGCGAGCAGCGCGGCGAGATGGCGCGCGTCGCGGCTTCGAAAGCCGACCTCGTGCTGTTTGTCACTGACTCGGATCTGAACGAGACCGAGCACTCCGCCCTGGTAGACTTAGCCGATGCGCACAAGCCAATCGTGTTGGTGCTCAACAAGACCGATCTCTATCGTCGTGAAGAGTTGGAGCAGTTGCTGACGTTGTTCAAAGGCCCTCGGCTAGCCGGACTGATTGAAGCGGCGAACATCGTCACCACGCAGGCCGATCCACGCGAGAAAGAGTACATCATCGAATCGGCCGATGGCAGCACCCGGAGCGAATGGCGTAAACCTGCGCCGCAAGTTGAAGATCTACGCATTCGCATCCTGGAAGTACTCGAAGCCGAAGGCAAGGCGCTAATTGCACTCAACGCCGCGATGTTCGCCGCAGACAAGAGCGATCGCATGGCGGCACTGCGCGTCCGCCTGCGCGAGGACCGTGCCGCGAAAACCATCTGGAGCTTCGCGGTCACCAAATCCCTCGCGGTCGCGCTAAATCCGGTTCCAGCAGCCGACGTGTTGGGCGGTACCGTTGTGGACGCGACGATGGTGGTCACCTTGGGACGAATCTACGGCATCGACATCACGACTTCCAACGCCCGCGCGCTGGTGACTTCGATTCTCAAGGCCGCCGGTTGGGTGATGCTCAGCGAAGCAGTGGTTAGCTACGCCTCTTCGGTTTTCAAAGCACTCACCGTCGGCATCGGCAGTGCCGCGACCATGATCCCCCAGGGCGCCGCGGCCGGCTATGGTTCCTACATCGTGGGCCAAGCGGCCCGCTACTACTTCCAACATGGCGCGAGCTGGGGCAACGCGTCGGCGAAACAAGTCATCACTCAGATCCTGGAAAACACCGACAAGGAATCGGTACTCGAGCAGCTGAAGGAAGAGATCAAGAAGAAAATCTCGTTGAATCCGTATGCCGGGGACGGATCGCAAAACTGATCAGCGCGAGAGCAAGTAAAAGATCCAAGTCGGGAATTTCCACAATCAGCGCCTTGTAGATGGACGGCTGACGCGCAAATGCGCGCTTCAGATCAAGGCGACACTACTGGCCTAGTCACGAATTACTGCGATGCAAGAAACCCTCCAAGCTAACCTCTACGACTACCCTAAATACTACGATCTGGTCTACGGCTCCGATTGGAAGGCGGAGTTCGATTTTCTTGAGGACTGCTTCGAGAAGCACGCCGACGGGGTGGTCGAGCGATTGTTCGAGCCCGCTTGTGGCACGGGACGGCTGTTGATCAAGTTTGCCGACGTGGGCTATGAAGTCTCGGGGGTTGATCTCAATGCCAAGGCGATCGACTACTGCAACGATCGACTCGCGCGCGGTGGTCATCCGCGCACAGCCGTCGTGGGCGACATGACCAAGTACGTCACGGAACAGCCCGTCGATGCTGCGTTCAACACGATCAACAGCTTTCGCCACCTCCGCACACAGCAGCAGGCGCGCGACCACCTGCAGTGCGTTGCCGATTCGTTGCGTCCCGGCGGACTCTATGTTTTGGGGCTCCATCTGACGCCCACGGCAGTCGAGCCGATCCAAGAGGAGAGTTGGGCAGCCAGACGCGGCAATCTCTCGGTGCTCTCGCGGATGTGGGTAATTGATTGCAACCTACGCAAGCGGTGCGAGACCGTCGGAGTCAGTTTCGACGTCTACACACCGTCGCGTCAGTTTCGCATCGAAGACAAAATTGACTTCCGCACCTACACCTACCGCCAAATGGCAGCGCTGCTGACCGGGATTGACGAATTTGAGGTAACTGCTGTCTATGATTTCGGTTACGACGTCGAGAAACCCGTCGAAATCGACGCGCAGACCGAAGATGTGGTCTATATTCTCAAGAAGCGTGACTAGATTTCGAATTAAGATAGGTCTTCGCACGGCTGCCGATTCGGGCGAAAATGTTAAGATCAGCCCGTCGGCCGGCGACCAATCCCCTCTAACCCGTTGGCGATCAGGCGTTGAGCATCACGTCGACAACTACTTCCGCACTTATCCTCCCCGAGTCGAATCATCGCGAATCGGCAACGAGTTTTGTGCGCTGGGCGGTGGCTCAGTTGGATCTGGAAAGTGAGGAGCAACGCAACTGCCAGCTTCTGACGATTCCCGAGGCGGAGCGGACTACGTTCGACGGCCAGGCTGAGATCAGAATCCCGCTGACCGACGAGTCAGCCGACAGCGATTTCGAACCGACCAACTTCGAGGGTCGCCTCTGCCAGTGGTTGGTCGGCCAACTCAACGCAGCGGACCTGCCAATTTCGATCAGGCCGCTAAATCAACCATCGGCCGTCAACGATATCGCCCAGAACTTATTTGCTGCATACCAAGTCGACGACGGACTCGTCCATTTGGGCGGCTGTCAGCTGACCGACTTTCCGTTCCTGCGGCTTAGCTTTGCAGACGCCGAGAATGATCAACAGGAAGTGAGACATGTGTTCGTCGCTCATGATGGGTCGGCAGTGTCCGATGAGTTGGCGCGGAATCTTGGGCTCTTGGACATCGAGCCGGTTTTGAAGCTGCCACCAAGAATCGAAGACACCGCATTGCAATCGCTCATCACCGCCGGGCGCCGTGTAGCCGCGCAAACGGTGGCCTCACGCGACCCCAACGCTACGACCATCGAGCCATTGGTCGTTGCGGTCGTCTGGGTCAAGCATGCCAGTGGCCAGCTGGACTTCACGATCGGCGATACGACGGTCTCTCAGGCTTTTTCTGGCTGGGCCAAACTTGTGCAATCGCAGCCCTACAGATCGCCCGTCACCGGGGCGAGCGGCTTTCATCTGTCGGCCACCGAAGATGGTCGCATCGACGTCGCCGACGAGATCGCCGCCTGCGAAGAAAGTGGCCGACGCGTGCTTCGGCAAGAACTCGTCACTTGCAGCGTGACAGGTAAGCACGTGTTGGAAGAATTCACCGAGACATGTCCCGTCACCGGCGAGCACTGCCTGCTTGATCAGTTTGCCAGCTGCAGCAACTGCCAGCAGTCGGTGAGCAAGCTAGCGCTCAAGGATGGCAGATGCGCCGCCTGCCGCGCGCTGAAAAAGATCAAAAAAGATGATCCGCGAATCGTCTGGATTCTCGGCGAACACGGCGGCCTCGACCGATGGAATGATTGGCAGCTGGCCGAGACCAAAACGGTCTACATCGCTCAGGCCACCGGTTGGACTCGACGACTGCTGGCGGTCGTGGACAAAGAGTCACTCGCCGTGCGTCACTTGGCCACCGGCAGCCGCCTTAGCTCGTACTGGACGCCGGTCGACGAGGCAGTACGAGATGAGCTGCTGAAGTAGCTTCCTGCCGTTGCCGCGCCGCATCGTGACTCCATCGGCGAAATCTCCAGGATTCCCACCAGAACGCCGCCTGTCATCCACACCATTGGGCGACCTCTTCCACCAACGAACGACCTCGCTGGCAGATGAGCCGCCTGCCGTCGCGAACTTATCGATCAACGTAAACCTTTACGAATACGGAGCTTATGCAGCTCTATAAATCGTCGTCGGGCAACTCAGTCGCCGCCAATTCGTCTCGGAGTCCAGAAATCTCCCCCTCTTAGCGGCAATTCTGCGGTTTTTCTATGGACCAGGCTGCACCGGTGAATAAAATTAAGAGGCTGGAATTAGCTAGGTTCTCCCCCGTCCACACTTACACTCCCCCTGTTGGCAGATTCGTCAGACGCACGCATTACCTGTGGTTTGACTTGGCTTAGTCTCACCGACTACAGAACACTCCCCCCTCGGCCGCTCGACAAGATGACTCGCTAGGTCCGATTTCCCTCGGACGCGACCCATTGTCGGACGATTTGTTGAGCCCCTTGGATGGGATGTCGCGGCCAAGTAGCCCTCGCCTAACGGCAAATTCTTTCTGACACGCTAACTCTGAGTGCTGTGCTACGCGGCTGACACCGGGGAGCCTAACCCTGATAGCAGGGCTCGGTTGTACCTACTAGACGTTGCGTGCGTACTGCTGGCTCTGGGGCAGATTCGTGAATGCTTACACAGGACCTTACCCTTGCGAACGGTGCCAGCGGCAGACTTTCGCATTTGTAACCCTGTTTTGACATAGGAAGGTATTCTCCCTTCGCGAGTTTGAGTGCGAACTTAAACCCACATCGGGCGTATTGTCTCGGTGTAGAGCGGGCAAAAGAATACTTTAGCGATTCATTAGTATTCGTAAGCACAAACGTATCCGCCAACAAGCACGATGCCGTTGAACTCGCATGTGCTGAGTTCGGTACCAAACCTTGGATGTTGTTCTTGGATCAAACGTAATCTTTTGCCAAATGTCAAATGCTCGAAGCCATTTGATGTACTGGTGTTAAAATTAGTTGTCCTGTAGACGTTCACTTTGAACCTTGTTCTCAAAGAAGGCTACTCCTGTGAGAAACATTTCAGTCCCGCTATCATTGCCACGCACGTCCCATTCCAAGGCGACTGTTAACTTATTCCGATTTGCCTCATTCTACCAGCGTTTGTTCAGCGCGATTGGACTTCGCACCGCTGAATACGCACCGGTCGTAGTGACCACCTATCCGGCAAATCGCAAGCAGTTCGCAACAGATTACCGACGAGTGTTCTAGGCGACTTTGTCGACTACCTAGCCGCTTTCCTATTGGTCGCCTATGCGAGGCCATCACAAATGCTGACGGATACCATGCCCGCTGAGGAGCCTGTCAGACATTTATCGAAAACAGTCCACTACAGAAGTTGAGGAGTATTCGACTTGTACGAAACATTATTGGATCACGAGCTTGACGAAGATTCCGCCGTCGCTGACGTCGAAAAGGATCTCCACGCGAAGTCGATCAATAACACCAACGGCACTGAAGAGCACGCTGGCACGGTCAGCATCGACTTGGACGCTGCGAAAGATGCTGAGGACGACGAGGAATCACTCGACGTCGAGTCGTGGTCAGACGATCCGGTGCGCATGTATCTGACCCAGATGGGCGAAATCCCACTGCTCACGCGTCAGGAAGAAATCAACCTCGCGCGGCGGATCGAAACCACTCGCACCGCATTCCGTCGCCGACTGCTGGCCTGCGACTTTGTCATCCGTGCCGCCTACAAGGTGCTCAATCGCGTCTATCGTGGCGAACTTCCCTTCGACCGCACCGTGCAGGTGTCGGTGACAGATCGCCTCGAGAAAGAGCAAATTCTCGGTCGCTTGCCGCACAACCTCAAGACACTTGAGACCCTGCTGCAACGTAACGAAGAAGATTATCGCACCGCCACCAGCAAGTCGATCAAAATGTCGCAACGCCGCGCCGCGTGGGGCCGCCTGGCTCAACGTCGCCGCCGTGCCGTGATGTTGATCGAGGAACTCGGTCTCCGCACGCAACGCATCGAACCGATGATCGCCGCGCTAGAAGACTTCAGCGCTCGCGTGGATGAGCTGCAGGCTCAGCTCAAGCAAATGAAAAAGGATCGCGCACCGATGTCGGAGCGCAAGCCGTTGTTGGTGGAGTATCGCAACATTCTGCGTATGACTCAGGAAACTCCCACCAGTCTCCGCAACCGCGTCGCGTTCTTGCGTGAAATTTACTCCAAGTACCAACGTGCCAAGCGCGGCTTGTCCGAGGGCAACTTGCGATTGGTCGTGTCGATCGCCAAGAAGTATCGCAATCGTGGCCTTAGCTTCCTCGATCTGATCCAGGAAGGTAACGCCGGCTTGATGCGTGCGGTAGACAAGTTTGAGTACCGCCGCGGCTTCAAGTTCTGCACGTACGCTACCTGGTGGATTCGTCAGGCAATCACCCGCGCAGTGGCCGACCAAAGCCGCACCATTCGCATCCCCGTGCATATGGTCGAGACCATGAGCCGCGTGCGCAACGTGTCGCGAGCGTTGCTGCAACGTTTGGGCCGAGAACCGACCATCGAGGAAACCGCTCGTGCCGCCGAGTGCTCGGTCGAGGAAGCCCGTCGCGTGCTCGCGATGAGCCGCTACCCCATCAGCCTCGACCGTCCTGTCGGCAACAGCGAAGACAGCCACTTCGGCGACCTGCTGCCAGACTCGGGTGCTGAAAGCCCCGCGGTTGGCGCTGGCCAAGAAATGCTCCGCTCGCGAATTACCCAAGTCCTGAAGACCTTGAGCTATCGCGAACGCGAGATCATCAAGCTCCGCTACGGCCTGGGCGATGGTTACAGCTACACCCTCGAAGAAGTGGGCCACATCTTCAAAGTGACCCGCGAGCGTATCCGCCAAATCGAAGCCAAAGCCGTCCGCAAGCTGCAGCAACCCAGTCGCAGCCAAGAACTAAGCGGCTTTTTGGATTAGCCTTGGCAGCACGACCTACAGCATTCACACCCCGTTACGCACCGCGTGACGGGGTTTTTTCTTGCGCGAGACCTCAGCGTATCTCACCAGGGCATCAAGTATCTAGGCGCTGAGTCTTCGGTATGGCCCATGGAATCTATCTAGGATAACTCAGGAGCACTCAACTCTTCGCCGTCCCTCGGCAGGTCGTATTGAATCCATTCTCGATTCAAATGGACGTCGAACGAATCGAGTCGTCCCGGTCCCAAGTTCTTGTAAGCGTGTGGGACGTTTGCTGGACCGATGACCAGCGACCCGGCATCTGCCTCGAACTTCTGGTCGCCGACGGTGAACTCAGCGCGACCTTCGAGGATGTGGAATATCTCGTCGTAAGGGTGAACGTGGAGGTTCGGCCCTTCGCCGACGATATCGGTGCTGTATCGAATGACCACGCACTCCGTGCCGAAGTGATACCCTTCCAATGAGCCTTGGGGAGGATCTTGGCTCTTGAGCCATTCGCTGGGCGGTATACAGACCGGAGCTATCCGACTTGGCTTTGGCATCTTACTCTCCTTTTCGAGTTTGATTGAGATCACCGAGATTCGTCACGCCGGCTTCTTCCGTCGCAGGATCGTCGTCAGTCAATTGAATTCTTCAACTGGTTCCATCGCCGGGCTCAAGCAGTCGACGCAGCTTGTCGGGGTTCCGCTGCACAAATATCGACCTAATCCTGCCAGCATCGATTTCCAATTGGAAAGCACTTGAAGCCTCGCCTTCAGGCTCGATCACCAATCCCGGCGCGCCGTTGAACCAACGTGAACGCGTCCGCAACGCCTTTCCTTGCCGATACGGAAGGTAAATGCGCATCAAGAACGTCTGTACCTTGTCGCGACCCATCAGCGGATACGGCACAGCGCTGACCTTTCCACCACCATCTGAAAACAGCTTTACGTCCTCTGCCAACACGCTTTGCAACGTCTCAGCATCGCCTTCCCGAATCGCTCTTAGGAACGCTGCGGTGATCGCACTTATGTCGTCACGGTTGGGGCGTTGGTCGCTTCTCGTTTGCCGAATCTTCCGGCGGGCCCTCACCGCCAACTGCCGGCAGGAGGCGGCACTCAACTCAAGTGTGTCGGCGACCTCCGTAAAGTTGTAGTCGAAAATGTCATAAAGCAAAAACACCGCCCGTTCTTTTGAACTTAGCGAGCGAAGTCCCAGCAGCAGCGCGATCGACAGTGTTTCGTCAATCGCGGCACGATCTTCCGACTCGACATAGGGCTCCGGCAACCACTGGCCCGGGTACTTTTCCAACTTTGCTGAAATTCGCTTCATACGGTCAAGGCAAATACGGGTACATACGCGCGTGAACCATGCTTTCGGGTTCTCAAGATTTAGCTTGCCGGATGCCTCGTAACGAAGAAACGTATCCTGCACGACCTCTTCCGCATCATGCACGGACCCGAGCATCCGATAGGCGACGCCAATGAGATAACTTCGATAGCGATCAAAGTAGTCCATCTTCGAATCAGCATTGTTCATTTGGGTTTGGCGATCGAGCAAGATTGCAGCTTTAACAGAGCTCGCTTGATCCCGGGGTACATCCGCACACCGACGATGCAAATTGTCAGCTCGGCAAACGCTGCCTTGCCATAGCGTTTCTCAATCCGGGCTACGACCGCTGGATCAAGTGCTCCCGTGCTCAGACAAAGTTGTGTGTGCAATCGAACATCTTGCAGAATTGGCGGGAGCTGGTCGGGCGAGTCCGCCAATGCCGAAATTATATCCTCGGAAATCCCAGCTTCGCGAGCCAGTTGGTAATTCAGATCAAGGCAACCCGAACAGTCTTCATGCTGCATCACCGTGATTGCAGCCGTGTAGTGAGCTTCTGCGGGCAAATCCTTGTAATAAGAAGCCATCGTCCGCGCCGCGTTAAACAGCGAGAACGCCTGAGCCGAACGCTCGTAAAGTTCTCTCATGTAACTGGCATCGTACTCGTACGCTGACTCGAAAGCATCAATCTGCGCGAAAAGCCCGTCTTTTCCCATAATTGCGTCTTCCATCATGAACCTCGCTATGAAGGAGATGTGTGTTTGTTCTCAGATAATGACGAGCAGGCGGCCAGAATTGTGACAGCCTCGGCGAAAAAAGCGTGCTGCCAGCTGGGTTACACCTCCCCAAGAACACGTCGGCATTCAAGGACATGCGGTGACGCGCTGATTCCGTTAGATTTTGCCTTTACAGAATTTTGAAGAGCTCCGCCAAGTGACTAGGAACGGTTGCCTTGATTATCTGCAGCAATTCTCGTAGCGCCTCGGCCGTAAACGCCGAACGGCGTCCCGGCCAGGAATTTCAAACATTCGTCCATGGATGGGCGAGCCATTGCAAAGCCGCCCCATGACCTGGCTAGTAACGAGGGGCGACGGCAACCTCGGTAGTGGTGGAGCCGTAACGTGACTACAACGCGTGCCAGCTGTTGACAATAATGTTTCAAATGATACAATTGTGTAACATTCTTAGAATCAACCGACTGTGGACAAGACGCTTTGGAGTATTGCGTGTCGGAAAAACTAGAAACTACGAGAAACGCACTGATCGACGGTGCAATCCGCGTCTTCGCCGCTCAACCGGCAGCATCGTTGGCTGACGTCGCGGAGGCGGCCGGCGTCCGACGGGTGACTCTACACCGACTGATCGGATCACGCGATGACCTGCTAAAAGAAATCGCGATGCGATCAATTACGGAGATGGACGAGGCCTGCCAACGGGCGGTCGAGAACGCCGAGTCGGCGACAGATGCATTGCGCGCATGCGTTGAGGCATTGGTGCCTGTTGGTGATCGGTGCCACTTCCTTTGGACCCAAACCGCGGTTTGGGAGGAGGCAACCATCGCCAAAGAAGTCGATCGACAGAATCGCGAGCTCGCGGATCTCATCGACGAAGCGAAATCTGAGGGCTCGCTTGCCATCGACATTCCCAACGCTTGGATCACTGCGGCGATCGAGGCGTGTGTTTTCGCCGCTCTGCAAGCAACTCGAGCGGGCGACATCGCAGTCAACGACGCCGGCAAGTTGGCTGCGCGTACGCTACTGAAGGGAATCGGAACAGGTCCGGCCAACAAACGGAGGAGAAAAGAATGACAAGTTTCAACGCAACTATTCAATACATCAAATCCTTGGCCGGTGCGATGGTCCTCGCCGTGGTTGCAATAGGCTCAATATCTTTGGAGGCTCAGGAATTCTCTCGCGAACGTTACTTGGGTCGCAAAGCGGAGGATTTCACACTTCCTGACGTGAAATCGGCAAAACCGTGGAAGCTATCGGAGCAGATCAAACAAGCCGAGGCGACTGTACTGTACTTCAATTCAACCGAGTGCCCGGTTACCAATCGGTACTTGCCGACGTTGATCAGGTTGTACGCGGAGTTTGCTGATCGCAAAGTCGCAATCGTCACCGTTAACAGCAACCAACATAACACGGCGGAAGAGATTGCCGAGCATGCGCGTGAATTCAAACTGGAGCTTCCGATACTGTGTGACGCGGAAGGCAAGGTTGCTCGCAGTCTTGGCGTCATGCGAACTGCAGAGGCAATCCTCCTCGACAGCCAAGGGAAGTTGCGTTATCGCGGGGTGATTGACGACAGATACGAGCGTGGCGTGACTCGGCCGAGGGCCAACAACGAGTACCTAGCCGACGCAATCGAGGCCGTCTTGCAGCGGCGAATGGTCAAGACGTCGATTACAGATGTCGAGGCATGCCCACTTAATCTCGCCGCACCAGATGAAGCGGATGATTCTGGTGCACAGACGACGTATTCCGAGCATGTCGCTCCCATCATGCAGCGACGTTGTCAGCAGTGTCATCGCCAGGATGGAATCGGACCTTTCAAACTGATGACGTATGACGACGCCGAGTCGTGGTCGGAGTCGATTCGCGAGGTTGTGACGCAGAATCTCATGCCACCTTGGCACGCCGACGCGCCACATAAGCACTTCTCCAACGACAGGAGCTTGACGGACAAGGAGTACTCAACGCTGCTCGACTGGATCGACGATGGGACGTTGGAAGGCGATAGGAGTAAGTTGCCGAAGCCACTCAGGTTCACTGACTCTTGGACCATCGGCACACCCGAAGTCGTGCTGAAAATGGAAAAGGCTGTTACCGTTCCGGCAGAGACACCCGAACTGGGCGTGCCGTACAAGTACATCTGGGCTGGTGAGCCTTTCGCGCGTGAAATGTGGGTGACAGCGGCCGAGGTGCATCCGGGAGCGACTGACGTTGTCCATCACGCGAGCGTTTACATCGTTCCCGAGGGTATCGACCTCAAATTGAAAAACGACGAACGCCCCACCGGTCTGCTGGCAGATTGGACTTCCCCCATTAATGCGTTGCCACATCTGGTGTCCTTTGTGCCCGGAGACAACGCCTTTGTTCGGGAAGATGGATTCGCCATGCGTATTCCCAAAGGGGCGCGACTTATCTTCGAGATGCACTACACGCCCACGGGCAAGCAAGCCATCGACCGCACGGAGGTCGGGCTGAAGTTTGCGAGCAAGCCGCCAACGTACGAGGTGTATTCCGACGCTTTAATCAACTACTGGTTCTCCATTCCGCCGGGAGCTGTTCGTCATCAAGTGCAAGCGAAGTCTCCAAAATTCAAACGAGACAGTGTGTTGCTGACGATGAATCCGCACATGCACTACCGAGGTAAAGCGTTCACCTACGAGCTGTTAAAGCCATCGGGTGAGACGACGTTGTTGCTGAACGTGCCAAATTACAACTTCGAATGGCAAACTACCTATACGCTTGCAAAGCCAATCGATATTCCGAGGGGCTCACGGATTGTGTGCACCGCCACATTCGACAACTCCAAAGACAATCCGTTCAATCCTGACCCGACGGTACGTGTCGAGTGGGGCGAGCAGACATGGCAGGAAATGATGTTGGCGGGCTTCGAGTTCTACGAGAAGTGACTGAGGTCGCGACTTGAATCATGTCTAGAGACTGTCCCACGGATAGCAGACCCGAAGACGAATGCCGCGTTTCGCTGCGGCAGCTCTTTACTTCCTTCCGATGGGAGATTTTCGGCACGTGGTTGCTGGTCTTCTTGGAAGCTGCGCTGATGTTGATGTTCCCGCTTGTGATGGGAATCGCGATCGATGGGGTGCTCCAGCAAGCTCATCGAGGGCTGTACTTGTTAGGAGGACTTGGCGTTGTGGCCGTTGTCGTGGGGTCGTTGCGCCGATTCTACGACACGCGGGTCTATTCCAAGATCTACGCCGCTGCGGGAAGTCAGATTGTCGAGCAGGAACGTAGCCGTAAGGCTGACGTATCTGTAGTCTCTGCCAGGACGACTATGGCCCGCGAATTAGTTGAGTTTTTCGAGGATGCGTTCCCAGGTATTATCGATTGTGCGATCGGCTTCGTCGGCGCGCTAGTGATGATTTGGTTTCTGCAAACAGACGTATTTGTGGGTTGTCTTGTTGCTACCGGCATCATCGTCTCTCTCTATGCAGCAACAAGTAAGGCAACGTATTCGCTGAACGAGGGAGCCAACCATGAATCAGAACAGCAAGTACAGGTGCTTTCACATGCGCCGCTACACGATGTCTCCGCCCACCTTGCGAGGCTGATGCGCTGGAATATTCGCCTCTCCGACCTGGAGACGGCCAATTTCGCGTTAAGTTGGATCGTGATGATCGTCTTGCTAGTGTATTCTGTGGCGTCAACGGCTCGAGGTGACGTGACGAACCATGGAGAGGTGGTGGCGGTTCTGATGTACGTCTTTGGCTATATTGAGACCGTCCTTGCCGCTCCGCTGTTCTACCAGCAGTACGTTCGCCTTCAGGAAATATCTCATCGACTTGCCGGTAGTCAGTGTTAGGCGTCACATGCAGATTGCAGGAGGCAAATGGATGCAGAGTAGAATCGCTTCAACGACACGCTATCTTGCATGGTCGAGGTCTTGACCATTCCAAGCTCGCTTGTAATCTTTGGTCCGCGCGACGAAGAGAGCTATCGCTTCCCAAATCTGTCGGAATTCATGTGGCTGACAGCCGGCTGACACATGCACCATGTTGCTGCACCAGTCCCTCAGCAAACTTTCTTTTGGTAGTTTTGCCTGATGTCTCAGCTGAATCCTTCAAAGTCAGAATTGGCAATACAACAACCTATCTCGGTCTACCAGACCGAGGCGTCTAATCGCTCACCCCTAACGCGCACAGGACGTAAACGCCGAGCACGTTCGGACTGCCGTCGCATAGGCCTCGACTGCGACATCGGGATCCTCTCTCCCAGACCGCCGACCCGGTCAGACTTTCTTGATGCAATTGGGCCACCGGTTCGAGTAGACTGGGCTTGGCTGGAAGCGCGCTGCGAGTTCCTCCGCAGTGGACGAGCGGCACTTTTAGGACTTTCCTGGTTACTGGAGTTTGGCCGCAAAGCCTTTGTGGACAATGGTTTGCGGCGACGGAGGCAATTGTTTTTCGGGCGCTTTGTGGGTCGGTTTTCCTAATAATCGGGTCGCTTGCCGGCACGGCCGTTGAGCAAAGTCTTGCGGTGAAAGGACTAGCTGCGAGGCTTGCGTGCGAAGGGAGCGGACTTTTCGGGCGCGAAGCCGTTTTCAATGCGTTTTGACATGTCCGAAAACCCCGAGAGAGGGGAAAGAAGAACTACCAATGACGAATAACGAATTCCCACCGGCTACTTGCGCAAATCGAATCTCTGCTTTGCTTGGCCTGCGGCGAGAGCACCTCTTCAGTATTGATCAAGGAGGTACCGACTGAATGCCTGCGAATAGTTTTACTTGGTGCGATCTTTCCACGTTCGATCTCGCGCAGGCGTTTCGATTTTACACGCGTGTGTTCGGGTGGTCGTCGCATCCAGTGCAAGACGACAGCCGGCGCGATGATTACACCCTTTGCTATGCGGGGGAGGATGCGGCGGCGGCGATTTACACGATGCCCGAGTTCTTCCAAAGCATCAACATGCCTTCGTTTTGGATGTCGTACGTGCACGTTGAATCGCTGGAACGCTCGGTGGCACTGGCGACCGAGTTAGGCGCGAAGTGTGAAATCGAGCCAACGCCGTTCGACGCACAGGGACGGTTCGCCTTAATCCGCGATCCTGTAGGTGCGGGGTTTACGTTGTACGAAGGCCCCAACCTGAACGGACGCGATCCACGGGCCAGGCGCGGACGAATGTGCTGGAATGAGCTGCATGTTCCCTCACTGGATTTGGTAGCTGCCTTCTACGCGCAACTGTTCGGCTGGCAGATTGAGCGGGACCCGACCGTCGATTATCGCCATCTCGTTTATTCCAAAGGCGGCGAAGCGGTAGCGTCGATTCTCGTCCTCGACGAGGCGACCAAGGGGCCGAAGAACTACTGGGCAGTGACCTTCGCCGTGGACGACCTGGAAGCGACGTTGCGCGGCGTTACGAAAGCGGGTGGTTCTGTCGTGATGACGCCGAGTGCCGAACTGCAGTTTGCAATGGCAACGGACGATCAGGGCGCGATGTTTTGTGTGACGGGGAATCGAGATTAGATTTCGCAGTAGAAAACTGTTTGACAACCGCAACCGGCTGCGGTAAGTTGCGGCTCGAGTTAATGAATTGTGTGTTGGTGGTCGGTTCTGTTCGCCTCTAGCGAGGTAGCTGAAGAGCCGACAAACAGGGAACTCCGGTGCGATTCCGGGACGGCCCCGCCGCTGTGACCAAGTGGGTGCCGCGAAACATTCAACTACGCCATTGTCCCTCCAGCGAGGGATGAGAAGGCTCGTTTCGCGGAAAACTTGGGAGTCAGAAGACCTACCAGCACGAAGTGTCGTTAGACACGTTGGCGTGGCTTGCCGCGAGGGTTCGGCAGCCGCACAGTTGAGTCTCATGCAGTGAGTGCGTCACCATGCCGGGCGGCCGCATGCGCAGAGGGTTTACACTAGTCGAGCTGTTGGTCGTCGTTGCGATCATCGGCACGCTCGTCGCGCTGATCCTACCGGCGGTGCAGGCATCGCGCGCCGCGGCGCGCCGTACGCAGTGTCAAAACCATCTCCGACAGATTGGGCTCGCTTGCACGGAGTTTGAAACCACTCGCGGCGAGTTCCCCATCGGCTGCCTCGGCTGTCGGTTCTCGCCTGATCCCCGCGATCGCAAGTTCATTTCGTGGAACGTGGCGACGTTACCCTACCTGGA
>JANQQA010000250.1 GCA_028285205.1 Bythopirellula sp. | reverse complement strand
GCGCGCCCGTTGCCGGATACGTGACCGGCAATCGGCACATTGTAGGGCGGATCCGTAAAGACCAGTTGCGCGCGATCGTCGCCCAGCAGTCTGCGGTAGGAGGCCGGATCACGGGCGTCCGCGCACAGCAGCCGGTGCGGTCCCGCCGTCCAGAGATCACCCGGTTGGGTGACGGCCGGCCCCGGATCCAGGGCCGGCACGGTGTCATCCGGTGGTGCCGGGTCGCCGAGGTGGACATCCTGCAGCAACAGATCGATCTCGGGTGCCGCGAACCCGGTGATTTCGAGGTCGAAATCCAGATCCAGTTCGGCCAGGCCTTGGAACCCCAGAGCGAGCAGTTCCCGGTCCCAGCCGGCCTGAGTGGCCAGCTGGTTGTCGGCCATCCGGTAGGCGCGGACTTGCGCGGGGCTTAAGTCCGCTAATTGAATGGTCGGAATCTGCACCAGCTTGAGTTGTTGCGCGGCCAAGACTCGGCCATGCCCGGCAATCACGGTCCGCTCCCCATCGATGAGGACCGGGTTGGTAAAGCCGAACTGGCGAATACTCGCCATCAGTTGCCGGATCTGGCCGGGCGAGTGGGTGCGCGCGTTTTGCGGGTACGGCGTGAGCGATTCAGGGGGTCGATACACGACCTGTAGAGCTTCCATGCGATGGCTCCTGTGACGCGGAGCCGGACGGGAATAGGATCACGGCGCGGCTCCAGTAGGTGACTACCGAAAACCACGCTATCGCCATGGAAGAGTGGACTTGTCTCGATTCGCCGTGGCGCGTCACGCGCTCGTCTCAAACCATCGATGGTCGCGCCGGGCATTCCCATGGAATGGGGCGACAACTATCTCCAAGTGCTGGAACTATACCACACGTGAAATTGCCGCAACGCGGCCAGGTCGCGTCGCCGCGGCCTTAGATTGCGGGCGTTTCAGCGCGCTGCGAGGAGCTTGCTCGGCGGGACCTTCAGAGCCCGGGCTAGCTCCGCGACGACGGTGACGGTCGGATTGCGCTCACCGCGTTCGACACCACTGATGTAGGTGCGATGGATTTCCGCACGGAAGCCCAACTCCTCCTGTGACCAGCCCTTGGCCTGGCGCAGGCGGCGTACATTGCGCCCCAGTCGCTTGCGAATATCCACCCGCGAAGCACACCGGGCTGTAGACGTTGAGTCTACAGACGATGAGTCACATTCCCTTGACTTCGCCCGGGTGCTAGGGCTTGCTAGCACCGAACGAAGCAGCAAAGGGAATGGCCGAATGGAGCGCATTACGCCCAGTGCGGTGCGGTACATCAAGCTGGGTGCTGGCAACCACTGGTTTGACAGTTGCCGGCAACACCAACGTTTAGAACTCGGCCACGGCGAGGTGCCGCATTCATTGGTGTCGACCGGTGACTGGGCAGCCGTGAAGGCCCACTGTCAGGAATGCCTCGGGAAGTCGGCTGCGACCGCTACCGTGTTTACGCGCGAGTTGAACGAGTTCTACACGCTCGGCAGCGACTGCCTGTGGATCACGTTTGCCGATGGCTGTCTGTGGTGGGCCTTTGCCGAGCAGGATGTAGATTGGCTGGGCGGTGACGGTGAGGCGCACGGGTACCGCGCCCGGGTGACACGCGGTCCCTGGCGAAATACGTCGCGCGGCGGCGCGCAGCTGGATCAGTCGGCGCTGAGCTCAGCGTTGACGCAAGTGGCCGGTTACCGTCAGACGATTTGTCAGGTGAAAGCGTCTGACTACCTGATTCGTAAGCTCAACGACGAACCCGAGCCCTTGGTGCTCGAGACCCGCGCTGCTGAAGCTGCGCTGGTCAAGGTGGCCGCCAAGCTGATTCCGGCCTTGCACTGGCGCGATTTTGAGACCTTTGTCGACCTGCTATTTGCACGGCTAGGTTGGCGGCGAACGTCCCTCGTCGGTGATGGCCTGAAGGACATTGATCTGGCCTTGGAACAGCCAGCCACGGGTGAGCGGGCATTCGTGCAGGTCAAATCCCGGGCCAGCCAACGCGTCGTCGATGACTACGTCACCCGGTTTCGGCGTAATTCGAACTACGACCGGTTCTTTCTGGTCTGTCACACGACCTCTGGCGATCTGCCCTCCGACGCAGAATCCGGCGTTCACGTGTGGTCGGGCCAGCGCCTTGCTAAGAGAGCCATTCGGGCCGGATTGACGGACTGGATCGTCCAGCGTGTCGGGTGACGTGCGTTTTCGCTAGCTAACTTGTACGTTCCAAGACGGCGCCGAGACGAGGCCGACAACCACCCGAAGTTTACGAAAGGCATAGGGGCGATCATCGAGGGCGGGCTAGCGCGGTGTTCCGGTGGTCGACGGCGGACAGTCGACTACATCACTCAAAAGTGTGACTCGGCCTAACTGGAGGCTAACGACGGCAATAGCAGATAGTCAGTGAACGATCAGATCAGCATAGTAATGACGCGTAGTGTAAAAACCCTTGGAATTTGCGACTGCGCGTACGGCGATTCTAAGTCGCCGAAAATCCTGTACTTCAAAACGGCACTTTGGCCCCGCATCCCTGCGGGGCCATTTTTTTTGAGTTAAGGAATTCGATTTAGCCCGCGAAGCGGCGCGTCGACACACCTCATTCGGGTACCTGCGGCAATATCCTGTATAGCTATTCGCGCGCTCGGCATTCTCAGAATGCTGGTTTAGTTGATCGATCCAATAAAGGAAGCCCAACTTCGGCGGGACTTCCTGAGGCATCGTGGGACCGCAATCGACCAGGAGTTGCCGTTCGTCATTCGGCTACCGGACCCGCCTTCTCCTTGACTCCCTGGATCGGTCGAGATTCGGAGCCCATCCCCTAATCGCTAGCTACGCTCTCCACTATTGCTTCGCCTAGTCGCGCGATGGCTCCGTTACGACGCGCCAAGTCCGCGGTTGTGTCTCCCATGAAAAACGCGGCAACGATTGGTTTGCGTTGTGGCGGATATACTATTGCGACAATTGCGCGAGAACCGTGTCCACCCGCACCGGTACGGTCTTCGATTGACCAAGACGAAGGCAGCGCAGCTCTAAACAAGTCATCAGCCACACGATTACGAGAGAGCCACAGTCGAAGATCGGCCCTGGATGACTCCGTTAGCACATCGCCAAGAAGCAGGCTTTCAAGCGACTCACCTATCGCACGTGGTGTGGTTGTATCTCTCGGATCTCCGGGCAGGGCCTCATTCAATTCAGTTTCCCATCGGTCGAGACGTGTAACCCCATCACCTATAGATCTCATAAAAGCTGTGAAACCCTTCGGCCCACCGATTTCTGCGAGAACAATGTTTGCCGCTGTATTATCGCTGACCGATAGCATCATTCCGCATGCCTCACCTAGAGTTACGTGAAACCGTTCCGTACTGACGTACTCGTTAATCGCCGGTGAGTACGGCTCGATCTGGAAGTCACGTATATCTACTAATTCGGCCAAGCTGCTTTCGCCCTTGTCTACCAGCGTCAGGAGCGCGCCACAGGCAAATAGCTTGAAGGTACTGCTTAGAGCAAACTTATAGTCAGCCTGATAGGCGGTTTTCTCGCGTGTATGGAGATCATGTTTGTAGAAACCGACTCGAGCGTTCAGCTCCTGCTCAATGCTTTTAATTGAGTCGAGTATCGGGTCCGCTTTTGCATAGCCCTGGCAAAGCGGCCATACAAGGATTGCCGAGATGACGAGTTCTGGAATCCTGCGCAACACGAGATCTCCGCGGGCTATGCTCCCCGCCAAATGCCGGCTAGCTCCGGCAATCAACCGACACCGGCCAACTAATCAGATAGCCGCTTCTCCATAAAGACGCTCAGAGGATCGTCTGCGTATCTCCCAAATGGAGCGCGATCTACGTATCCCAACTTTCGATAGAGACGCAGTGCTTTAGGCTGCAATGGACCCGCTTCCAGTCGGATCAGGCGCCATCCTTGTTCCGTCGCGAATTGCTCCAAATGCCGCATCATGGCCATCGCCAGGCCACGTCCGCGACAGCTCTCGACAACGAATAGTCTCTTGATCTCCCCGTAGCTGGGGTCGCTTTCGACAAACTTGATGGCTCCACAGGCGACGAGTTCATGATGAAGGTAGCCTAGGAACAGTGATGAATCGCTGCCCATTAGCGTTTCTATCGACTCGGTGTGGTTGCTCTCAGGAGGATACAAAGCGCGCAGATATTCGTCAGATCTTGCGACGATTGAGTTCAGCGCCGGATCAGCCGGATCGTGCGCCAACTCAATTTTGAAGCTTTCGTACATTCGGTCAGTTGGTTCAGGTTGGCCAGATGAGCCCGATTGGGCTAGCCCAGAGCTTCTAAACAGGCAGCTCCCGGCCAGAACCCGCCATTGATGCTATGCCGCTCCTCTCGGAAAACCTACCGGATTCCAGAAGCATTTGCCTGTGTGGTTTCTGTCCGCGAAATAGTGGTGATTTCCGCATTGGATCGCATCAATCGCCGCCTCCGCGTGCTGCCGCGTTTCCGAATCAGAATGCGCGAGCAACTTCTCCAGTGCCGGAATTGAATCGTTATCAAGCGCGTATGCGAGTGAAGCGCACGCATGGTGTCGAACGATACGAGACTTATCGCCGAGCGCATCGCGCGCGAGAGCCACTACAGTTGGCCGATCCCTTAAAAAAGAGATAAGGCGAAACTGAATTGCCATTCGACCACCGTAACGGCGAATGCGAGGGAAGATTCTCTCGAATGACGGCACAAGCGCCTCATCACCGTACTCTCGTTCAAGTCGAATGAAGTTGCCCGACGTTTCCGATTCCGTTGGGCTATCCAACAGTCTAATGAGTTCAGCGTCGTCTGGAATTTGTCGACTCATCAGTTCTTGTTTGCTCGAAACTCACCAATATCGAACAGCCCCTTCGGGTCAGGACCAGACTACCAGAGGCCCCGCAGCTGCTGAAATCGCCCGATCAGACGATCCAGGGCGTGTATGACGGGTAGGTTTCGGCCAGAAGCGGACACCTAACGTTAGCTCCGAATGCGGCAGTAACAATCCCAGTACATTGCAGCTACTGGTCTCCATTGGAACCGTCCTGGGGCGGATGCCCATTAGTTCGGCCGAGCAGTAGATAGTCTCTTGCCAGGTAGACAAAATGAATTGTCACCACAATCGGTATGACACCGAATACTAGGGCTAATGCGTTGTCAATGAACAAGTTTGGAACCAGGGCCGCGAGGCCGAGGCACATACAGATCCACACCGTTCGTGGAGCCAAGACGCCCTCGCGATCACCAAAGATCCATGACCAGACACTCGCTAATGCAAACAGCCCGGCGAGTCCCCCAGCCAATGAAGCGAGAATGCCCCATGCTGGTCGTGCTCTTTCGAATTGTTCAGTGAGCGCTTGAGACAACAGATTTGGAAGATTTACCGTGCCGGCGATCATTAGGAAGACGACAGGACCAAAGGCGACAAGTATCTCGATTCCCAGTAGCACCTTCTTTAGTCTACTCATGCCGATTGCTCACTCTACGCGCCAGCTGCTACCGCTCAGGAACACCCTATCAGAGCCTCGGAGACGGTCAGAATCACCCGATCGAGCTACTTCTGGTGACGCCGTGAGGGCTCCTCTCGGCCAGCAGCGGTCATCCACGCCGCGTCGCAAGCCATGAGGCAACGACAGCCAACAGAGGTATCAACAGATATGCCGGTGGCCACACTGTCACCCAAGCACCGCCTATCCGGACGTCGCGGACCCCGAGCATAGGCTCAGCGGTATCAGGCCCAAAAAGAAGCAGTCCGGCAGCGAGAGCAAAACTACAGACGACGGTCAGGATCAAGAACGCCGAGCCCCGCAAATAACTTTCATCAAAATAATCCGCGACGCTTGAAGTACAAAACTTGGCACACCACTGCAACTAGCAAAGGCGGAGCGACCAAGAATGCTAGAAGTACAGCCAATTCCCCTGGGAGGATGTAGTTTCCGTCCATGCGTAAGCGCTGCACTGTTGATTGAAACAAGCCTCGGCGATAGATAGAGATTAATCGATTCCCAGTTGCCCTATGACGCGCAGGAAACGCCTAGGAGTGGAAGTGGAGCGCGGGTGCTTACAAAGCCTACGCGGTGGCACGAGCGACAGCCTTGAACCACTTGCTGGACGGCGGAAGGAACAAACCCACGATAGCGATCAACTGCACCCAACTCCACCAATCAAGCAAGACTCTTTTGACTAGTAGTTCAGCGACGGAACTATTCGACTGCATTGAATCAAGTGTCGCGCCTAGCACTGGCAGGACAAAGAACCATGCCGCTACTAACCAGCGGCACCACGAAAAACCTCGCCAAGTAAAAACCACGGCGGTTAGCCCTATCAAGAACACGCTAGCGATCGATAGCGACATGCCGACTGGAGTCTCACCGGAAAACAGCGGCGATAGCGCGCCAATGGACATATAGAGAATCATCACGCCGAGGACCGAGCACGCCACGACGACAGCTGCTGGACGTTTACTAGCAGCTGATCTGGACGAGGGAGTTTGGAAAACCATCAACCTATGAACGGCCGCATCGGGTCAGGAACAGCCTACCAGAGGCGCTGTGACGGTCGGAATCATGCGATTAGGCGATCCAGGACGCTTGTGACGGGCTGATTTCGGCCAGAAGCGGCCGCTGGAATGGGCCTTTGGCTCTAAGGTTAATCGATTTTGACTAGGGAATAAGCGCGCTTCGCTCGTCAATCAGCTTGTTTGTGTAATCGCTACCAACTTGGGTGTTTCCGTCCTCATCCTTCCACTCGACAGCACGGGCTTTTGAAAAATACTCTTTGGCCGTATCAACTTCTCCGAATCGTCTGTGGTAATCACCAATCACGAAGTAGACTTGAACTAACTCAAATCCCGGATCGAGACTCTCCGCCGTTTTCTCAAGCAATGGCAACGCGTCATATCGGGCTTCGTCCGCTTGGCTGGTGAGAATTGCAGCTTTGACTCTATAAAACCATGCCCAGAATTGATCATCCTTGTCCCTAATCCTGTAGAGGGATTCAAGACGTTCAAGCTCACTGCCCATGCGGGATGACGGTTCATTCAAATGGGCGCGGATTCGAGAAATCTCATCGGCGGTCAAATCGCCAAAGTCGTCACCAAAACTCAAGTACCCAGACTCCGCACACTGCCATATCCAGTGACGATCTGTGAATGGCCAATACACGCCATCGTATTTGGATGGCCACTCGTAGATATAAGAACCGTAGCTTGCTGGCTCATGGACCTCGCATGTTCCAGTGCCAATCGGGTCTTCAACTGTTGTTGGTGCCCATGTCGTGGCATGAGATCCTGCGAAAAGAATCAAACCGATTGCACCAGACAATATCCGAGAAACGATACTCATCTTCCAGCTGGCGGTGAGGGACAAGCGGCGCTAGTCGGCAAACACAAATCCGAGCGGCAGAACTGGGTCAGGACCAGACTATCAGACGCTTCGAAATAGTCTGAATCACCCGTTTAGGCTACTTCTGGAAGCCCTGGACGGCTTCTATCGGCCAGAAGCGGCCATATAGCTGACTACACTACTTTGTCCATTCTTTACCCTGGATCACACGTTCACGCGCTATTGGTACTCCGATCCTATCCGAAGCCCATGGGAGTAACACATGGCGTCGGCTTGACCCGACTCGCGCGACCGATTGAGCATCATTCAGTTGTGTACTCCAGCGAGGAGTGATGAACCACTATCCGTAGCTCCCCAACATCATCCTTCACAAACGTCCAGGTCTTGTCGACAGAAGTCACGTTGCCTTCACTGTCAGTGAAATGGACTTTACCCATTGTGCTGGCGCTGTTGCCGGTGATGAAGATTCCCGTGGTGTTGTGTTCGCACTTCTCCCAGTCATTCAATGCGAACCCCGTGTCATTCGGAAAGTCCGGATTGCCGCCAACGAAGTATGAAAGAGCTCCGGCCCGAGTCGTGCGGAAAGTCTGGGGGTTAACGGTGAGTGTTGGCTTGAACAGAACTGTACCCAACTGGTAGCCATATGCCGCATCGATGATGCGGCCCGCTAGAGCCGCCGCTGCTGTTTGACCTTCACTTCTATAGGTGGCGCTGATATCGACCAATGCCGCGCACCACCTGTCTTGCGTCGCCAGTACTTCCTCATCGGAGATCGACTGTAGCTTGACGACGATCGGCTCGGCCGCGACCGCATTGGTAGACAGAAGAAGCGCTGCCGCTAGGCATCGAACTGCGTTCATGAATTTCTCCTTGGCTAATGCCCTGCTTTGGTCTTTGTACTCAATAAAATGCACGGAAAGTACGCCTATCGGACCGCTATGGTCGCTGTAGCAGCGCCTCGTAGGTGTTTTTGGAGGGAAGCCCGAGCTACGGTAGAGGTGTGGCAGGCGGAAACGTCCAGTCGCCGCTCAGAACCGCGTCGCTGGGTTGATAGAGCCTCACCGTGTAATTCCAACCCTTCATGATCGGCAAACAGTTTGCTCGTCCATCTTCACAGGCACCGAAGTGAATCGTGGTTGAGCCATCGGCATTCGGTTGTGAAGTTATGCTGTTGAACGAATTCGCCCCTAACGCATTCTGCTCCATGAATCCCGCTGCATTGTAGACAGTGATTGACCAGAATCCGTCAACCGGTACCTTGCCTACAGTAAGTGAATGTGGCACTTGCCCGTCGCTCTGCTCAGGAAAGACACTCGGATACATTGCGGAACGACGCGGTAGTCCTCCCCAACCCGCAGCCGTTCCCAGTAGATGCATGACCGGATCGACCTCTGTTTGCGAGCCGAATGCTTGATCGAAGCTGTCGGATGCAGTCGCGCCCAAGGCTAACAATAGTCCCCTAACGCTCGAAAGCGAATCCTCATCCCAGTCGGGAACTTCGAACTGGCCGCTTTCAGCCTGACCTAGCACAATCTTGTCTTGGATGTCGTTGGCTGCAGCGATATCAGTCTCATCATTCGGATTCATGAATATGCGAACTATGACGGACAGGTATCGTGTTCCGGCATCTTCTCGGGTGTATCGATAGGTGCCGGGTCCGTATTCAACCGCTATCGTGAAGTGATCCTGATTGATCACCTGCATCGAAAGGTACCTTCCGCCAGTTTCGGGTAACGAAACAGTTACGGGACTTGCCAGGTCCAAAACAGCCATTGAGTAAATCGTGTCTCGATTCATTCTGATGACATTCTGTTCTTCGATGGGAGTGGGTACGCGAAGATGCCAGACTCGACCGAGGCCGAATTGCGCGACCGACCGACTGTTGTAGTAGTCTGTTTCAGCTCGCACAAAGTTCATAACGGTCACAGTCGCTGAGTCTTCGGCAATCGTTGCGCGCGGAAGCACTGCGGCAACCGTCAGCGTCAATATCGCAAGCGAACCTTGGATGACGCTCTTGAGGTGTCGACAACCGATTCGCTGCGCCGAAAGATCTGCGTAATTGAGCTGAGGCACTGACAGATCCGCATACTTCACATGAGCCAATGACGAGGCTTTGGCCTTCATCGCTTAATCTCCGGTATCTACGACAGCCGTCGAAATGCTGAAACAGGGCGTCACTGATCCAACTACTTCTGGCCGACAGCTCTTTGGTAGGCAATCGGCGACACACCTGTGTTGCGGCGAAACGCGCGTGTAAAGTTTGCTGGGTCGCTATATCCGAGACGTTTTGATACCTCATTTAGAGGCAAGCAACCCTCTCCGATCCACTGCTTTGCGAGCGCAATTCTGGACTCAAGCAGCACATTCGAATAGCTCGTTCCGCACTCGGCAAGTCGACGCTGAAGTCTGCGCCGGGTTAGACCCGAGGCGAGTGCAGCAGTTTCCATGTCAGTCTTCCCGCTTATGATGAGCGTGCCAACGAGCTTTCGCAGGCTGCTCAAGAAATCGGTGGGTTCTGCAATTGGGTAAGAAGCGATGGAATACTCAGAGCGCGAGCTCGTCATGTCTCGCATGTCGTGGTCCAGGATGCTGTCCGGCACCGAAAAGGAAGCATAGGCGCCATGACGATCTATACGTGAGTGTGGGAACGTCTCAGCGAGGTGTGCCGCCGTCTCATCGCCCATTCGCGGCACCGTGATGCTATCAGGGTACCAAGGCTTACCGATCGCATCGCGAATCGTGTTAATGGTAATCAGAATGATGAACAACGCGTTCTGGGCTTTATCAGATTCCTCGCGCCCGAACAATGATATGCAAAACCTGCTCGGACTAACGCTGTAGTCCATCCAATAGTGGTCACCCGAAGAGAAGGAGCTGATAACTTGGCAACCAGCTTCCAGATACTCGCGAACATGGCGTGCCGTGAGAAGCACGGCACCCAGTTCACTGAAAGTCTGAGCGGAACAATTCTTGCCAACCAGGAGGCACAAATCACTGATCTGATACTCTGCGGATACCGAGTTGATGAAGTCAAAGATCAGTCGGACTGGTACTGGAGTTGATTCCGCTTCTAGCAACTCCTGTGAGATACCAGCCCGGTCTAGAAATTGGGCCGTATCAATGCCCATGTTTTCGAGATAGAACACGAACGGCTTAACGAATGCCGCTTGTGAGAAATGTACGACCTGCGTTTCCATTCCAATGCGAGAAGCAACCTTTTTCGAGCCGCCAATACGGTAAACGAGTACCGAATGGAGTCAAATTGATCGCGTATAGAGGTGGCACGAAATGACAAGTTGGCGCTCTGAAATTTACCCAGAGCTCTTAAGCGCCCATGACTTGTAAGCATCATTCAGTTCTGACGATCTGGATGGCCCTCCGATCGTTCGACCAGTAACTCCCATGGGGAGCAGTTATCACGGCTGTCGTTTTTCTGTAACAGAGTTAGCGATGGCTGCAGTTTGCGTTTAGGCGCTGGTAGGAAATAACCGAACTGACCACGGCCACTTGCTACGTAGAGGCCCAGAGTGTGAGCGTCTGCAATGGGTCAGAACCAGACTATCAAACTGCCCGAGAACGGCTGAATCACCCGTTCAGACTATTTTTGGAGCCCTGTAATGGCTCTTCTCGGCCAGCAGCGGTCAGTTACGGCGCCTCCGAGAGCTTCTTGGTAGCCAGTTAAGCCAGCTCGTTCTCTTCTGGAGGCAGCTGCGCTCTAATCCAGCGCGCGGTGCGCGAGTGAGCACTGAACTACTACCCAATACTCTGGCTCGACTCCAGCATCCATCGTGGGTGTGTGTATGAAGTTAGGAACGCATTCGAGTTCAAGCTGCTGCGCTACCGTCGTAGCCCTGCTCTAAGTTCTTTCCGCCCGCTGGTACCCCACGTACAGGCTCGGGTTACCCGGAATACAATAACAAGACACGCATATCGTAATACCTGCGGCGCATGGCTGGCACGGCGCCTGTCAGCCCACCCGAAGCTCCTGCAGTTCGTAGTGAGAATCGATCATGTCCCAGGCCACGCGCAGAAAGAGGGCGGATGGCCCGTGCACCCAGAGATCGGCCGGCGACCAGTCGGGCTGCCAGCGCAACGCGTACCGTTGGGCCTCGAACCGGCCGGCCGGCACCTCTATCGCCTCGTCGCCCAGGTAAGCGACGTCAATGACGCCCGGGATCGCAATCAGCCCCTGGTCACCGTGCAGCGCGCTTGAATTGGCGACTATGTCCACCGGCAGAAACTCGCTCGGGCGATCGGTACCGCGGCTCAGCGCAAGCAGTGCGTCGCCGACTAGCGGGTGCAGTCCCAGGTAACTCAGCGGCGCGGATAGCGGCAGGCGCTGTGACACCTGCCCGAGTTCCGCGGTGACCGCCTCGCAACGAATCGCCTGACCTTCGACGACGAACAGGCTGCTACCCAATGTCCGTCCGCCGCGATTGATGCGCACGAATGCGTCGCGGGGCCGCCCGGCCTCATCGAGCGACATGGTCACGTCGCGCGTCAGATCAAGCTCATCCATTTCGCAGTAGGCACGAACCGTCGAGCCGGACGCGTGCGGCAGGATGTCGAACCACTCACGGCCGTTCTCGCCTTGTGGACCGAAGCAGGCGATTCGCCCGCTGTATCTTCCTGCCTTTTCGTCTAGCATCTTCCTGTCCTTTCGTCACATGTCGGGATCATTGCTACCAGACGCTTGAAAAAGTCTACATAGCCTCAAAGAATTCGAGTATCGCGCCATCAGGACTCCGCACACTGAATGTTTTCGTTTCGCCATACGGCTCCAGGTGCAACGTTGCTGGCGCCGAGTAGAACTCAACGTTTCGTTCACGCAGCGTTTCTGCATATTGCAAAAGTCCCTGGACTGGGTACCGCAACGACAGGTAGCCCAGGTTGGGCGCAACGCAGCGCTCGCCAAAATGCTGACCCTGTAGCTCG
>JANQQA010000249.1 GCA_028285205.1 Bythopirellula sp. | reverse complement strand
GTTCTTCCGAGGGGGGAGTACCAGCGTCGAGCCCCATCACGTATCCGTGCAACCAGCTTTCGTAGACTTTGTAGCGCGCACTCGCTCCGGTCTGCACATACTCGTCATAGGTGACGAGGTAGTCGTTGCAGGTTGCGCTAGCACCATCGCCGTAGGCTTCCCTAGGTGAAGCGATCGCGCAATCAGCGCAATGGAGCAAGATCGCGATGAGGAAGACACTGTGCAGCTCTCGCTTCATCGAAAATTCCGCGCACCACCTTCTGATGACGAAACGGGCGAACCTTTAGAGGACCGCTTCGGGTCAGGAACAGACTATCAGACGCTTCGAAATAGTCTGAATCACCTATTTAGGCTACGTCTGGAACGCCTGGACGGCTCCCCTCGGCCAGAAGCTGCCCACCGTCCGCTTACTTGCGTCCGCTAGCGGCCAGCCTGAACTGGCCCCCAAGGTGTGCACTCACAGTTCTGGCAGCCAAGAATTTCCGACTCGACTGAGGCGCCCAGCGATAAGTCGTCGCCGAAAACTATTCGTTCCGCCCAATTCCAGTAAGTGGCTGGAGTCCCGCGCTCCATAGCTGGTTGGAACTTCCAACTAGCAACAGCCTGAATAGCTACTTCGTCGAACAGCCCCTCAGGTTGAGACTGATACACGTAGGGATATCCCGTAATTCCGGTCTCTAGTATTGCGAATCCTATGATTACCCAACCTGCTACGTAGTTGCCCTGCGCGTCGCGAGGGTGTTCTGGCCCGACGATGACCATCGGAATAGGGCACTTTCGGTCCGTGTCGTTGAACGAATCCTCCGCCAATTCAAGGTCGTCCCTGAACTGCTCACCTAGTGGCTCGGGAGGAACGATTTGTCCGGTGCAGAGAAGAAATGTGATGCCTACGAGTTGAACACGAGTCCGAAGTGACGACATGGAACGCACCTAGAAGGTGATCCCGCGGGTGCTACCGAAGACCAATGGTACGTAGTCCGTGTCCGCCGGGCGACTGTTCATAATCCAAGGCATCGCGAAACCTGGGTCCTCGAGCCGCATACTTCGTTCTGGATCACGCTCAGTTTCAACAACTAGTAGGGGTCAGGACCAGACTATCAAACGCTTCGAGACAGCCTGAATCACCCGTTCAGACTACTCCCAGAGCCCCAAGAACGGCTCTTCCCGGCCAGAAGCGGCCGGTCAAAACCACATCCAGAGGACCTTCAACGACAAACCCGCTCGAAGCACAATCGGGCATCTGTCGCGACTTCGGTGATTATGATCCACTCCGCGGCTTCACAGAGCTACTGTCGATTACTTCAAGTGCCTTGCGAACTTGCTGAACCGCACCTTCGTCGTACCTCCCAATTCGGCTGCAAGCCAAACTGTTCAAACTGAACACGCCATCCAATTGTGTCAGAAAAATCAGATAGTCCGATTCTGGCGCGAAGTCATGTACACAGCCGCAGCTAGATGCGCTGCCGTAGACGACAAAGCGCGCTGGGGCGGTGCCTTTTAGTACATCTTTGCTCTCGACGTTAGCCCGCACTTCGATCAATGAAGTGCTATCGGAGGCTTCTAGTACGGTTTTCTTAACCACCTTTACTCGACCGACAAGGATAACGTCCGACTCGGATAATTGGACTTGATTCACGGTCAAGTTAGCCGTGCGAGCCTTTTCGCTCAGCACGAACTCAGGCCAGCATTGCGTGCTCTGTGCCGCAGGCGGCAGTGCGACCACAAGACCGAGCAGGAAGACGCGAACCGGGACAACCATGCGCGTAGAGACTCAACTATCGCCTGCAACAGTGGCAGCACGAAGATGGCGAAAAAAGAAAGAAACTCCGACTGACCGAGGTGGGTCAGGACCAGCCTATCAAACGTTCTGAGACACCCTGAATCACCCGTTTGGGCTACTTCCGCAGCCGCTGGACGGCTCTTCCCGGCCAGAACCGGGCCATGGCTTCAGATGGGGTCCCCACGTCCAAGCATTATCTTCTTACTGTCGAAGCCGTCGGCGAATCTCTTCAACCGCTTCTCAAACTCATCATCCTCCATACAAAAAACAGGCCCGCAGTCATGATGGGTGCCGGAGGCGTTGATTACCAACTGCGTAAGCCGAGAATCGGGTTGTTTCAACCATGTTTTGCGGAGCAGTTCTACTATTCTCTCGATTCGGTCTGGGTCTCTCATAACCAAAACTCTTTTCAACGGGAAAACCCCGGGTCAAGTGGGCCTTCTTCGACCAAGAGTGGGCGTAGTCACAGAGTGAGATACGTATCAATTGCTGCAAGCAGATTGCGATCTCTGTAGCTCTGGACCAAAAATCGCAAGTGACAGCTCTTTCGGACAAGCGCCACGTGTTGCCATCGTAAGGTACGCGTAACTCCCATTAGAGAAGCAATAGGCTAGCTCGGTCATACCCCACGTCTCGTCATACATTACTTGCTTGGGTTCCTGCAACGAAGACATCGAAACCTCATTTCCGAAACGCTCGAAATCCACAACCCAGCCACTTTGGACTGTTTCACTACTTGCAAGAGACTCGACTATCTCCTTTCCGAAATCGACTTCGCAGGCGTGTGCACAACCTGTCAACGCGGCCATAACTGCAACTGTGAAAACGTATAGCGAGGACCGACTCATCACTCTGCTCGTGGCGAAACTGGACCGGCCTTTGAATCACCGCTCCAGCGGCTGCAATGGGTCAGAAGGCGCCGTTCCCTGCCTACATCAGTCGCCGGGATCATAACTACCAGGCGTTTGAGAAAGCCTACATAGCCTCAAAGAATTCGAGTATCGCGCCATCCGGGCTGCGCACACTGAATGTTTTCATTTCGCCATACGGCGCTATGTGCAAAGTTGCTGGCGCCGAGTAGAACTCAACGTTTCGTTCACGCAGCGTGTCTGCATATTGCAAAAGTCCCTGGACTGGGTACCGCAACGACAGGTAGCCCAGGTTGGGCGCAACGCAGCGCTCGCCAAAATGCTGACCCTGTAGCTCG
>JANQQA010000237.1 GCA_028285205.1 Bythopirellula sp. | reverse complement strand
ATAGATAGTGGGATTGGCAGTCGTCCAACCCGCAACAATGACACAGATCAGCCCCGCAATACCGCAAGCTTGGTAGGCCATCGGACCCGGCAGAACATCCGTGTTGGTGGGATCCTTGTGTAGCTGCAATGCGTAGAGCACAGACGCGGACAGCCAGGCCATAAAATGTCCCACGTACATGCCCGCCGCAGTGGCCAGTCCGTACCAGGAATGCTTGGCAAAACGAAACACCGATAGGTCGCTCATTCCCACGTGCATGGCCATATTGCAGAACCAGGCGAAGAAGGTCACATGCCAGAACGTAAACTTCACCTGCCCCGGGAGTGGTTCGCCCCCCTTCCAGATGGTCGTCTTGGCCAATTGCCAGACATCACTCAAGGAGCTGGCTTCGCTGCCAGTCGCCACGATAAACTCACGCAGGCCGATCAGTCCAAAGGCGAGAAACACCAGTACCATCCACGGTGCCGCAATATTGGCCACGCGGGAGACCATCTCGTAGCCGAAAGCGGCAACCAACGAAATGGCCGCTCCAACCGCGAGAACAGCCAGCACCCAACCGACGCTGTTCGGATAGAGATCGTTAAGCCCAGGCATCGGAAAATCGACCCACACGCCGACGGCCGTCGCCGATACGGTGATCATCGATCCTGCTAGAAAACAGAACATCACGCCGTTGGCCAAGTTGTAGAGCGTGACCAACTGGCGGCCGCAGATCTTCTCCAACTGATAGTACAGAGTCAAACGAGCCCGCACGGCAATCGGTGCAGTGAGTACCATCCAACTCACTACCGCTAGTGCGTTGCCTAATAGTAATCCAAAAACCACGTCGACAGCACTAACGCCCACGGCAACAAATAGCGGGCCGATCATCAACTCGGTACCGGCACAATGCTCTCCTGCATACATGCCGACGAAGTTCTTGAAGCCCAGCAAAGCACGATCTGGAACGCGCTCTCGCTCAAATTCGTTTTGTGTTTGAGAAGATTCGTCCGCCATGAATGTCTCCGCCTACCGGTACCCTCGGTGGTTTATCTTTTGCTGAGCACGGTCAGTTCGTACTGTCTTACCTCATCCAACCACGCCGGTCCCACTGGCACTTCCATCGAACTGCAATAGTAATCCCACACCGCACCATATGGCAGTGATTTACATTCCTCAAGCAGTGCCAGTCGCGCCGTGTGATCTCCTTGCATTTCGCATTCCCTTAACCGCGCCGTCGGTTCTAGCAGTGCCAATAGCAACGACTTCAAAGTAGCACGAGTACCAATTACCCATGCAGCGACGCGGTTGATGCTGGCATCGAAGAAATCGAGACCGATATGCACTCGGTCGAGAAACTCACCACGAACTATTTCCTGGGCGATTGCCTGTAGTTCGTCAGTGAGGGTTACCACGTGGTCGCTATCCCAGCGCACTCCCCGGCTAACGTGCAGCAGCAACTCATCAACCCACGTCAAGACTGACGAGATCTTATCAGATATCACCTCAGTCGGATGAAAGTGACCTGCATCAAGGCAGAGGAGCTTCTTGTTTCTTACGGCATAACCGAGATAAAACTCATGTGACCCGACGACGTAGCTTTCTGAGCCGATGCCAAACAACTTGCATTCCACGGCATCGCGGTTGTGCGCTCGCTCGAACGATGGTGCGAAAATTGCATCAAGCGATTCCGCCAAGCGTTGACGAGGTGCTTTGCGGTCGATCGGCGTGTCCTTGTAGCCATCTGGAATCCAGAAGTTTGTGATACAGGGGCTGCATTGAGCCTCGCCCATCGCCGCGCCGATCTCACGGCAGCGAACGCCATGATCGATCCAGAATTGCCGAATACTTGCATCGGGGTGCGACAACGTAAACCCATCTGCTGATTTCGGATGCGAAAAGTACGTGGGATTGAAATCGAGTTTCAAGTCTGCGTCGCGAGCCCAGTCCATCCATGACTGAAAGTGGGACGCATCCAACTGATCGCGTTCGACCTTCTCGCCGCTAGTTTCGGCATAGCTGGCGTGAAGGGCGAAACGATGACTGCCCGGTACGAGTGAAAGTGCTTGCTCGAAGTCG
>JANQQA010000204.1 GCA_028285205.1 Bythopirellula sp. | reverse complement strand
ACGGAAACTCGCACGGTCACCCGCGGCTAGCGCCGTCGGCTCAAATGGCATACTTCACCCTGCATTTTACCGGTTTGGTGGCCAATTTCTCGCGCTGTTTTTGGCCATCTGGCGCATGGCGGAGATCAGCGGGTCCTACTCCAACTCTCCCGGCGCGTCATTGCCTTTTGCGCCCGCTTCGAGATACGCCGTGAGCATGATCTGCGCGGCCAGTTGATCGAGGCGCGCTTTGCGTTGCTTCTTGGTCAGCTGCGCGTCGCCGAGGATCTCCTCGGCCTCGGCCGACGTGTAGCGCTCGTCAAAATACTCAACCGGCACGCCGGTGAGCTTTTCCAGCCAAGTACCAAAATCCCGGGCTTCGCGCGACTTCTGGCTCTCGTTACCGCTCAGATGCACCGGCAGTCCGACGACGAAGCGTGTGATGCGCTCTTCGCGGGCCAGTGTGGCAAAGTACTCACCGTCGAGTCGTTCGCTGCGGCGGTTGTAGTTTTCATACGGCCCAGCAATACCGACCTCCAGGTCGGCGGTCGCGATGCCGATGCGAACGGTACCGTAGTCGATGCCAGCGATGCGGGACATTTTTCGAAGGGGGAAGGATGAAGGTGGAAGGGGGAAGGAGTTTGAACCACGACGACTCGACGGGCACGACGTGTCGGCTCGTTGTGTGCGGCGAGTCGTCGTGGTTCGCCATTGTAGAGTGCGTGCAGCGTTAGCGTAACGCACCACTTATGGTCGAACTGAAAAAGGGTGCGTTGCGCTTCGCTGCACGCACCCTACGATCCTCATCGGATCCTACGATTTGTTCAATCCGAGCACCTTCGGCCGTTTCTCGAGAGGCTCGTCAAATGAATACGCACAAAAAGAATTCGCGTTAACGGATTCCTCAATCCATACTCGACCGCATTGGTCACACTCCCACATGTCGAGCGTTAAATTCCAGAATCTGCCCGTGAGAACGTCGTGCAACATTTCGCCGGCCGTCAAATTTGTAGGATACTGTTCGTTGAAGTACTTTGCCCGCCACGTGGGTACGTCGTCGCGTCCCAGATGCTCAATGTAGTCGTCAATTATCGCTGCCAAGTCCTCGAAGAATTCATCATCACTCTTTTCGCTCAAGATTCGGCCGTTGATTTCCGTTGGTTGATGAACATTCGAAAGCACATTACCACATCTGCAGCCAAACTTACCCATGCGTGTCTCCTGGCAGGTAGGATTCGGATGGCGGACACTACAAATACTCACCCCAACCACGACTTTCCAACTCCTTCACCACCTTGCGGATTGACTCCTCGTCATTCTTGTTGGCCACCAGCGTGGCGTTGTCGGTGTGGACGACGATGCAGTCTTTCAGGCCCAGGGTGACGACCAGATGCTCGTCGTCGGTGCGGACGATGGTGCCGCTGGTGCCCAAGCCCAGGTGTTTGCCGACGATGGTGTTGCCGTTGTCATCGGTGCCGCGCAGGCGCGCGAGTGATTGCCAGCCGCCCAGGTCGTCCCAGTTGTAGGGAGCCTCGATCACCGCGACGTCGGTCGCGTGCTCCATGACGGCGTAGTCGACTGAGATGCCTTCGATGGCGGTGAACTCGCGCGTGAACGTTTCTTCCTGCGAATCGGTGCCCCAATCGGCGACGATTTTTGCCAGGTGGCCAAGCATCGTGGATTGCCGTTCGGCCAGCGCATCGAGAATCGTCTTCGCCCGCCAGATGAAGATGCCCGAGTTCCAATAGAAGTCGCCTGAGTCGAGGTACTCGGCGGCGGTTTCGGCGTTTGGCTTTTCGCGGAATTGTTTAACTGCGAAGCTTGGAGCTGCACCGCCCTCGATGGTTTCGCCGCGTTGAATGTAGCCGAAGATTTCGGCGGGGTAGGTTGGTTTGATGCCAAAAGTGACGATGCGATCCGGTGCGTCGGCGACCATGTCGGCCGCTTGTTGGATCGCGGCTTGAAATTTCTCAGTCGGAGAAATTACGTGGTCGGCCGGCATGACGGCCATCACAGCGTCGGGATCGTTTCGGCTCACGAGCAGCCCCGCCAATCCGATGCAGGGCGCGGTGTCTCGTTTGCACGGTTCGCCGACGATCGAGGTAGGCGGCAGTTCGGGCAGTTGCGATTGGATCGTGTCGACCAGCCGTGTGTTGGTGACGATCAGCGTCTGTTCGGGCGTGACGAGCCCGTCGAGGCGGTCGACGGTCTGGCGAATCATCGTCGCGTCGCCGACCAGGTTGAGCAGTTGTTTGGGGGTGGTCGCGCGGCTAGCGGGCCAAAAGCGAGTGCCGGAACCTCCGGCCATGATCACAGCGTGTAGCATGTTTCGATTGATTAATGAGGAATGCGGATGGCTGAATAAAGGAGTCATCATAATTGAACCACGACGGCACGACGAGCACGACGAATGCACAATTTGCTGTGCTTTCCTTTCGTGGTGCCCGTCGTGCCGTTGTGGTTAGCTTTTCGCGGATTCTAGAATCTTGAGCAGTTCGGTCGCTGAATCGGCCGCGGAGCTCACAGCGACGCGGGTGATGCCGGTTCCGAGCACTTGTGGGAGATTGTCTACGTTGATGCCGCCGATGGCGAAGGTGGGCAACGAGATCTCCCTGGCGACTTCGCGGAGATAGTCGAGTCCGGGGAATTTGTCAAAGCTCTTTGTTGTCGACGGGAAGGTGGGGCCGGCACCGAGGTAGTTTGCCCCGTCGAGGACCGCCTGGCGTGCTTGCTCAAGCGAATGCGTACTCACGCCGATTAACTTACGCGGCCCCAAAATCGCGCGGGCGTCTTTGACGCTCAGGTCTTCCTGACCGAGGTGGACCCCGTCGGCGCCGGCGGCAGCAGCAATGTCGGCGCGGTCGTTGATGATGGTGAGAGTCCCGAGCTGTGAGTCGCGAGTCGTGAGTGATTTGAGCAGCTTGGCGCGGTCAAGCAGTTCGCGATCGTCAAGTTGTTTGTCGCGAAGCTGAATCATGCCAACGCCCGCGCCCAAGAGCTTTTCGACGAGCGCAGTGAAGTCTTCTTCGGATGCCTGTCCGTCGATGAGCGCGCACAGGGTGACACCGCCAAGTCGCGCGGTGCTTTCGACGGTAATCGTGAGGGCTTTTTCGAGGGTGTAGAGTTGGTAGCGGAGGGACTCGAACCTGCTTGCCCGCCGCGGCAGGATGATCTTGCCGTACTCTTCGAGGCTGCGCAAAGACTGCTTGGTGCGCTCAAGGCTGGCAATGCAAACGCCGTGAGTATCGATCCGTTTGGATTCGGAACTGGTCGTGATCGTCGTGCCGACATCCTGTTGCGTATCGCGTGCGGGATATCGATCGTTTCCAAGCAGCGTATTACAAGCTTGTGCCAAATCATGGCGAAGCTGCTTAAGCTTGGAAGTTAGATGAGCATCGTCGAGCAAAAACCGTGCGTAGTCCTCGACGACGCGTAGACCCTCGGTTGCGCGATTGGCGGAAGCGTCGAGAATGCGCGTAGGGTCCGCTGTGCGGACCGTATTGCGGCTCCCAATTATGGCTTCGGTCGGCACAGTGGAGCGTACGCGTGACGGGTACGCAAATCTGTCGGATCCGATTTTCGGATACGCGGCGTATAACTTCATAATCTCATCGCGGGCTAATTCCAAGCTCACGCCCACGTGGCCTAAGACTTGGGCCGCTTTCCCTTCGGACACTCTCAGCAACCCCAACAAGAAGTGTTCCGTTCCGCAATGTCCGTGATTCAGCTGCCGTGCTTCTTCCATCGTATATTGAACGACTCGTTTCGCCTCCCGCGTCTGCGGTTGCTTGCCCATCATGATCGTGTCTGATCCGGCGCTGATCCGTTTTTCTACCTCTAGGCGGATCCTGCACAGATCAACTTCGAGACCGTTCAGGACTTGGGCTCCCACACCTTGACCTTCTTTCACGAGCCCGAGCAGGATGTGCTCCGTGTCGATGTGTTCGTGGCAGAAACGTTGCGCTTCCTGATTAGCAAACTGCATGACCTTGCGAGCGCGGTCAGTGAATCGTTCGAACATGAGTAATCCTCACTACGCAGCTGGCAACATAGCCCAAGCGGCGAGCCACATGATGCAGGCGGCGGCGATCATCAATGAAATCCACTGGGGCATCTTGTGCTCAAAGATGATGGTTACGAATAAACCGAGTAACGAAATCAGCGTGATCGCATCTTCGGTGTGTATGCCGACCAGGCTCATCAAACCGAAGTAAATCGCGACAACGGTCGTAATTGCAAACAGATGCCGGAGTTTCCAGCGTGGCCATTGCATCTTATCACATGCCGGCGGGACTGGTGCTAGCCGCACGAGTCCGCAGTTCGCGGTCGGTGGAGGTGTTGAGGATGCGAGGGGTGACTCCAGTCGTCACTCAAAAAAGTTGTAGGGATTTCTAGAAAACTGTGCGACATATAAATAAGTTACGCATAACACGAGACATATTAGGATGCAGATGCAAACGATCGAGATCGTATAAGAGACGGTCCGCGGAATCGATAAGTCATAGATCATCACGAACAATAGGACCGGCGCTGCGAACAGCGGCACTGCAACCTCCCAACGTAGCTCGTTGTACGACACCAGCGCGAAATAGACACCCACAAAGGTGATCGCCACGAACAGATGCTGTAGTTTCCAACGAGGAGTTGCCATCTCAACGAATTTGACGCTAGCAGCGCTCGACTGCGGAATGAAGCGAGCCTGCCGGCCCAGAAATCCGCATTCCGCACGCCGAATTCCGCGTTCTCAGTTCCCCGATCCGCATTCCCTCAGGTCGTCATTATCGTTATCTTCCCCTCCTTCCCACAATGACAAATGTCCTTTGTGGCAATTGCGCGGATGGATACCACTTTCTCCGGCGTTAACCGCGCCGTGGCAAACGACTTGCGTTGTCGTAAATCTTGGCGCAGACGCTGGTTGCCTTGATTCGGCAGGACTGCAGGCTAGACTTTCGTGGCCCCTCTACATGGCCGTTTAAGCCGTGTTGGAGCTGTCCACTGGAGGCGAGGAGCGCTTTTGGTGACCAGTCGTAGGATAAATCGGTTGGCCTATTTTTGGCCGGGACTCCCCCAGTTGTGGATCAGGGGGTCTTGGGCGGGATTGCTACTAGCGGTAGGATTTACGGCGCTAGTGAATGTCTTGCTGTGGGCGACCCTGGTTTTCAGCGAGTGGCTGACGCTGCAGATGCAACTGAGTGGCTACACCGCGCTGGCCGTGGTCTGGCTGCTCAGTCGATGGCAGACGAAGGCCGAACGACGTGCCAATTTGGCAGTTGCTGACGATCAGCAGCCGTCTGATGGAGCGACCGAAGGTGAGCCTGAGCAGCGGGATGTATGGTTTCGCGAGGCACAAGGACACTACCTGCGGAACGACTGGGTGGCGACGGAACAGCTTTTGCTGCAGCTACTAAAGCAGGATGCTCGCGACGTGGAAAGTCGGCTGATGCTGGCCACCCTGTGGCGGCACCAGGGACGGGTAGCCGAAGCGCGACGGCAGTTGGATCGCGTCGCACGGCTGGAAGCCGCCGAAAAGTGGCACCACGAAATCGCCGCCGAACGGATGGCATTGGAAGTCGACGACGGCGAGAATGCGGAAACGGACGCACCGACCGAGGCCCTGGCGGAGCGACCAGAAACTGACGAGGCAAGCAATGCTCGCGACGACGATCAAGCTCGTCGGGCGGCTTAGCTATAGAGACAACGCAACGGGAGAAACCCCATGTACGAACGATTCACCGACCGCGCTCGCAAAGTGATGCAGCTGGCCAATCAAGAGGCCCAGCGTTTCAATCACGAGTATATCGGCACCGAGCACGTGTTGCTGGGGTTGATCAAAGAAGGTAGCGGCGTGGCCGCCAACGTGCTGAAAAACTTGGACGTCGATCTGCGGAAGATCCGTCTAGAAGTCGAGAAGCTCGTCCAAAGCGGACCCGACATGGTCACGATGGGCAAGCTGCCGCAAACGCCGCGAGCCAAGAAAGTCATCGAGTACTCAATGGAAGAGGCTCGCCATCTGAATCACAACTACGTCGGTACCGAACACATTCTGTTGGGCCTGTTGCGTGAGCAAGAGGGCGTCGCGGCGCAGGTGCTGATGAATTTGGGCCTCAAGCTCGAAGAAGTTCGCGAGGAAGTGCTGAACTTACTCGGCCACGGTCTGGAAGGCGAAGAGACCGGCGGACGTGGTGGTCGCGGTGGCGGCGGCGAAGCTGGCGAAGAACGTGAAGGTCGCAAGGGCAGCAAAAGCAAGACGCCCGCGCTCGACAGCTTTGGTCGCGATCTGACCGAGCTGGCCAAGCAAAACAAGCTCGACCCGGTGATCGGCCGCGAGAAAGAAATCGAACGCGCCATCCAGGTGCTCTGCCGTCGCACGAAGAACAATCCCGTGCTGCTCGGCGAGGCCGGCGTAGGCAAGACGGCGATCGTCGAAGGCTTTGCCCAGCGTGTGGTCGAAGGCAACGTGCCTGAATTGCTGCTGGAGCGCCGCATCGTGGTGCTCGACCTAGCAATGATGGTGGCGGGCACCAAGTACCGCGGTCAGTTCGAAGAACGCATCAAGGCCGTGATGAACGAAGTCCGTCGTGCGAAGAACACGATCCTGTTCATCGACGAATTGCACACGCTCGTAGGTGCCGGTGGTGCCGAGGGTGCAATCGACGCGTCGAACGTGCTCAAGCCTGCACTCGCCCGTGGCGAGTGCAGGCTTGAGCACGTTCGACGCGTCGGTTGCACCCTCGGCACCACCGGCACCTACGAGCGTGTGGAATTCGTCGAGG
>JANQQA010000192.1 GCA_028285205.1 Bythopirellula sp. | reverse complement strand
GCGATTCCCACTCACTGCTGCCGTCCAGGCGAAGTCGATGAAAGCCCTTCGACAGGTTGTCGAGCGAGTGGTCATGGGCCTTACCGATATGGCCACTGTAAACGTACAGCCAGCCATCGCAGACGGCCGCACCGAAACTGGCTAGCGCTTCGGGCAGCGGAGCGTAGCCAGCCGACTGCTTCTCTTCGACGTTGTCCTGAGGGCGTTGATAGTTTGTTGTCACGGTGCAGTAGTGCGACTCGCTGGAGTAATCCTCGCCCTCCCATTTCCCGGAAGCGGACTCGATCGAATGGCCAATTACAAAGCCGGTTAGGCCTTCGGCCTGTGTGGAAAACGACACCTTACCATATTC
Organism: Bythopirellula sp.; assembly: GCA_028285205.1. Classification (GTDB taxonomy): domain Bacteria; phylum Planctomycetota; class Planctomycetia; order Pirellulales; family Lacipirellulaceae; genus Bythopirellula. The sequence continues at coordinate 10,351 of JANQQA010000192.1, read as the reverse complement.
GTCAGTTTTGTCCTCGAACGATTCCGCCTCAGCGTCAATGATCGTGACGCCGACGCCTGGCAGAGGCTCGCCTTTCCACGTGACGGTTACTTCGATACCAGTCTTGGAGTGCGCGACACTTGCCTGCAATGCAAGCTGATCTTTCTGAGCGAGTTCGACGGGCTCGGTACCGACCGGCTGCAGGTGCAGCGCGTAGTACTTCAGCAGCGTTCCTCGATAGTTCCCATAGGTAAAGCTCGTCGATAGCGTGGAACCCGGTGCCACAGGCTGCGTGGACTTGCGTCCAACAAATTTGTCTTTCTCAATGGTTTCCCAGGCAACTTCGCCTGCAGCCGCTTTTCCGCTCACGACAGTCACCTTCGCTTCGGCCACACTTTCGGGGAGGTGGTAGTCGCGTTCCGCGGGACTCTCCGAAAAGAACATCAGTGCGTGACCGTCCTCTTCGACCGTCAGCCAGGGGAAGTGGGCGTGGCAGTGTTGGGAGCCGACCAGAAATAGACCGAAGCTGGTGAGCACCAGCAGATTGTGAAGTGATTTGCGTTTCATCCTGAATACCTTTGTGAGCGAAGGAATGAAGTGATCAGTGGGGGAAAGTTGGTGCGGTTACGGTTTCGCGTGGTCCGCCTCGCCACCGGCACGAGTCACTAGCGCGGCGCGAATGTCCGCATCAGAGTCGTTGGTAACAAAATGAACCGAGCCATCGAGTAGCACGAAGTTCACGCCGCCCGGGTGATCGCTGCGGTAGGTGCGACTGCTGAACGACGGCACATATTGTTGATTGTTATTGAACACTTGAGGAACGGACGCGGCCATGTGTCCCCACGCGAGCCATTGATATCCTTCCGCCCAAGCAAATGAGGAGAGCCGACCGCGTGTTCCGCCAGTTGTCGCGCTGGCTGGCTGTTCTTGACTCTCAAAGGCGTAGTTGATCTCGCCAGCCAGAAAGGTGTTGGTCGTGCCATCCGTGATGTGACGGAATGCGAGTTGGTATTTGCCGCCATTGGTCGGCAAATTATCAAAGGCGCCGTCGTTAATCAGCGGCCTGTAATCAGTCCGCGTCGAAATCAGATAGCTGCCCGGGCCCAGCGGCTGACTTCCATCGTCAGGCTGGTCCTCAGGCAAACGCATGCTGGGGCACAAGTATGGCGCTATTGTGCCGGACGTAATCGGTGTGTTCTGCGGATCGTAGATTGGCTTGGTCAAGTCGTATTGGGCAAACCGATTTCCCTCTTCCAGATACGGCAGCAACATTACCAGCGTGCTTCCTAACGGTTCCGTTCCCAACTGCCCCATCTTGGGCGGCGGCAGATGGCCCATCGAATCGTGGAAGTTAAGCGTCGCCAGCCCGAGCTGCCGCATGTTGTTCTTGCACTGCATTCGACGAGCTGCCTCGCGGGCCGCTTGGACGGCCGGCAATAGCAGGGCGATCAGCACACCGATCACGGCGATCACGACCAACAGCTCGACGAGTGTGAAACCACTCTGCCGTCGGCTCGAACTGACCGTGCGGGAGCGTCGCGTCAGCAAGGCGGGTAATCCCAACGCCAGTAGCATCATCGACGAGGGTTCGGGGACGGCGAAGCCAGCAACGGCGCCAGGCGTAGGATAGTGGTTGCGCCAATCGACCAAATCGTCACCGTCGAGCGTCCCCAGGGACGCCAGCGGCTGCCAGGCGAGAAAATCCTGCCCGTCGACATCGCCATCGGCGTCAAAGTCGCCAACGGTCGCCGTGGCGATCGTGAAATCGATCTCCAGCGTGGGAGCCTCCCCGCCGGGCAGCGGAATCGGCCCGGTGACCGACTCACGCATGAACCACTGCGGATACGCGCCGGAGCCACCTTGTTCGGTGGTCGCGTGCAGCGAGGAGATGAAGAACCCCAGCGAGCCTTGCGCCAGGCCTTCCTGGATGTACGCTTCAACCCCAGGCAGCGACAGATCGACGTCGAACACGAACGTCGTGTTCTCGGGAATTGGATCGCCGACCGAGAGATCGGCCGTGCCCACGGCCCACGGCTCCGCGACAAACGGCGCTGTCGTGTTATCCGGCGCGGTCTCGCTGAAGCCGCCAGTGATGTTGTTCGCCACGTCAATGTACTCGCCGGGCGTGCTGTCATCCCCGATGATCGGATAGGCCAGGTAGCTTCCGCCCTCACCACCGTGAGGGAAAGTCGCCTCGCTGAATCGCAAACCCGTCTGGTTCTCACCCAATGCGAACCCTTCGTAATCCTCACGAAAACCGACGCCGAATAATTCGAACGCTTGTTGGGCGTCTAATCCACCGCCTTGGAAATCTGCGAGGTAGCTCGCTGGTGTCGCTGGCTGAGTCTCATACAGGACCGAGCCGGTGGTGCCATCATCGACGCGCGCAGTCACGCGAACCGATTGGATTTGATATTGCTGTGGAAGCAGCCCCGGTGTGATCTGATCCAGTGTTTCGAAGGCGACCAACGCGGATCCAAATCGAGCGGGGTCGAGCGCTGACCGTGCCACGAACTCACTTGTGAGGGGATCGGTCTCAAGACCACCAGTAAACGAGGGTGCCCAAGGTCGCGTACCGGGAGAGCCCGCCTGCTCGTACACCCAAGTGTCGAGATCGGGCTGCGTCCAGGTTGCGGTCTCCGCGATTGCGACGTCGCAGACAAGCAGCGGTGCTGCCGCAAAGCATGCTAACGCAGCCAAGTATCGCATTTGGATAATTCTCCTGATGCTCAATCTCTTACCCTCAGCCTCCTACGCTCAGCGGTGACGACGCATGCCGCATACTGCGACCAAGCCGAGCGCGGACAGCAGCAAAGTTGTTGGTTCGGGAACCGTTGCGATCGAGACCTTATCCAAGTCGAACGTGAACGGCGTCGGGTTGTTTTCGAAGCCGGCGGGCACGTTCACAAACATTTGCACGTTACCGATGTTGGAAAAAACTGTGTTGTAGTCGCTGCCTTCCAGAGTCACGATTTGCGGACTATTGCTCAGCACGTTGAAGGTCAGCTCCGTCCAGGTGTTTGGCAGCACGGGGGCGAAACTCGCGACGCCCGCTGCGGGGAAGTTGTTGGGTGATGCCAGTCGGGCTAGGTAGCCCAGAGGCACCGGTGCGTCGTGTCGCACGAAGGCGGAAATTTCGATGTACTGTTCGTCAATCCAATCACCGGCGAATGCGCCGCCACTTGCGCCGAAGCCTGAGTGTCCGCGAAAGATCGTACCCTGCCCGATATTGTTGAACGCCGCGTCCAGCGAAACGTAACTGCTGCCGTCTGGTCCACCGGAAGCAACTTCGGTCAAGGCGGTAAAGCCGCCCGTGAGCCAATTCGCCGCGTCGTTGAACTCCTCGGTGAACACCGTATCGCCTGCAAATGCCGCCGGCGCGGTCGTTAAAAACAAAATCAAACTCAGCAAATTGCGAAAACTACGAAGCATGAAGCTCTTACCCCTCCGCCCGACAGTGGGCATGCTGCTTATCAAAGGTGGGACCGTGCGGCAGGAACGTTCCTAGCCAGAATCGTGCTCAATTCGCCGGAAATAGAGGCATCTAAGCCCCAGGTCGAATTGATATCAAGTCTCAGTAGCAACAAAATATCGAATCGCCCAAATAACACAAGGGGGCTTGCGAAAAAATAGCCACATTTCTGGCGCACTCAGTCGGAGCCGACTGGGGTCTAAGATTCCGGCCGCATTACGCCCGCATGTGTCGCCAGCGGTGCACACGAGGGGCGCAGACGCGTCTTAGCGAGTGGGATGGTGATAATGCCGACCTGGGCAATGACAAGAAGAAGGCGAGTACCAACAAGCGTTCGGCACGTTTTACCAGACCATGTGGCTTCACCCGGCTGGTGGCGGCCACTCCGCGTTCACTCGGGCCACGCACCCAGGGCTCGTCGGACCACAACCAATTGGCCGAGATGATAGGCGTTGTGGTCGGCGATCAGCAGCGCTTCGCGGAGCAGCGTTTGGCCATCACCCCAGGGGAACGCTGCCAGCAGGTCTTGCTTGGGGTCAGCCACCAGCGCCTGAAACTCCTCGGCGTCGCGCAGGAAAGCCGACACGCTGGAGTCCCAGGCTGCTCTGTCGGGCTGAGCGTCTTGCGCCGGCCAATAGCCGTCCGAGAAGGCTGGTGAGACATGGTCGGCGTCGCGAGAGAACTCCAGGATGTCCCACTGTGCAATCCGCAGGTGCTCCAACAACTGCCACGGCGAGTGCGGCATTCCCGTGGGCGTTTGCGACATCAGCTGCTCCGGCATGTCGGCGACCACCGCTTCGAATCCAATGTGGGCATGTCCCCCTCGCAGCAGCCACAACAAGTGTTCGCGAACCTCATTCATGTGTGCTCCCCTTTTGTGTAACCACTCTGCCTGTGTGATTCTCAGGTCAGTGCGAAATCCCGCTCATGTTCAGTCCGACGATTCCCAACACGACCATCACCAGCGAGATGAGCTTCAACGGTGTGATCTGATCTCCAAAGGCAACGACGCCGATGATCGCGAGGAGGCACACCCCCAGCCCCGACCACGTGGCATAGACCGTGCTCAGTGAAAAGTGCTTCATCGCCATCCCCAGCAGAGCGAAACAGACGACATAAAACACGACCGTGCCTGTCGAATACCAGCCGGCACGCTTGCCTCCGTCCGACGCTAGCTTGAGAAACGTGGTGCCAATGACTTCGCAGCCAATGGAAGCCAGGAGCCAAATCCATCCCATGCGGCGACCGTCCTTTCGAAATATTCACGCGGGTAACTTCGTTGTTGCGGCCTAGTGCGCCGTCAGCAAACCGAGATTACCGCTGGCCATTGTCGTCGGTCAAGGACTACGCCGCAGCGCGGGTGCTTCCTGTTAGAAGCAAACGACTCGCCTGCGCCGGTACGCGTCAGTTACGTCAAGCTTGAGTCGTGGAGAGCCCACCGTTTCGCTTTGCGAGCCACCAGAAGCTGGTGCCGGACAGCAGCACCGGTGGTGCGACCACCAGTAGCAACAGAAGCGGTGCGAGCAGAATCTGGTGCCACGGTGCACCGCTGTAGATTGCGGCTGGCACACCGACCGTCAGTGACACGAGGAGCGACCAACCGAAAGCCGCCGCGTGGATCGTGTAGCCGTTGAGCTGACCATGTTTCTGTAGCCGAAATGCGATCGGCATGCCGATGCACCCAGCGACCAAGTAGCAGACAATCATGCCGGCCGTCATCGCGACGATCGGCACCACCAGAAAGCTCGCGGGATTGATCTCGACGCCGAATGCAACGCAGATCGCCCCAACCAACAGCAGCAGAACCACAAAAGCAGTCGGCGCAGCAGCAGGAGCCAGCCGGTAAGCTCTCCATAGCGGCCGATGCGGATCGTCTGGACCTCGACTGTCCGAAGGCCGATCAGACGTTGTGGAAATCGCGTGGCCGGTCTTAGTTTCTCCGACGGTTTTGCCGGCGACGATTGGGTTAGCTAGGTGAGAAGTTGACGCTGTCTATTGTACCGCGCCCCTTAAGCGTGCGTTTCTTCAAAACCGTCCAAGCCGCCAATCCGAAGACCGAAAACGCACCGCCGAGAACCCACGGCCAGCGGCGAGCGTCCGGTGTTTGGTGGGTGATCGTCGCATTGTAGCCGCTGGCATTCAAGTCCCTAACCAGAGTCTGAGCAAGTTCCTTGTGATTGCCAGTGGGGTGGTCGATGTAAGCCTCCGTGATCTCGATCGAGGCGGGAAGCGACGAGTGTTTGACGGCCAACCAGAGTTTAGGATTCTGACCAACTCGTGAATGGGAGTCTGAGTATGTGGTGTCCGTGTTACCTCTTTCGTCTTCTTCCAAGCCGAACTCAGCTGCAGTTTTCGATACAACACGAATGATTTCATCTTGCGTTGATTGGGAACTGCCAGGTAGGTTCGGTCGAAGAGCAATTTCGGTGTGGGATATGGGGTCGCAGCCGACGAGAAAGCAACTAGCGATCAGAACAAGCGCGATACGATTCAATGGAGCCACAAAGCCACTCCGAACTATTGATGCGCGACTAGCTTTACTCTCGCGATTTCCGTCTGACATAGCGATCAAGCACTGCGTCGGCCATCTCCTCTGCAGTGAGTTCGCGTTGGTCGTCTCCGTCGCCGAAGTACGATCCGGGCCAGAATACCAAATCCGAAACTTCTGAGTCACCGAAGGTCTTTTCAACCGTGGTAAAAACGTACTCTAAGTACGCGTTATTGCATGGGTCCGCAAGAACCTTAGCAAGCATTTCGATGAGACCCGACCGGGTTAGTTCTGGATCTGCTTTCGTTGCCTTCGCAGTCAAGATGCGGCGGACGTATTCAATGTGCTCCTCTGCGCCATAAATGCCCTGAAACTCAGCGAATGGGATTTCCGTGCCGGCAAGCGTATTGAACTCGTCGAGCAACGGAGAATCAACGCTTTCGTCACCGCCATCGAGTCTGCTCGCAAGTTGGGCGAGTCGTTGAACCAGGGTTTCGTCGAGTTCCGGTGGTGGCATAGGGATCAGCTATTTCACGAGAACTTGTTTGATCGACATAAACTGTAGACGCGTGAACTCGCTTGATTGTCGACATTCGACGAAGATGAGTTCTTGGCAAGCCTTTCTCGGCAGCTAACCATGCGCTTGGTATTCGCGACTCTCCGTCGCAAACTCACCATGCCGACAGTATACTCGACCGCAGTTGGGAAGGAACAACCACTGGTCGTCCACCGAGCACAGCCCTAGATCCGGGGCATTAGCGGTGGAGCGTCGGGTACGCTGTGCGGACCAGTGCGTCGCACACCGCCGGAAAATGGTCCGCATTGCAGACGCTACGCATGCGGTTTTGGCTGGCCGCGGCTAGCGCCGTCGGCTCAGGGTGGGATAGCCAAAAATGCTTGCTGAAATTGGGCCAGCGCTCCAGGTAGAATAGGCCTGCCTTGAACTTTGGCAGACTAGCTCTTTGATAATTTGGCGAGGTTCAATTCGACGCGATGGCGACGTGCGTTGGGTGGCCTGATTCCGCGGGCATGGGATTTTTAGGACACGGGCTTTTGCTGCGGCATGCAAGGCAAGACGTTTGACTTCAACGATTTACGGTTGGAGCGAACAGAGTTTTTCGGACACAATCTTGCCTTCGATTCCGAATAAGGTCGTGGCTTTTTCCGCGGGCCAAGTCGTAAGTTATTGCGGTGAAACAACTAGATGCGATTTGGGTCGAACTGAACCCCGGAGTTTTCGGGCGCGCCTGGTGGGCGCAAACACGTGTGGCAAAACTCCAGTCGGGGGGTGAGCGAGGCGGATCGGCTCACCACGGTTCTTCCATCGTCGAAACGATTTGTTGGGCGAGCCGCTCGATGGCTTGTTGCTGGGAGGTGGCAACCGACTGGCCGGCTTCGGGGATGAGCGTCGACACGTTGTTGACAGGCAACAGTTCCGGCGGCAAGGCGAGCGTGGTTGGCAAACGGATGGGTGCGCGGCGGCGGTTGAGCCAGGTGATTTCCACGGCCATCGCGATTTCCAGAGCGCGCGGGTCGTCGTACTGGTTTTCGATCGTCACGCGTTTGGTATCGCTAACCAGGCGTGCGGAAAGCACGCTATCCGCGTCGGGCGTACCGACCACCTTGAAGGGCGTCTTGAGTTCGATCTCCTTCGCGACCGCCTCGGTGAGGCGTTCGCCCAGGTCGCGGCGGAAGCTGGTGCTTTCGATCATCGGCACGTACACCGTCTGCACGTCGGGCGCGTACAGCGTTTGGTTGCCGATTCGATACGAGGCACACCCCGACATCGAGAGCAGGACGAACCAAGCAAGCGACGTCAGACGAAGGGAGAGATTCATTGCACGCGCGGGAAGCCTAACGGCGGATGGTCGCTTCGCCGTCCTCGCTGACGGGTTCAGGATGGCTGGCCAAGCCGATGTTGCTATCGGTTGTTGTTTCCTTGATCATCGGGACTTGGGCGATGGCCTTGCGTTCCGCATTTTCGGGGAGCAGATTGATGATGCTTTCCAGCTTGGTTGGCGGTTGGGCAGGCAGACCATCGAGGGCGGCGTAAGCTTGTTGCGCGTCGTTGGCAATCGGAGTGCCCGAGAAGTTGCGGATGACTTTGGCGTAGTAGAACTTGGCGCTGGTGTTGTAGCCGTTCTCTTCGTAGAACTTGGCCAGCTTCCAGTCGCGCTCAGCCAGCTTCTTCTGCAGGGCGGCTTCATCGAGTTCCAGACGCCGGCGTTCTTCCTCGTTGAGCTTGCCGGTGAATTGCACCTTGATCTGCTTGACGAGCTTCTTGGCTTCCAACAGTGGGGTGCCGTCGTAGTCGGGACCTTGGTACTTGCGCAGCTTGCACTGTAGCCCAAGGATGTGCGCCTCGAACTGGTGGTCGCTGCGGGGGTACTCGGTGCGGATGAGTTCGTAGTGGTAGTCGGCATCGTTGTAGCGTCCGCGGAGGAAGTGCGAGTTGGCGGTCGCCATGATGGAGTCGTCGGCCAGCGGCCCAGTGGGATCGTTCAGACGAATGTTCTCATAGACCTTCAGCGAGCGTCCGAGGGTATCAAACAGCGGTCGGGTGTCGTCGAAGAAGTTGGGTGTGGTCGGCCAGTGGGGATCGCCCTGATGATGCTGCTCCCAGTAGCGCGCGATGTCGAACTGGCGACGGACGATTTTGTCGAGGTGTTTGGAGTTAGGGTTTTCCTTGAGCAACGCGTCGTAGGTGTCGACGGCGGCGGGGTAATCGTGGCCGAAGAACTGGCTTTCACCCAGCAGGAATTTCGCGTCTTGGGCCATCCCTGTGTCGGGAGCGTGAGCGATGGTCTCTTTGAACTGCTTGGCCGCCTCAGCGTACTTCTCGCGTTGGAAAAGGTCTTCACCCTTCTCGAAGGCGAACTTGGCTTGCTGTGCGTCGGGGCCGAGGCCAACTTGAGTCTTCAGATCTTCGACCGCTGAAGTTACACCGACGTCGCCGAGCAGCCCTCCGGGTTTGTCTTGCTTGACGGTCTTGGCAACCTTCGAGTGCATGGGGTTGCCCGCCTGGTCGAAGAATCCATCGACGCCCTCAACGCGAAAGCCTTTGCCCGGCACAAGCTCCGCTTGTTTCTCGTGCTTTTTCCACCACTCGGGCGTACCAACTTCTGCACTGGAACCCGCAAGCTGAGGGGCTTTCCAGGTCGTCGGATTCAAATTCACCGAGGCGCAGCCGCTGGCCCCAACCAGAGCGACGACGATCAGAACCAGTGGATGTTTGGGCATATCGGATTTGTTTGACCGAAGGACGATGGCAGATGAGTAGAGCCCAGATGCCCGCGACTGGAGCGCGCACGTCAGGCCCATAGAGCCGGGAACAGTAGAAAACGCCGTAGCGTGGGGCAAGATCAAAGTTGCATGCGTGCTAGCAGAGTACTATGCACTTTCAAGTTGACCGTTGCCTAACCGTTCGATGCGGACGCGTTCGATACGGCGTTTGGAGGCTTCGACGACTTCGATCCGAACTTGGTCCTGCCACAGGATCGATTCGCCGACCATCGGCACGCGGCCGAGTTCCGTGAAGACGAAGCCAGCGATCGTGTCGAACTCGCCGCCTTCGGGGAGTTCAAGGCGCATCTTGGCATTGATTTCGTCGACGTGGGCGCGGCCGAGGGCTTCACAGGTATCGTCGCCGAGCAGCTGGATTTCTTGGACGGCGGCCTCGTCGTATTCGTCCTCGATCTCACCGACGATTTCTTCCAGGACGTCTTCGATCGTGACCAAACCCGAGACGCCGCCGTATTCGTCCAGGACAATCGCAATGTGGGTGCGTAGCTGCTGGAACATCTGCAGTAAGTCATCCACCGGCTTGGTCTGGGGCACGAAGACGGGCTTACGAATGAGGTCGCGAATCGGTGTGCGTGAATCCTCATGCCCGGTCGCTAGCTCTGGCAGCAGATCTTTGCTGTACAGTACGCCGATGATGTCGTCGCGGTCCTTCTCGAATACGGGAATGCGCGTATGGCCGACTTCGATCACGTCGGCGACCATCTCATCCCACGCCATGTCGGCCTGGACCATGTGCATGTCGGTTCGCGGCGTCATGATCTGCGAGACGTCGGCATCGCCGAGTTCGATGACGCCTTCGATCATTTCGCGAGCGTCGTCTTCGAGCAGGCCGCCGCGATGGCCCTCGGTGACGATCGCGCGGATTTCTTCTTCGACGGTCTCCTCGTCCACGCTTTGCGGGGAACGTCCAGCAATCCGATGCAAAGCGATGTCGAGCAAGTGTGCGCCCCACATCAAGGGCGAAGCGATCTTTGCCATCAACTTCCACAGCGGCCACGTGTGGAAGAGAAACTCCGACGCCGAGATTCGCGCGACGGTCCAAGGTACCCAAGTTCCGACGATGGCCAGCACCAAACCGAGACACGCGGCGAGCGCTAGCAACTCGATAG
>JANQQA010000327.1 GCA_028285205.1 Bythopirellula sp. | reverse complement strand
TACTTGCGGCGGGCGACACGTTTCGAGCGGCGGCCGTCGAGCAGTTGACCATGTGGAGCGAACGTCTCGGCTGTGAAAGTGTCACAAAACCAAGTGGGACAGACCCCGCCAGCGTCGCATACGCGGGCTGCGAAAAAGCTCTCGAATCGAGCGCCGACTGCGTCATCATCGATACTGCAGGCCGCCTGCAGACCCACCACAATCTGATGCAGGAATTGCAGAAGATCTATCGTGTGATCGGAAACAAGATCCCGGATGCACCGCACGAAAATTTCCTCGTGCTCGACGCAACGACGGGACAAAACGGAATCAGCCAGGCCGCAAATTTTTCCGAGGCGATCGACTGCTCCGGAATTATTCTCGCCAAGCTGGACGGTACCGCCAAAGGCGGTGTGGTTGTCGCCATTCGGGGCCAAATGGGGATCCCGGTGAAGTACGTCGGCGTCGGAGAACAAATCGACGATTTGGAAGTCTTCGATCCCGATGGATTCGTCGACGCGCTATTCGCCGGATAAGGTTTCGACGCGGCGACCCGCAGACCGATCGACAGCAGGCCGACAGCCCATCTATTGAACGACGCCACCACTTGGCGGTGTTGGGTTGCCGACTTCAATGACCTTTAATCCGAACTTTTCGCCAATCTTAACGGCTTCGCCTCGGCAATAGGCTTGGTTGTTGACATACAAATCGAGAAGATCTTCGCACGATTTGCTGAACTTAATCAGCGAACCAGGATTTAGCCCTCGCAATTGACCGATCTCGATACGTTTTTCGGCAAGACGCACAACAACCGAAACGGGCAACTTCATCAAACGCCGTGCCTGCGGAGAAAGACGGGGACGGGGCGGGTCTTGCGCGATGTTTGAATTCGTCGCGGTGCCCTCGCCCGCTTGCAAAGCCTGCAAATCCAAATGTCTTTGAACCGGCCAAATAACATGTATTCTGCCGAACGGTTCCTCGGTATCCGCATTCGCGTCGCGACTTTGAGATTCCTCGGCCTCATCGGTACCGGCCTCTTCAGCACTGGCCTGTTCGGTGGCCGAGTCGACTTCGGATTCCGCGTCTGCGATCTCCTGGGTCGAATGAATGGCAAGGTCGATCACGGAAGCCGAGTCAAGCGGATTGGCGGCACTGACCAATTCCGCGACATTTTCGACCGAGAGAACCGCAGTGTGATCGGCCGAAACTTCCGAAGGCAACAGCAGCTGTGACCATTCATCAGCGAGCGTTTCCAAGGCATGCTCGTGTTTAGTCGGTTCTTCCGAACTTGTATCGCCGGTTGCCGTCGAGTTGGGCAAGGCGATCAACAGACATTCCTCGCCGAGAAGAAACGACAGCAAATGCCCGCCGCCTTTGATCCCCTCAAGTGACCGTTCGGCCTCCCAAGATGTCAGTTCGCCCGTCTTGAGTTCGACGGGCGATCCGTAGAAGTCCGTCAGCGATCGGCCCAAATCCGCCAGCTTCTCTTGGCAGAGGGAGAATATCGCTTCAGAGTCGATCGTGATTGAATCAGGCACTTGGGATCCACTGCGCCTTGAAATTGCGGGAACTCATCTTAAGGCTTCGACATACGACCGATCTCTAATCAACGATTCGAGTACCGACCGCGAAGTGGGCCGATTTTCGGCTTTCGAGACCGCTGACAAATATCAGTTATCGAATCGGCGATTCAAGCCGGACTGCCACACTTCCTTAATCGACGAAACGACCGAAAAAACTTGAACAAACGTCAAACCCGACCATCTTCTGCACGACCACCGTGGGAAACCAAATTCCACCGATAATCCTGTGGAATCTGCTCAATCGGTTTGTTATCGTCGGATTCATCAACTGCGGAGAATTCTCCACCGCATGCGAAACTCGTTTCCTATCCCAACCGGAAACAGTCGGGCCCACTAGACCGAGGTGGGCTTTTTTTCCCCCCCACATCGAGATTACGGTCCTGTCCCCAGGTGGAAACTCGCCTAGAGAGTTCGCGCTCCGGGCAGGAACAGCCGAGGACAGGACCACCTTGATGACGGATTGACAGTCGACGATTTGGTCGACCGCTGCATTCCGAATCGAACGACCAGAAGGTCTCCCGAAGCGCTCTCCTCAAAACAGCCACATTCGCATCGCCGGTACTTGGACAAGCCTCCTGCCGCCCTGGTCCGCACGCTTTGTGTTTGCTATGTTCCAATCAGATGCTGCGAAGTGCTTCGCTGCGCCGCGGCACGTCAACTGTTGCAAGCGTGATCGGCCAACCTTTGGAAGGAGCGACAATGGCCCCCGCACGTATCACACGCCTACTGAAGGAAGGGCAATCGGGCGATCAGGTAGAGGTTCGCGGCTGGGTACGCACTCGCCGTGACTCGAAACAGGGGTTCTCGTTTATTGAACTCAACGACGGTAGCTGCATGGCGAACTTACAAGTCGTCGTCGATGCCAATGTCGAGGGTTACGAATCAACCATTAAGGATGTCTCCACCGGTGCCAGTGTCGCCGTGACCGGCAAGCTGAACGAATCGCCCGGAAAAGGCCAGCGGATTGAACTGCATGCCGATTCATTGAAGTTGTTAGGAACGGCCGACGCTCAGAATTATCCTCTGCAAAAGAAACGACACAGTTTCGAGTTTTTGCGGGAGATCGCCCATTTGCGGCCGCGCACAAACACGTTCGGCGCAATTGCCCGAGTGCGAAACGCCATTTCGTCGGCGATCCACAATTTCTTTCAAGAACGCGGTTTTCTTTATATTCAAACCCCCATTATTACCACCAGCGACTGCGAAGGTGCCGGTGAGCTATTCCAAGTGACAACGCTCGATTTGGTCCGGCTCGCCAAGTTGCAAACCGAAATCGATTTCACTCAGGATTTCTTCGGCAAACCGGCGTCGCTAACGGTCAGCGGTCAACTCGAAGCAGAAATCTATGCCACGTCCGTCGGCGATTGCTATACCTTCGGTCCGACGTTTCGGGCAGAGAATTCGAATACCACCCGCCATTTGGCCGAGTTCTGGATGGTCGAACCGGAAATGCCCTTCTACGAACTCAACGACAACATGGCGTTGGCCGAGGAATTCATCCGTTACGTGATTCGACAAGTGTTGGAAACCTGTCCCGAGGACATGGAGTTTTTCAACTTGCGAATCGACAAAACGGTTTTGGAAACATTGAACAACATTACGGAAAACGATTTCATTCGCCTTCCCTACACCGAAGCGATCACCATTCTCGAAGGCAGCGGGCAGGAGTTTGAATATCCGGTCGAATGGGGCCGCGATCTGCAATCGGAGCACGAACGATTCCTGACCGAGACGCATTTCAAGCAACCGGTGATTCTGTACGACTATCCGCGGACAATCAAACCGTTTTACATGCGCTGCAACGACGATGACAAAACCGTGCGCGCCATGGATGTGCTCGTACCACGCGTCGGAGAAATCATCGGCGGCAGCCAGCGCGAGGAACGACTCGACGTGCTGACCGACCGCATGACCGAATGCCAGCTGGATCCGGACGACTATTGGTGGTACCTCGATTTGCGGCGCTATGGCACAGTGCCCCATTCGGGTTTCGGCCTCGGTTTGGAGCGGCTTGTGCAACTTGTCACCGGTATGACGAATATTCGGGACTGCATTCCGTTCCCCCGTACGCCCAAAAATGCCGAGTTTTAACGAACGTGGCCAAAAATGCTTTAAGCGCCTCGACAATTTTCCGCCGACTACTAGAATGGAAGCTGGTTCAGGGGAAATCTGTTCCTTCCGATTTCGGAGTTGGCAACAATTGGCCCTGACGATTCAATGACGCGGGGTGGAGCAGCCCGGTAGCTCGCGAGGCTCATAACCTCGAGGTCGCAGGTTCGAATCCTGTCCCCGCTACTTAAACCTCGGCGTTGCGTAATCCGTGACCCCGGGGTTTTGTCATGCGCGGCGGGGAGAGACGTTTCAGAAGCCGTCGCAATATTGCGTGGTGTGGCGCTATTCTCAGTTGCCGTCACTCTTTGAATCGAGAGCCCCGCGCGCGACTCCATGCTGGCCTCCAAAACCACCCGCTGAACCCCAAACTCTCTGCTTGCGAGGAGAGACAATACCGCCGGGTTATCACCGTGTTCGGAGCGCTTAGGTTGAAAGGCGTTTTCGAAATAGGGTTAGAAAAACCCATCCTGCGGGGTTATGAGGTGGGGAGTTCCTGGTCAATCACCAATCAATTCAATGGAGTACCATTGCTGTTCGCCTCCAAGAATCTTCTTCGCATGGATGGAGATGACCTCACGGTCATCCACAATTGCCAAAACGTTTCGAGCGTGTACCCGTTTTTCTTCAAACTTAGACCATCGGTTAGAAAGTTCATTTTTCGATGTGTATGCTTGAAGCTCATCGGCAAATTGAAGAAAAGCCTCAACGCCGAGTACTCACCTGATGGATTCAACATCGGGATGAATTGCGGTGCCGCAGCCGTCCAGACCGTGATGCGGTTCCACTGCCACGTGATTCCCCGATATCAGGGCGATGTCAAGGATCCGCGCGGAGGTGTCCGATGGTGTATTCCGAGTCGTGGCAACTATTTGGCAGATCCAAATCATTCGGATGTGTGACAACCCGACTCGATTGTCGCGTCCGCTATTTGTTGATCGTGAACAACCCGCGGTCGGTCTTCTGAAACCGCGATTCCTTTCCCTTGGTTTGGATCTCCCGCAGCATTGCCGCGTAGATCGTGGCGTGCGGTGTCTTGCCGCCTGTGCTCCACAGCTTCTTGCCGAGCATCGGATTGACACCGGTATTGGCCTGTCGGAATCGGTGGCCGCATGTCCGGCTCGCCTGCAAATCGCTGAATCGAAAGACCCACCGAAACATTAATTACATGCGCTGCTTCCTCAGGTGGATGCCCGGTCTGCCCTTGGTCACTGACTTTTTGCTCATCCGCTCATCGCGGCTCGAGGGAACTTCTGAGTGTGCCACCCGTAAACACTACGACTGATAGGACGATCATTCGGTTGAGTTGCGTGATGGCCTCGCGTACTTGTTCACAGCTGTTTCTTGGGCGCAACTTTGCGCGATACGATGCGGCTAGTTGGATTCGACGCGCAGTGGCATTTGAGCCGCAACGGATTTCTGCCAGGCATGCAATTGGTCTTGCAGTTGCCGCGCTTTATCGGGCATTTTCGTCGCCAGATTGCGCTCCTCGCCAAGGTCGGACGCAAGGTCGAACAGCTCCACGCGTCCGTCATCGTAGTACTCGGTCAACTTTAAGCTGCCAGCGCGTATCGTGCTGCTAGGATAACCACCGCTCTTGTGATAGTGGGGGTAGTGCCAATAGAGAGCCGCGCGAGGGAGTGATGAGGACGGGGCTCTTAGCAAAGGCGTCAAGCTGATCCCATCGTGCGTCTGCGGATCGTCAATGCCAGTGGCCTGCACGATTGTGGGGAAAAAATCGTTCGAGATGATCGGCTCGTCACTGACGCTTCCGGGCGTAACGATACCCGGCCAACGGATAATTGTCGGAACACGAATGCCTCCCTCGTAGGCCATGCTCTTTCCGCCTCGCAAGGGGGTGTTAGTAGTGATGTCTGGGTCTCGTTCATCGCCCAGAAAACCGCCGTTATCGCTGGTGAAGATTACCAGCGTCCGATCAGCAACGCCATGCGACTGCAGAGAGGTAAGGATTTGACCGACACTCCAGTCCAACCCGTCGATCATGGCAGCGTAGACCGGATTGCGATGTCGGTCGTCGTTTTCGACCAACGCCTCGTAGCGCCCCACGATTTTCGGATCGGCGCGCAGCGGGCGGTGCGGCGTGAAATGGGATACGTAACAAAAGAAGGGCCGCTCATGATTGTCTTCAATGAAACGTACAGCTGCGTGTGTGATGGCACGAATGCGTTGATGATCCGTTTGGCCGTCACCTCCTTTGGGTATGGACGGCCCCAGAGTCGCAAGGGTTTGGTCAAAACCGTGAGCCTCGGGGCCACCTGCTCTGAGATGCCACTTGCCAAAGTGGCCACAGATGTAGCCGGCAGTCTTCAACTCCTCGGCGATGGTCACTTCTTCCGCGGGTAGAGCCTTGATCCAATCCGGCACGCGCAGGCCGGGACCGAAGGGATAGGGGTTGCTCGGCTCGATAAAATTCGTGATCCGCAACCGGGCCGGATACTTGCCAGTGTGTATGCTGGCCCTCGTCGGAGAGCAGACCGTGCAGGCAGCATAGCTGCTCGTGAAGCGCATGCCCTGATCGGCGAGGCGATCGATGTTGGGAGTCAAATAGAGGTCGCTGCTGAAACAACCCAAGTCCGTCCAACCCAGGTCATCGGCCAGGACAAACACAACATTCGTCGGTTGTTCTTGTGCACCGGCAGTCGAAGCGGGGCCCAAAGCTCCAATAGTCGCGACGATACTCGCAACGCTGATTCTGTACACAACACACCTCGTTGAAAACAAGTTATCGAAGCTGGTTCATATACGATCGCGGCACTACCTCTTCAACAACCACACCTCACAGATGTTGTTCTCCCATCCGTTGCCGCCCCCGCCGCTTTGTTGATGCCAGAAGAGCGTCAGTTCACCGTCCGCTGTCGCCGAGTGAGGAACGTCGAATTCCAGAATCTGATACGGCATGCTCTGCAAAGGATGGACTTCCTGGTCGTCGGCGACCAGTCGAACGGGCCCACGACGAGCGTGCACATAGCGCACTTGGTAACGTGCCGACGGATCCAGATGTCGGTACTGAAGTTTAAGGGGATTGTCGTAGAGCCCGATCGCATTGGAGATCCACGACATCGGCAACTCACGGGTTTTGCGAACCGGCCGCACAGCAATGTTGAAATCGTTAGTTAGGATAGGCGTCGCATAGCCCGAGGGGTCTTGAGGCCATCCCAGGCCCGAGACCAAGTGAGGTTGCTCGCCAGGTACGCCTAGGTTGTCGTAGAACCCGCCTGGCCCGGGATTCTTCCAGTCGACGATTTCCGCGATGTCAGCCAGCTGCTGCCTCTCATCTGTCATTTTATTGATGGCCATTAAGCGTTCCTCAAGCCAGCCACGGTTGTTGAGTGGAGCGTCAATGCGGTCCAAAACGGCACCATCCTGTCGAGTGGCCTGGTAGGTCGGCGTGTCCAACTGCATCCGCACACTTTGAAACAGCGCATCGGCCAACTCGAATATGCGCTTACGGTGATCAACTGCAACGGGATCGGTCACCGAACGACGTAGCATGGCAAGCGCCCGACCAATCGCGGTCCGAACTCCCAAGGTGCTGGCACGGCCCAGAATATCCAAGGTCTGGTCTTCCAGGTAAGCCTCGTAGATCGCGCGGCGACGGACATATACATCGCAGTAAGCACGAAAGAGTGCCTGTTGGAAGCGCCAGTTCTCCATCAGCGAAGAATCCGCTGATCGCTCAAGTGCCTGGAACTGCCGTAGTGTCGTGTCAATCTGACCATTCACCCCGATCGGACCGCTCCAGTTGCGTTCCAATGCCAAAAGGCCTTGTGCAAAACTGTCCTGCAATTCGGGATCGATGAAATAGCGACTGTATTGACGCAGAATCTCAACAACGTCGGATTCCGGGTCCCAGCCGAGACTGCTCCAGATGAACTTGTTGACGTCGTCGTTACAACCTTCGGAGTAGGAGAGGAAGCCGTTGGTTTGAGGCTGCAGCAAGCGAAAGATATGAGCCATGTCGAGCGGTCGGGGGTTGATGACCTCGCGACCTTCCGTCAGAGCGAATGCCGGGTCCCAGTTGGGGACGGGCAGCTGGCAGTAGTTCGAATGCGTGATATCTGGGTAATGCCGCACGGGATAATGGCTGGGGGCCCACTTGCGAAACTCCGGCAAACTCATTCGCATCTGAGGACCATAGACGAGACCTTCCAGCCAATCGGGCTTCGGGTCGATCAGCATCTTGAACTTCGCCAGACGACGAGCGTTAAACCCCTGTGGGGCGATCCACCATGTCGCTTTGGGGTGCCATTCCTTGAGTTGCCGCGCCTGCTGCTGCAACATCGGCATAAGGACTTCAGGCGGTGTCGCCCCCGGATCACCGCAAGGAACAAACACGGCGTCGAGCCGGGGCAATTTCTCGAACACGCCTCCCCATTCCTCGAGCGCCCGTTTCATGGTAGCGGCATCGGTGTAGTCCTCTTCCAGAGCTGGATACCAAACCCAAACGTCCAAGCCGTAACGCTCGCAGATTGCCGACATCCCGACCATCGTTTCCATCTGGGGCAGCGGAAAATGGGGGCTCGTTTCCTCATCGTCAGACTTCGGTGGGATCAGCTCGATGGCATTGGTACCAAAGACGACCAGGTCGCGGATGTACTGCTCCCACATCTCTAGGTCCCAACCGTCGTACGAATTGGGCTTGGGGCGATAGCCAAGCTGGTGGCCGCGAAGTGCGTAATAAGGTGCGGTGGTAATCTTCAAGTCGGCCGGAACGGCCGCGCGGCCGCGCGACATCCACATGGCCCTTAACAGGTGTCCCACTCCGAACAGGACGCCACGGTCATCGTTGCCTGCTACGACCACCACCGGGTTTTGGGTTTGGTTCGCGATCCGAATCGAGTATCCCTCCTTAGCTCGCTCTCCACTCGCCGCAGGCAATTCGATGGGCAGGTTCCAATTTCGTATTACGTCTAATCGTCCCACGACTATCTGGGGCAGATTCCGTTCAGCTGGACCGGAAAACCGTTCCCATGTCAAACCGGTCCGCTTCTCCACTTCTTGAATCAGCATCTGGATTGCGGTTGCTTCTACCTTCGAGGGCCGCTCGGAAGCAACGACAACCGCAGTTCGAAAGTCCAGTAAGTCCTCGGCAGTCGCGGTTTGCGAAGACAGTAGGAAAATCGCGGTCAGCGCCGTCGCTATCCATGAATTCAATGAAGTTGTGAAGTTCGGGTTTCGCATTTCTACCTCCGACGGATCGTGCCTTAAAACTCGCCCACCGCGATCGCCCAGTCCGATGAACGGGGCGGCTGCCACGACTGTTCCTCGGGTTGCAGCTCTCCTAGATCGACCTCTTGATATTCGCGCCGGACGTCAACGGCGATCGCAGCCAGTGGGTGCTTCATCATTCGCAGATCCATTTTGATCGACGATGTATCTTCACTGTAGAAGACAAAATGCGTTGCGTTCTTGCTGCGTAGACACACGCTGATGGGATTGCGAGCATCCGGATAGAGGTATTCCTCGCCTATCATGTTTCCCGTCAGCCGATTATCGCGTAGGAAATCGCTTCGAAACCGGTCACTCTCGAACCAAAATCGGGAATAGGTCTTCGTCTGCTGTTTGATGCCCACCGCTTTTCCGAAGATCTCACCCGAGTCAAAGTAGCCTCGGTATTGACCATCAGCTCGTACGTCCGTCAAGTTACCCCAGATGTTTCCCACGCCACCTGCCATGGTTGAGTGCCACAGTCCGCGCACGATCATCGGCGGCTCGATGTAATCCTTGAAAGTGAATTGTGGGTAGTCTCGAATTCGGAATCGGTCATCTTGTGTGGATGGCTTGTGAGCTTCAACAAGCATGGCTTGGACGTAGCGCTTGTAAGCTGGACGTAGATTACAATAACTGCCAAAGTCCCCATGCCAGTAGGCGTTCTCAGGATGGGTGTCGCTGTCCGGATGCCCATCCTTCGCTCTGTAGGGCCACCGCATACCGTGAGCGCGGCCGCCGATCAGGTGCGGCCATCCGCCTAATTGGGATTGCAGATAGGCTTTCCATTCATCCAGCTCATCGCGCGTCGCCCAACGGTCCATGTCGTATCCGTAACCAATGAACCAACCGGGCAACGGTCCCAGACGTGCGGCGATGTAGCGATTCATACGTTTGTCCGCCACGCCCATCGGACCGCCGACGCTATCCGGATTCGCGGACTCGTGAGCCCACAATTGGAGATACGTTGCACCGCCAGCCTTGTAAGTCTCCAGGATTAGTTGCTCGTAGATCTGAAAGGTGCGAACATCAGGGTAGCGGTCCTGCTCCCGTAGAAACGTTGCCGGGCCGTTGTTGGCAGCATCCAGCCGGGGAAAACTCTTTTCATCGCCCAACCGCCAAAGATAGGCTCGACCCTCAAGATGCATTCCCGAAAATCCATGTCCCTGAACAATCTCGTGAACATGCCGCTTCACCGCGGTCGAATCGACCTGGGCGTCCTTCCAAAAATACATAGGGCTCGTTCCGTAGACGACTTGTGGCACAAAAGGTCTGGCGGTTGCGCCGTGGATCCACATCGTTCCCTGGCGAGAGGGCATCTGTTTAGAGGCAATGAATCCGTTTCGGCGGATCGAATTGTCCACGACCTCAACCGTCCCTGTTTGCTTGTTCAAAGAGCCTGGACCTGATGTCATGATCGTCCATTTGCCAGGCTTGGTCCCCGTAAAGCGGAACGCATAGACGTCATCGGTGCCCGTGAAGAACATCTGCGAGGTTAAGCGGTCCCCACTGGAATGGGTAAATGTGGCGCTCGCTTCGACATCAAATCGAGCCTGTCCTTGTGCTCCTGAGTAAGACAGATGCCACTCAGCATACGGTTCAAACAAGTGGATGGTTTTAGATTCCAGGCCCAAACAAGTTTGACAGCTTATCAGATTGTTTACCGTGACCAGTAAGAGCTGCAATGGAATCAGTATTGGTCTGTGGGGCATGGCTCTTCCTACTAAGCAGGATACAAGCAATCGGTTGCCTTGTGCATCGGGACGACCCAACCTCGTTGATGACGCAAGAAAGCTGCAGGAGATGGCTGGCCAAAACGCAAACTCATCTGTATTGCCTCCAACTAGCAGTCAGCACACCGAGTAGCACGATCGTCGACGTTCCGAGGACGATAGTCATGAACGAATGCAAGGGATTGGCCATTCCGATCAACGTGGCCGGCCAAAGATCTGTTTGAGAGAGGGAGAGCCACAAAATGAGCAATATCCCGCAGATTACCGCGACAATGGCGGCTGCATTATCGGCTCTCTTGGAAATCAGTCCCAGGAGGAACAAACCCAGCATGCCTCCGGTAAAGATACCCTGCAAGTTCCACCATGCATCCAGTGCACTCTTCACACGGATCATCGCCAAGGCGGTCAACGTGCCGGCGACCCCTACGACGAGTGTCGCTGCGTAAAGGACGACCATCGATTCTCGTTCTCCTGAGCTGGGCCGAAAGTAACGTTTGTGTATATCTACCAAATACAGCGTGGCGGAGCTGTTGAGGCTCGTATCCATACTGCTCATGGCCGCGGCGAAAATGGCTGCGATCAGAAGTCCCGCCAGCCCGATGGGAAGTTTGTTGACGATGAAGTGTGGCAAGATTTTATCGCCCACATCTGCTGGAGAAAGCGTCGCAGCCTCGGCGCGAACCGACGCGTCGGTGACCTGCCGGCCTTCCTGCATTAAGCGCGCCTTGCCTACCTGCGCCTTGACTTCGTTCAACATATCGGGACGGGCCTGGTAAAGGCTGAAGAGACCAGTGCCAATGAAGAAGAACAGTGCTGAAATGACAGGAAACATGAGCGAAGCTAGCCAAACACTGAATTGTGCATCCTTATCTGAGCGGGCCGTGATAAAGCGCTGGACAAAACTCTGGTCGATCCCAAAGTTCTGGAGGTTAATGAATAGGCCATAGACAAGCACCATCCAAAATGTGGGCTGCGGCCATGTCAGTGATGCTGGTGACAAGCTGAAGCTTCCCAAACTGAACTTGCCATGATCCCGGGCGATCTGAAATAGCTGCGTCGTTCCCCCCGGCATCGTTGTTAGCAGAATCAGGGCACAAAGTATTGCGCCCGAGATGAGCACTACGCTTTGCACGACGTCAGTCCAAATGACCGCCTCGATTCCACCTAGCAGCGTATAGATGGTCACCAACGTCCCGGTGATCAGAATGATGACTCTCACATCCCAACCCGTGAGCGGCGCAAGCGCCAGCGCAACCAAGTACAGAATAGTGCCAATGCGGGCTAGCTGAGCCAGGAGGTAGCACAGCAGAGCGTAGGTGCGAGCCCAAGGTCCAAATCGCCTTTCGAGGTGATAGTAGGCTGACACCTCACGGCCGCTACGATAAAGCGGAATAAACCAGCGAACGGCCACGACAGCGGCGATCGGTAACGTCAGCCCGAAAACCCACGAGTTCCAGTTGTCCCCGTAAGCCTTACCGGTGTTCCCGAGAAAGCCGATACTGCTGACGTACGTTCCGAAAATCGATAGGCCAACCGTCCAGCCAGGAAGCGATCTGCCGGCCGCCATGAATTCCTCCGTCTTACGGCTCTTCCTCGAAAACCAGCACCCAAGAGCGAAAACGCCTGCCATATAGACGACGAGTACGAGGAGATCGGTGGTTCGTAGCTGCGTGTTCATGAATGGACGGCTTGACCGCGGAGCATGGAATGGCCTGCCAAGAATCTCGCTTTTTTCTTCCCTTCTTGGAGCTTGCGGCTTGTCTTGGCGATCGAATATACTCATGGTATACCAGTGGTGTTCACAATAATCGGCACCTTTCTGTAGGTCAAGTCACTCTCGAGGTCCCATCACCCATGTTCGGCTCGAACCTGAAGGAATCGCTCAGCGAACAGGCTTATCACCATATCCGTAATAAGATCGTCTCCGGCGAGTTGCCTCGCGGCAGCCAAGTCTCAGAGATCGCGTTAGCCAACGAGCTGGGGTTCAGTCGCACTCCCGTTCGAGAAGCGATCCGGAGACTCGTTCAAGAAGAGCTTGTGGAGCAAGTGCCTCGCTTTGGAACAATCGTCCGAACTCATAGTCGTCGTGAGATCTCGGAGACCTACGACATACGCGAGGCGCTCGAATGCTACGCGATCGTCGAGGCAGCGCGACTGATTGACGAACATCAACTTCAGCAACTTCAGCGCCTTTGTGAGGAAATTGATGGCGTTGCCAAGGAACTCGAACAAAGTGGCCAGCCCGCCTTGGACGCGAGAATGATGCGCCGCTTCATGGCTGCTGATATGGCTTTTCACGTTTTGATCATCCGCACATCCCGTAATCGGCGTATGGAAAAGATGGTTATGGATATGCGGATCGTCACGCGATTCTTCGGCCTGCAACGTGCTCCGCATGATCTGGATATTGTGAGGCTTACCTATCGTGATCATCTGGAGATTCTTGCTGCCTTGCGCGAACGAGATTCCGATAAGGCACGCGCACTTCTTTCTCGACATAGTCGCACGAGTAAGGAGCAGACTTTGAACCACTACGACCAACAGCGGGAGCTGCAAGACGAAGCGCTCGAAACTCCACCTGATCTGCCCGGTGATGTGCTCGAAGAGCTCCCCTGGATGAATCAAGCCTCGGCATAACCTTTGTGAACGATGAATTGTGTGATGAGTTTCTCCTTTTGTGGTCACCGACATAGCGCTCGCCAAGCGTGCTGTTTCACTGTTTTATCCTTCGTCATGCCAATCTTCCTGATCGGTGTGAGTCGCTCTGCATTGCATGCGGACGAGTCGCGGCGGACCGTGGACCACTTTACCAACCGAATTCTGCCGATCTTGACTGACCATTGTCTAGGTTGCCACGAAGATTCAGGGCTCGCGGGCTTAGATATGACTTCGCGTGCGGGAATGCTGAAGGGAGGCGAGTCTGGACCGGCTCTCGTGCCGGGAGTTCCTGAGGAAAGCTTGCTGATTCAAGCGGTGCGTCACACGCATCCTCAGATCAAGATGCCTCTGGACGAGCCGAAACTTGACGATTCAGAGATTGCCGCCCTCGTCGAGTGGGTCAAAACGGGAGCTTCCTGGCCGACCGTCGTCGGGCCGGGCGCATCGCGGGAAGGGGACGAAGGTATCGCCCAGGCTCGCCGCAATTTTTGGTCGTTGGAGCCGATTCGTAAGCCGTCCATTGCGCAGACCCCAAGCAATGAGTCGCCGGCAACGGCGATCGACGCCTTCGTTTTTGCCAAACAAATCGAGATGGGGTTGCGGATGGGCCCAACTGCATCTCGAGAGGAATGGTTGCGTCGTGCTTGTATGGATCTCATTGGTCTCCCTCCAACTCGACGACAGCTACAGGAGTTTCTAACGGACCGCTCGGACCATGCCCGGAAAAAAGTTGTGGACGATCTACTCTGCTCCCCCCATTACGGGGAGCGCTGGGCGCGCCACTGGCTGGATGTGGTGAGGTATTTCGATGTTTCTTACAAAAACTCGCCCGAGAACATTTTTCGGTACCGCGACTGGGTTGTCGAAGCACTGAATAAAGACATGCCGTTCGACGTCTTCGTTAAAGCTCACTTTGCTGGCGATCTCATTGATTCTGCGGAGCACGAGACTCGTGCAGGCCTTGGCTTCCATTGGCTCCGCCCCCGACTACGCGAAGACCGAGTGGATGTCGTAACGCGCGGTCTTCTTGGGCTGACCGGCGCATGTGCCGAATGCCACGATCACAAGTTCGATCCGATTCCTACAGAAGACTATTATGGATTGCTCGGGGTGTTTACGAGTACTGAATTCGACGAATTCCCCTTGGCCAGTCGAGAGGTCGTTGCTTCCTACCGTGAAAAGTCAATGCAGTTGGCATCCGCGAAGGAGCAGGTAACTGAGTTCATCGCCTCACAGCGGCAATCGCTCGAGATGACCATCGCCGCGAATACGGGGCGATATTTGCTGGCAGCGCGGGAGGTGATGCTGAACGGAGACCCGGACGGCACGTCGATCGCCGCTCGATACGACGTGCGCGCGGAGATTCTTGAGCGTTGGATAAACTACCTCCGCCTGGACCAGAAGGACTATGGTTTCCTGGAGAGTTGGGGATCGCTGACAAGACGTCGAAATGTTTCCGAGCGACAGCTAAATCAAGAAGCAATCAATGTCCAACGCGACGTTGTTCGTATTGTTGATGACAAGAGAAAGCTCGACAGACAAAACCAGCAGCTGCTGACGAACAAGAACAACCAAACGGTCCTGAAGACCTTGGCCACCGAAGAAGCACTATTCTGGCAAGACTTGTTTGCTCCCCCGTATGAGCTTCACCGAACAGGCGTCTTGTATTTTGATGATGACCAGATCCAACCGTTGCTGACCAAGGCGGCATCGCGGCGGCTGGACGAACTGCGGGAAGAGGTGAATCGACTCGACGCGAGACTTCCCGATAAGTACCCATTTCTGCATGTGATCAAGGACAAGCGTAAGCCCAAGGACGAGCGTGTGCGGATCCGAGGTAACCAACAGCGCCTCGGTGACTCAGTGCCCCGACATACGCTCACCGTTTTGACCGGCGGTCAAGTCAAGCCATTTGCCCATGATCGCAGCGGCAGGCTCGAACTGGCCGAATCGATCGTGAATCCTGAGAATCCGCTTACCGCACGTGTCATCGCCAATCGCGTCTGGGCTTGGCACTTTGGCCGAGGTTTAGTTCGTACCACAAGCGATTTTGGTCTTCGGGGCGAGCGCCCCACGCATCCCGAACTGCTGGACTACCTTGCGAGTCGGCTTATTGAGAATGACTGGAGCCTGAAGAGCTTGCATCGCGAGATTATGCTCTCGGACTGCTACGCGCTGACCGCGAATGTCTATTCGACATCCAACCAAACGAAGGATCCGCAAAACCGCTACTTGTGGCGAGCCAACAGGCAGCGTCTGACGGCGGAAGCACTGCGCGATACCATGCTGTTTGTTTCCGGCGAGCTAGACACGACCATTGGTGGGCCGCCGTTGGCTTTGGACGACCCGACCAACTATCGACGTTCTCTATATGGCATTATCGATCGTGTCCAAAGCGATGTCGTGATGACCCTGTTTGACTTCCCGGACCCGGCTCAGTCGAGTGCTAACCGTATACCAACCAATGTGCCCGTGCAGCGACTTTTCCTATTGAACAGTCGATTTGTCGAGGAGCGCGCTGCGGCGTTAGCACGACGATTGGAATCGGTCGTTGGACTGAACAGGAGACGTCAGGTTCGACTCGCTTACGGTCTGGTTTACAGCCGCGAGCCCTCCAAGGAAGAAGTCAGAGCATCGCTTGAGTTCCTGGCCAGTTGCCAGAGCGATCAACCGCTCGAGCGATTCTGTCACGCATTGTTGATTTCCAATGAGTTCCTTTTTGTAAACTGATCCTTCCGTCCCAAAGTTGACGAGGCGAGATCATGAGGCGGCGTGAATTCCTGGAAGCCATGGGAGGTGGTTTCGGCCTGTTGGGGCTGACCCAGGCGGGCATCGCAAACCAGCCGCCGCCCGAAATGCTAGCGTCGAAACGCCCGCACTTCGAGGCTCGGGCTAAGCACGTCATCCACTTGTTCCTCTTGGGCGGTCCGTCCCAGGTGGATACATTTGATCCCAAGCCGCAGTTGAATCGATTTCACGGCAAGTCACCGCCCAGCGATGCGCCGAGGTCAGGTCGCAAAACGGGCAAGTTGCTGGGATCTCCTTTCTCTTTTAAGCCGTACGGCGAGAGTGGATTGGAAGTCAGCGAGATTTTCTCGCGAGTGGGACAATGCGTCGATGACATCTGCATCATTCGGTCCATGGTTACCGAGTTTACGGTTCATCCGCCGGCAGTCTACATGATGAATTCGGGCACGGCCACAGATGATCGTCCCGCGATGGGTAGCTGGATCACCTATGGGCTCGGCACCGAAAACCAGAACTTGCCAGGGTACATCGTCCTCTGTCCCGGCACGCCGACGATGTACGGTGGGAGATTGTGGAGTTCTTCCTTTCTACCCGGAGCCTTCCATGGCACGCACATTCCAAGGTTCGGGCCTGGTGTCCCCTCGGATGAAATCATTCCGTTTTTGCGTGGGAAGAATTCGGCCACTCCCCGGCAGCGGAAGGATCTGGATTTCCTTGCTCAGCTGAATGCTGGGCATCGCGAGCGTTCCGGAGCGGACGCCCAGTTAGATGCCAGCATTCACGCGATGGAAGCTGCTTACCGCATGCAGTTGGAGGCGTCCGATGCGTTCGACATCTCCAGCGAACCGGAAAAGCTGCGATCGCAATATGGCGAGGCGAATTTTGGCAGAGGCTGCCTGATTGCCCGCAGGTTAGTCGAACGGGGCGTGCGCTGCGTGCAGGTGTTTTTTGATAGAAACGAGTTGTGGGATAGTCACACCGACATCCTGCAACATCGCACGCTGGCCGCCGATGCAGATCCGGCCATCGCTACGCTGATCACTGATCTGAAAGCACGTGGTCTACTCGATGAGACACTGATCGTCGTCGCTGGTGAATTCGGACGTACGCCCTCTGTTGAGGTTGGCTTCCAACAACCGGACGTCCAAAACGGCCGTGACCATAACCCGCACGGTTACTCGGTTCTACTTGCCGGTGGTGGCGTCAAGGGTGGGTTTTCCTACGGTGCGACGGACGACTTGGGCTACGCGGCCGTGGAAAACCCAGTGCATCCGCACGACCTGTTGGCAACCATACTCTATCTGATGGGACTGGACCACGAGCGACTTACCTACCGCTTTAGCGGCCGCAACTTTCGACTTACCGATGTTGGCGGTCATGTGATTCACGACATTATTGCCTGACATTCAATCGAAAAGGAAAGCCAACTTGAATTCAACGCATCCCAGCTTCGCGGTACCCCTGATCATTCTGATGATGTACACGGTCGGCCAAGATGCAGCAGAAGCCCAGACGCCGACTTTGCGTGGCCTGATGCGGCAGTACTGCTTTGATTGCCATAATGCTGATGAGGCCTCGGGCGAGGCAAATCTCGAGTGGGCGACCACGCCAGAGGGCTTGGCCCGCTCCCCAAAGTTGCTGGACGGCGCGATTCGCCAGCTAACAACTGCCAAAATGCCGCCCGACGATCCTCGTCCCACGCCCGCAGAACGAAGCCACATGGTTGCTGCCTTGCGCACCGCTCTGTCGAAAGTCGACTGGCAAGCGCTCAGCCGCGCAGGTGATGTCCCTTTGCCGAGGGTCACGCGCGATGAGTATCAGTTTATGCTGAGCGATCTATTGGGAGTCACCGTCCCGCTGGATGATTTATTGCCGAGCGATGCGGAAGGACCGAGTGGCTACCAGACGGATCGGTCTATGTTGGCCATGTCGGAGACAGATTTTGAGCGGTTTATGCGGGCAGCCGAGCGGGCAAGCAGCCTCGCGATCGCGACGGTTGGTCCACAGCACATGTCGGAGCATGTCGAAATCGAGGATTTTCATCTCGAACAATACAGTCCCAAGTATCGAGACCCCATCGAATTCGAGGGTGCCACGGTCTACCAGTTCAGTGGCGCTCGCGGGGTCAAAGTCCAGCGGCTGACATATACGTTCGAGTTTCCAGAAACAGGGTATTACAGACTTCGTTTTCATGGCGCGGCTAAGACGGAAAACAGCCGCGTGGGACTATCATTCGCGCTCGATGGCGAAGACAAGGAATATGCGGCAGGCATCGTGATAAACTCCCCGAAGCTGCGCGTCTACGAGACGGAGCTCTTTGCCACGGCCGGACCGCACGAGATGGTCATACGCTACGACCATGGTCGCGTTCCGTGGATGCCTGAACCACCGAAGCGGCCGAGATACTTAGTACCTTTCGAAGTCACCAGCGACCGTTTTGAAGACGAGGAAGTCCCTCCGGAGTCGTACGCACGATTGTCCATCGACGAACTCTCCAGCCTAGGGCTCGGAGGGGCCGAGCCCGAGCAGATAGACAAACAACTTGACGAAGTGCACGAGCTATCGATCGAACTTTACCAGAAATACTATCAACGCGCCGTTTACTACCGCCATAACGTCATCCCACTCTACATCGGCACGACTCCTGGCAAGTTGGAGGATGTCCAAGCTAGCCTGCAATCGCTGGCCGAGCTGATTTCTGCCGATCAGCAGGATGTGTACGATCTTTGGGAGAGGCGACTCAGCCCCACTTTTCGCCAAGATCAGCAGGACAGCGATCTACTGACGAAGCTGCGCGCTGACTGGAAGAGAACGATTGCCAGGAATCTTGGTTTCGGTCTCATGGATTGGATCGAGATTCAGGGACCGATCGTTCGTGACGCAGATTCCGGACCCAGGCAGGATTTTGCCGACGCACTTCAAAGCGCGGATCCAACTGCCGTACGAAATTGGGTCCAATCATTTGTTTCCCACGTTGTTCCGTCCGAATCTCGGACTCAACAGACGAGTCGCTTGATGCAATTCTACGAAGAAAGGCGTCAAGAGCAGAACCATCGAGTGGCTTTCCATGAGCTGGTAACGGCTATGTGTGTATCACCTTTCACGCTGTATCGCAGCGAAGCCGTTTCTGGAAGCGAATCCCAGATCCGCCTGTCCAACGATGTGGTCAATGCTCGGATGGCGAGGCTGCTCTGGTTGTCGGTATCTAACGCGGATGACGTCGACATCGATCTCGCGACCGAACTGGCTCTCGTGAGGCAGGCCGACGCGATGATCGACGACCCGCGATTCGGCCGCTTTTGTCGAGCCTTTACAGCCCAGTGGCTGGATCTCAATGTCATCGGACGAGACGTGGTGCCCAACGCGGACTTGTTTCTCGGCTTCAGCCAGCATCTGGCAAACGACATGCGGGAGGAAATCGCGCGCATGTTCCAGCGCGTCATTGTCGAAGACCGCCCGCTAACCGAGTTGCTCGACGCTGATTGGACGATCATCAACGAACGTTTGGCTCGGCATTACGGGCTTGCCACGAATGCTGAGGCCGACTGGCAGATTGTTCAGCTGGCAAACACCAATCGCGGTGGGCTTTTAGGGACGGCGGGCCTCTTAACAGCCACGTCGTCGTCCGTCCGCACCAGCCCGGTGAAACGTGGCGTCCATGTGCTCACGAACCTGCTCGGTGAGACGTTTCCTCCTCCGCCACCGAACGTTGGTGAGTTGTCGGATGAGGCGGGCAATAGCTCGGCGGTCTCTTTGCGCGAAGAACTAGCACAACATCGCCAAAACGTCCAGTGCGCTTCCTGCCACGATCGAATAGACCCGACTGGCTTCGCTCTTGAGAATTTCGATCTCGTGGGTCGTTGGAGAACCTCGGATGCCTTTGGAGCGATTGATGCCCACGCGACGATGCCCGATGGCAGCAAGCTGGACGGTGCCGCCGAACTCAAGGAATACCTGGCCGAGGAACAAGGCGAAGCCTTTGTCCGTAATTTGATCGAACAGATACTGGCGTTCGCGACGGGGCGAACCACGCAATACTACGACCAAGCGGAAGTCAATCGCATTTATGACGACTTGCAGCAGAATGAGTTTCGTGCCCGCGCACTAATCCATGGAGTCGTCACGAGTCGTCCGTTCCTATATCGCGAAACTGACCCGGCCGCTTTGTCGGTAGCGAATTAGTAATCAAACCTTGGGATGACAGGAATCAACACATGCCAACTCCGCAACTCGACCGACGCACTTTTTTGAAAGGCTTGGGAATTGCATTACCCTTGCCACTGCTGGATGTGATGCAGCCGGCGCTTGCACAAACAGGCTCTACGGTTAAGGCACCGCCGCGCATGATTTGGTTTTTTCAGCCAAACGGCTTCTACCCGCCAACTTGGGACCCAGAAGGCGAAGGTAAGGGCTGTAAGTTACCGCGCGTGTTGAAGCCATTCGAGTCGTTTCAGGATCAACTAACCGTGTTTCGAAACCTGAACAACAACGCCACTCAGCACGCCGGGAATGTGACCGCATTCCTGACCGGACACCAGGCTGAGCCGGACGAACAGACAGGTCGTCACCGCGCCGCAAAGTCTGTTGATCAGATCGTCGCGGATCACATTGTTGGCGATGCGCCAATGCGATCGCTGGAGATGGGTCTTGACCATCCGCCGTCCGGCTACTGTTTAGCGACGACTTTGCCACTCAGCTACGGCGGCACAGTTTCTTGGCGAACGCCGCTGCAATCGTTGCCGGTCGAAGTGCGGCCGAGGGCGATCTTCGACCGCATCATGCACGCCAGTTCGAAGCTCCCGCCGGGGCAGCGTTCGTTTCGCAAGAGTGTATTAGACCTGGTTCGAGACGATGCTCGGGCCATCCGTAAGATTGGCTCGCGATCCGACAGTCGTCGCGTCGATGAGTACCTGGAAACGGTACGCTCTGTAGAACAACGGTTACAGCGAGCCGAGGCTGATGTGGCTCGTGAGTGGACGCCGCCGACTCGCCCCAACGACACATTGCTGGCTCCGCCACCGGCCGGCGTACCTCGTTCGCGCCCTGAGCATGCGAAGCTGCTAATCGATCTG
>JANQQA010000143.1 GCA_028285205.1 Bythopirellula sp. | reverse complement strand
GTGCATCGGCACCGAGCGGATTTGCTCGTGTTCTAAGGGAGGAGGTGGCGGATCGATCCAAGGAATCTGCTGACCCGCTTCATACAGCTCTGTAACTTTCGTTTTGAATTCGCTAACCAGTTTGCTCAGCGCCCCACGCTCCGAACTGCCGCTGGCCTCGATTCCTGCCAGATTTGCCACCCTGCCAAGCACCGTGCCATCGTCGTTTTGGTGGACGTAAATCAGGCAAGTAAACACGGGAACGTTGGGCTTGGCGTTGCCTGCGATCTCGAAGTTATTTTGCTGCCCGACCATTCGCATAATTGTGGACTAGATGACTCTGTGATTCAACCTGCACTCGCTGATCGCTTCATTCGATAGTCCGCTAAGTGAACGGTTCTGGCGTGATTTGTAACCTGCCCAGGTCGTAAACGCCGAGACAGTCCTAACAAGTACGGTGTACCAGTGACAAGCTGAATCTGTCAGTTGCTCACGAGATCAGTTTTAGCTGATTGCCATTACGTGCATTTGCGATATGGGAAATGGTTCCGAATCTGACCTTGCTCACCCGACAGCTTTCTCCGCGAATTTCACTAGTTGTTGCTGTGCAATATGAGTGTACCTTTCCGTCGTCGAAGTGCTTGAATGACCTAGAAGGAGGCTGGTCATTTTCAGGTTGCCGGTGCGAAGCACGGAATTCGTGGCAGCTCGATGCCGAAGTGTATAGGGAACCACGTCGTTTTCAAAACCAGTCCGCTCACGGATATGCTGTACGCGTTGGTTGATCGCATTTACCGTCCAGGGCTCGCCACGGGAGTTAAGAAAGACATACTCACTGTTTGTTCTTTCCTTAATCCACTCCAAAAGTCGCATCATCTTCGGTACGATGGCAATGATTTTCGGCTTGCCGGTGGCTCGCCGAGTTTTGTGGCTCTCCAGGATCGCCACATTTTCACCCCACCGAATGTGTGACCACTTCAGCTGACAAAGTTCTCCAGGCCGACAAAGCGTATAGTCCATAGCCAAAAGTAAGCGTCGAAACTCAGCACCACGACGATGGTTGTTCTTTGGATTTGTAGCCCGCAACATCAACCGAAACTCATCGTCGGTCAGATATCGATCTCTCCTATTGCCTCTTGGTTTGCGGATCTTGTTGAGGGCGTGATTAGGGATTAACTCCTCCCCTACTCCCCAATTGAAGCAACGAAGTATTGAACGCAGGACGATTCCTTGGCTGGTTTCATTCAGACTCTTCGACAGGTGCAGGCGAAACTTGCGAATATCCGCCGGTTTGATCGTGTGAGCTGCACGGCTTCCCAAATGATCAACGAACAATTGGCAGGAGTAGCGGTAGGACTCGTATGTCTTGGGTGCCAAGTGTTCATTGGCATCGTCAAGAAACTGCTCGCAGAGAGCTGCCACCGAAATTGGGCCATCAACCGCAGAAAGCAGCTGACGCTCCGCAATAATCTGATCGAGCTTGGCTTCGGCAGATTTCTTGTTCTTGCGACCCTTGGAGAGACAGACTCTTTTGCCGTCGATTTGGGTGGCCCAGTACTTCTTCGCAGACCACCACCACACGCGAGATTTGGCTGGCATAGCAAAAACCTTGCAAAGATTCGGATGTTCCCCAGCACAAGGCGTGTACTGAGGCGTGTACCAGAGGTCTTTTGAAAGGCTTCTGCTCTTTTGGCCCTTGTCGTAACTGCAATTGCAACAAGGGTTTCTGTCAGTGCTCCCTCTAGGACTCGAACCTAGAACCTACTGATTAAGAGTCAGTGGTTTAGATGCGAAAACCCTACGAAACTCGACGAAAGCTTACGTGGCGCAAAAAATGCTCGAAGCTTTTGTGTGTGCAAATTGTGTGCAACTCGCTGTTGCGCATGCTCTCTAGTCGCCGGGCCGTGAAATCTGAATTTCGGACCCTCTGAAGTGATGGAATTCACGCTGATCGGCGAAAAAATTTCTGACCTAAACCGTACGTGATCTAACGAGAACTCTACGGGATCTAACCAAGTTGCGAGTGGACTGATTTTTAGCTTCGAGACGCTGTTTTTCTCGCTACTGTTGGAAGCGTGATCGCTTGACAACTTAAACACACGTCGAGCCATCGGCGGTTATCAGACCCCACAAGCGATCACAGGCAAACTGGTGCCCCACTTTGCCCGCTACTCGGTCTGGTAGCCGCCCTTGGCTTTTTTCGTGGACTCGTCGTGAGTACTCAACAAGCCTTCGATTTCGAACCGGTCGACTTCACGCGATCGAGATCTTCGGATCCGGCAACTAGCCAAGAGGCCGAGGCGGCAGTCACACCAAAGCTCAACCGCATCATGCTCGAGATCTTGAGCGTTGCGGACGACACTCCTCGCACAGCCCGTGAGCTTGCCGAACTGGCAGCCGTCGGACGGCGCAACGCTGGTGTGAGAGTTCCTGAGATCGAGACCTACCGGAAGCGAGCAAGAGAACTGCAGGTCCTCGGGCAACTACGAGAGTGCAACCCGAGAAGCTGCAGATACACGGGCACGTCCGCGACGACTTACATCAAATCCCCTCGTTAGGAAGCCAGGGATGGCACCGGGCATGGACGCCCACTATTTGGAGACACGCAATGGTAGCAGCAGTACAGCAGAAACCGAAGTTCCCTAGCCCCGACTACGAAGCAAACGAAGCGATGTTGCGAGAAGTGTTCGCAGGCCAATCGGACTCAGAGGTCACCGCGGCCTACCAAGGGGCGAAGTTGTCAATGAACCTGCCCTACATGTTTTGTTGTGCCCACGAACTGCACCTTCGCGAAATGGAAAGGGAGTAGGCGTGGTTCTCCAAGACAAAACTTACGGTCAATTGTTGCCCGAGTTTCGCGATCGCTTGAGCCACCTCACCGATGATGAGCTCAGGTACTTCCAGAACTGGCACGATCGGTACCACACGGTGCAGATGGCTTTCACGTTTGCGTACGAGCTTGAGCTTCGTCGCATTGAGCGAGCTCGTGACGGTAGCGCCACACTTGGCGAGAAGCTTTTCTTTGGAGCGGCGTGCATGGCGATTGTCGCACTGGTCGTTTGGCTTGGAGGATGGGCTTGATGTCAGTCGCTGAGCAGATTCAGCAGCCGCCGCTACGCAACTTTGACCAATGGGGTCACCAGGCGGACGGATACCAGTTTGCGAAAGATCGCGAGGAAGCGTTCCTTGCGATGGCGATGGGAACGGGCAAAACAAAAGTCGCCATTGATCTGATCGCGAATTCGGGGCCCGCTAAGTGTCTTGTGCTTTGCCCCAAGTCAGTGCTTGGCGTTTGGCGTCGAGAGTTCGAGCGGCATTGGCCGAAAGGACACTCTTCCCTGGATTCGCTGGTATTGGACAAGGGAAGCACCAAGACAAAGGCTGGCGACGTTGAGAGATTTTTGCGAGATGGCAACGTTAGCAGTAAGGCAATCGTTCTCAACTACGACACCGCTTGGAGAGAGCCACTCAGGACACAACTACTGGCTGCTAATTTTGATTGGTCGGTTCTTGATGAATCCCACCGGATCAAGTCGCCAGGCGGCAAGGCTAGTTGGTTTGCGAAAGCCCTGGGAAAGACAACGGGCAGGCGGTTGTGCCTAAGTGGGACACCAATGCCGCATAGTCCGTTGGACCTGTACGGTCAGTTTCGCTTCTTGGCTCCCAACGAATTTGGTACGAGCTTCGCAAGATTCCGATCTCGCTATGCGATGTGCGATACGAAGTTTCCATCCAAGGTTCGCCAGTGGCTGAACCAAGATGAATTGCAAGAGCGATTCCACCAACACGCCTACGTCTGCAAGGCCGAGGATGTCCTGGATCTACCTGAAGTTACCCACGATACCCGCAAGTTCGATTTGAACTCGGCAACGACGAAGGTCTATGCAGAGCTTGAGAAGGATTTTATCTCACACGTCGATGCGGGCACCGTGGTCGCATCGAACGCACTAACAAAGCTCCTCAGAATTCAGCAGTGCACCAGCGGTTTTGTTGGCGGTCGAGATGAATTCGAAACCGAGTTCGTACAAGAGCTCGGCACGGACAAGGCTGATCTGCTACGTGACCTGCTTTCGGACATTTACGAGCCCTGCGTCGTGTTCTGCAGGTTCAAGCGTGACCTGGATGCTGTTGAGCGGATTGCTGAAAAGCACGGCAAGTCCTACGGAGAGCTAAGCTCTCGCCGTCGTGACGCAATCGACGACCACGCATGCATGGCCGACGTAGACATTGCTGGCGTGCAGCTTCAAAGCGGCGGCGTTGGAATCGATCTCACACGCGCCGCAGTAGGTATCTATTACTCACTCAACTACTCACTGGGTGACTACGAGCAGTCAATTGCGAGGCTGCACAGGCCAGGGCAGTTTCGTCCGGTCAGATTCTATCACCTGGTTGCCCGTAAAACGGTCGACGAGATTGTTTATCGCGCTCTGTCCGCTCGAGCGGAAATTGTGGAGCAGATCATTTGCATCGGAAAGGAAAACTCATGTCTTCAGTAGGTATCGACACAACTGATTTGGATGAACTGCTTCAGTTACGTGAAGAAATTGATGAGATCAACGCGGTACTTGGCGAGCGGAAGAAAACGCTCAAAGCGATCGAGTCGCGGGTTGCCGAGCAATTCGCCCTTAATGGCGTCAACTCGATGAACGTCAACGGCTCCACGATCTACCGACATACGGAGAAGTACGCGAACGCAAAAAAAGAGCATCGCTCGGAGCTCGTTGATTGGGCTCGAGAAAACGAGCTGGACGACATGATCGTTTTGCAGCCGTCGTCGTTCAAGTCGTGGTGCAAGGAACAGCTGCAAGACGCTGGCGGCCTTCCGGCTGAAATCGCTGAGATGGTCGATGTTTTTGAGAAGTCATCCGTGCGGGTGAGAAAGTCTTAACTTTTACGAAAGGTACTGAAGCGATGTCTACAGAATTAGCAACGATTGAAACGAACAACTACTTGGCTTTGCAAGATGGTGGTGCAATTGCCGAGGCGATGGAAGCAAACTTGGGAGAGGGTTCGGCGCTTAAGGAATCCGACCTTACCCGAGTCAAGATTCCGACAGGCGGCGCAACCAAGTGGACGGTGTCTAGCATCCTGGGTGATGAAGTCGTCGACAAGATCGAAGGCATTCTAGTCTACCAACAGCCTCGTGGTGTTCTCTGGAGCGGATCGGAGCCCGCTGAGGGTGAATTGCCTGTCTTAGTTTCGAATGACCTGAAGACCGCAAAGCTGGTTAAGAATGAAAGTGACGTCGACCCGAGGCTGCTTGCTTCGATGGAAGTCGCCAAGAACGAGGACGGTACCTATGACTGGGCAAAACTGCCCCAGAACGAATGGGGCAGCGGCAAAGATGGTCGCGGCAAGCAATGCAAAGAGCAGCGTGTGCTCTTCATCTTGCGTAAGCAAGAACCGCTGCCGCTGATCGTGACCGTGCAGCCTGGATCCTTGAAGTCTTGGAACAAGTTTGTTGTCGACTTGACGAAGGCGGGAATCCCGTACTGGCGTGCGGCGATTTCGCTAGGACTTGAAAAAGAAAAGAACGACAGCGGGATCCCGTTTGCTCGCATCACTGCTGAACTGGCTGGGGTGCTTGATGCAGACCAAGCCGCTGTGATTCGCGAGAAGTTCACCGAGCCGATGCGTCAAGTTGCATCGACAAGTTTTGCCGGGTGACATCGGCCAGGCTGCCGGGCTGGGCTCGGCAGCCTTTTCCTGATTCAGTTCTTATGAGGATGCGCCGTCGATGGCGACTGCGAACGACACACAAACGATTAGTGCGGCGATGGAGTACGCCAGCTACGGCTGGCGCGTGGTACCCATACATCCACAGAAAAAGCACCCACCGCTAAAAGACTGGCACAAGCTTGCTACGACCGACGAAGAACGGATCGTTGAGTGGTGGCAGGGTGACTTCGCTGGCATGGGTGTCGGAGTTCAGTTTGGTCCAACGTCGGGGATCATTGATATCGAGATCGACAGCCCTGATGCAGAGACGGATCTCATTGAAGCAATGGGCGGCGAGATACCGCCGACGGTCACGTTTCTGTCTGGATCCAAGAAGCTGCCGCATCGAATCTTCGCGTTTCATAAGGAGCTTCCACGGCAGGCCAATCTTCCCTTGCGATCACTGGGCGTGGATGCAGACCTCAAGATCGGCTGGGGCGACTCAGGGAGTCAGTCCGTTTTCCCCCCAAGCTTTGGCAAGTACAAGTGGCTGCCTGGTCTATCGCCGAGTGAGATCGAACCTGCTGATCTGCCAGACCATTTTATTGCCTGGATTGCGAATGGAGGTGCGCTGAAGGAACACGGCGGCATCGGCAAAACCCAGGAGCAATGGGACGAGATATTCAAAGGGGCAAACGAGGGCAACCGGAACAATGATCTGCTGAGTTTCGCTGGCAAGCTCGCTGCCAATCTGGCGGACATCAACAGCCGAAAAGAGATTGCGTTCTTTATTCAGGCGGTCCGCGGCCAGAACGCATTCAATCGACCGCCCCTCTCTGAACAAGAAGTCACGAACATCTGCAAGTGCGCAATTCAGAGTGAGCAACGAAAGCGTGCCTCGGCAGGCTTCTCGGATCTCTCCACGCCGAGCATCGAAGGCACCACCTCCGAGAACGGCGAAGATCAAACATTCCGCCTTGAGATTGTAGAAAGCGAGCCGCCGCTGTTTCTGCTGTACTCAGCCGACTTCTGGCGGGCTGAAGAATCGAGGATTGAGCTCACCAGCGACCAGCTGTTGTCGTGGAACAAACTTCGATGTTGTGCTGCTGACCAGGCGTCCTGCTACCTGTCGTCTGATCGAAAGACCAGCCATGAATGGACGCGGCAAGGTGGCATCTGCCAACAGCTGATGGCCTCTGCGAAGTTCATACCAGCACCCGGCGAGCTCAAGCGACCAGTTGTTGTCGCGACTCGCATTCTGGAGCTCGTTGAGCGGGCCCCAATCGCCTCGGAGAACGACGAGTTTCGGCGTGGTGCGGCCAAGAAGCTTGAGGATGGATCCGTCGTATTCTCGTTCAACTGGCTGGCTGACGAGCTTTCCTACACGTCTACGAAGCCGACTCGGCAAGAGATCAACAGCTGCCTCAATGCGTGTGAATGTCGCCGTGACAAGCGAGTGAAGGTGTTTGGCATGCGGAAGCAGTTCTTCTGCCTGAATAAGGCTGGCGTTGAGAAGCTCCAAGAGATCGCTGAAGCGAAGCAGGAGGACACCAATGACGAACAGGAATAGCCATCCAGTGACGTTCGTGGGGCTGGTTCTAGGGACTTTTTTAAGGGGCGCACGCAAAAGTGACCGTCCGGAGCGTCATTTTGAGCTAAGTCGTTTTGCACCAATGGTTTGCCGTGACGTTTTCGTGACGGGCGCGCACGCTGGTGACGGTCAATCAATTCCAAAACTGCGCAGTTTCGCGCGATTTCGTTCCATAAATACCCATCTTAACAGAAAAGAGACGCTCAGATGACTGCGCACGTCGCCCGCTTGGTTGGTGGAGCCGGCACTGGCAAGACCACTGAGCTAATCCGAATTCTGGAGAAAGTCTTGGCGAAAGGTACGGATCCTTTGGAGGTCGGGTTCGTCAGCTTCACCAAGGCTGCTCGACGAGAGGCTTCGACTCGAGCTTCCGACCTAACTGGGGTACCAGTGAGTGTTCTCGAGCAAGATGGCTGGTTTCGAACGATTCACTCGATTTGCTTCAAGGCCTTGGAGGCGAGCCGATCGAACATGGTTTCCGAGGACAGTAAGGCTGACAGGAAGTGGCTTGCTGAATCTCTGGGCGCATCAATTGGTAATCCAACGGGCGAGGACATTGCCAACATTGGTACCGGTGGAAAGACGGAAGCCCAGGCTGCACTAGACATTTGGGACAGTGCCCGAAACCGCCTGCTATCAGTGCGTGAGGCCTATTGCGTCGCTTCCAGAACAAGTGGCGAGCTTCCAGGCGAACAATACTGCGAGGACATAGCCAATCGCTACGAGCAGGCCAAACGTCTGGACAATCGACTCGACTTTGTGGATTTGCTTGGAAAGTTCGCTGGCTGGAACTTTGATGTTGCTGGCCATGAGGAGACGACTCCTGAGGGAATTTGCCCAACTCTGCCCGTCTGGATTTTCGACGAGCAACAAGATACTAGTGCGCTGCTGCATGCGGTTTGCCATCGGCTCGCTGCCAGCGCTACGTGGGTTTACCTTGCTGGCGATCCGTTCCAAGCCATCTATGGCTTCCAGGGATCTCATGCTCGATTCTTCATGGAGGATTGGCAGGTCGATAAAGCGAGGGTCATGCCACAGAGCTACCGCTGTGCTCCGGCGATTCATGAATTCGGCGAGAAGTTGCTTCGTCGCTGCTCGGATTACTGGGATCGCGGTATCAAGCCTGCCAGCCACGAGGGGTCTGTAGAGTTTCTGGAAAACGGTCGTGATATCGAGTTTCCTTCGATTGACCCCAGAGACTCGTGGCTGCTGATTGCAAGGACACGGTACCAGGCTGGCCGACTGATCTCGGCAGTCAAAGACATGGGCATTCCGTGGCAGCCAACCTCAGGTCTTGGCGGCTGGGCCCAGCCTAAGAAGAACGGCGCACTCAACGCACTATTTGATGCGTACACCGGCTATCCGATATCCGGTTCGGAATGGATGCTCGTGCTTGAGCAAATCCCGCAGCTCTACAACGGCGAAAAGCTGTTGGTTCGAGGCACAAAGGCAGAGTGGCTTCGCGAAGGTGGCGATCGAGCCAAGCTTGTGTGCTACGTCGATCAACTTGTTGATTGGGGTGCAACCGAGTTGCTTGTTGAGAACATCAAAGGCGGCACATGGCCGAACTTCTTCATTGGCGGCAGCGATTACGCCAAGGACTATCTCACAGCCCGAGAGAGATACGGCTACGAGGTCGTAACGGACCCACCGGTAAAGGCGGGAACGATTCACAGCGTTAAGGGCGCGGAAGCTGACAACGTGGTCTGGCTTACAACAACCAATCGAATGATCCACGAAGCCTCTGAGGACGACCAAGAGTTTTACAACGAAGAGTGCCGCATCGCCTACGTGGCTGCAACGCGAGCTCGCAAGAGGCTCTATGTCATGGATGACTCTGACAGTTTTACCCGGTACAGGTTCGAAGTGTGAGCAAGCAACAATGACCGAGAAGTCTTTAGTTAACAGTATCGTTCAACAGCTCCGGTATAGAGGCATCTATGTCGTAAAGATCCACGGTGGAACCATGCAGCGAGCTGGCCTGCCTGACTTATGGGCAGTGATCGAGGGCCTGCTGTTCTGCTTTGAAGTAAAGCTTCCGAAGGACGAAGGCGGCGGCAGCCCCACACCACGGCAGCAACATGAGATTGACAAGCTCCGTAGCGCTGGAGCAGTGGCCAAGGTAGTCAGAAGTTTCAGTGACGTACAAAGAGCCGTCGCACAAAAAGGCATCAATATTTGAATCGTAAGACGGACCGCCCCTAACTCCGACGGATCGCAACCCCAACCGGAGACGCACCATGAGAATCGAACCTGTCGACACATCTGACATGACGATGCTTAGCCTGCTTGATATTTACGCGAACCATCGACGTGTCAGCGAACAGTACCTCACGCAATTGCAATCGAAGGTCAGATGTTTCGTGGCTCACGTCGGCAACGATGACCTAAAGCCAGCGGACGTTAACAATTTCATGGTCCAAGACTTTATCAACGTGCTGCTAGAAACGGTGGTGTCGGAAACCGCCGATGGCTACAAGTCCGCGATTCGAGCTGTGATATCGCTAGAGAAGGATCTTCGCAAAGGCAAGGTGGTTGTACCGAAGGGTCGCCACAAGATCCCCGAAGCGTTCACGATCGAGCAAATCCGATTGCTTGTGAAGGCTGCCAAGATGCAAGAGGGCAAACTGCCCAACGGAGTCAGGCGTAAGATCTTTTGGCTGGCGGCGATTCACTCGGCGTACTCGACGGGATTGCGA
Organism: Bythopirellula sp.; assembly: GCA_028285205.1. GTDB lineage: Bacteria > Planctomycetota > Planctomycetia > Pirellulales > Lacipirellulaceae > Bythopirellula. The sequence goes on along the minus strand of JANQQA010000143.1, from coordinate 71,140 downwards.
GCAGGAGATTTGCTTCGCGTGCTCACCAGCTCCATTCCCAAGAATCGCATCCTTGATGTTTTGCAAAACAAAACGCAAAAAATTGTTCGCGTGCGTTTCTCCAAGAAAGCCATGAAAGCAATTCGCAAGCATGGCATGGATCACGTCGTGCCATGGCCGCATAGCTTTACCTACTTCGAGCGAAAGTTCATCGAACTTCGCAACCAAGCTGGCGTTGATCGTGGTACGTGGAAATGGTTACGGAGGTCCGCGGGAACGTACGCGAACCGCGACGGCAAAGGTAACGAGCTGCTCGGTAACAACGACAAGGTATTTGTTGAGAACTACTGCGACCCGCGGCTATCTGAAAAGATGCCGCCAAAGCAGGTCAAGATTTAATCCCGCACAGCAATCAACCGGAGAGTGAACGATGAAACACCCCAATCAACCATTGGAAAAAGACAGTGAAGGCATCCAGCGATTCAAGCAGAACAAGATCGTGCGTTACCTGCTCGACGCAGGGCCATTCGATATGAACGACTTGGCGCTCATGCCGTTCGATGACGAGGACCGGCAACAGTTTGCCCAGCTCATCGGCTACAGCGTCTGTGGTTACTCGGATCTCGATTACGTGAGCGACGAGAGATTTGAATCGATTTCGGAAACTGTGGGATAGCTGAAATGCCTGAAACACACGAGGACACCCGTCAGCGATTTTCTATTGCTCGATTGCTTGTTTTTACCGCGTTAATCGCATTGTTTTTGGGCGTTTGGCGGTTCAATTACGAGATGCAGTGGATATCGCCGCCCGTTGGGCCAGTAACAGATTTCGAGCGGTCAGTATTGGCGGTGGTGGCAACATTGCTGGAAGGTCTAGCCGCTTTCGTTGCTTTTTTGTTTGCAAGCTTTCTCTGGTTCCTCTCCGGGCGAATTGAGAAGGCAATTAAAGATTAGGACTAACTTAATCACCCCTTTCGAGTGGAGTACACGTGAATGCGGAAAATACGATTCCACATAGTGCCAAACTATTACTCTGACTCTGGTTACAACGTCGTTATCTATCAGCGGAGATTCTTCTGGTGGGTGAAGATTGGAACGGTAATAAGTAGTGAACAATTTCAGAAATTCATGGCGGCGTACCGTCAACTTGAAGGCACGACCGAAGGTGGTCGTTAATCACACACTTTAGCACTTCCACGATTGGAGAAATCATGGCCAAAAAAGAGAAATGCGAGATCACCAAAGTCGCCGTCAGTATCGGCGGCGAGGAGAAGCTAATCACAGTCGAGCAGGCCAAGTCGCTCAAGCGAGCCTTGGAGGAACTATTTGGATCTAAGGTTGTCCGTGAGGAACACCACCACCATCACCGAGACCGCTACTGGTGGTCTGGTCCGATTCTGGACTCTGGTGTGACCAAGTTTGAGTCAGCGCCAAAGCGTGAGGACTTCATGATTTGGTGCCAAAGCGAGAACAACACCGCCGCCCTGTCGATTCAGTAGGTCAACACACACCCCAGCTATTTTCCTAGGAGTTAAGAATGGAAACGACAGACAAGACGATTGTCATTGGAACCGCTCACAGGCTAAAGCACTTGCGAGAGATGCTTGCTTGCTTCTCGGACGATGCGCCGATTCATGGTGGAGTTAGGCTGTCATATCGGCATCCATCGTACTCAGGCGGCGAGATCGTAGTGGATGTGCCACCCGATGAAGAACACGAAGACTAAACCCACCGCTCCACAAATTGCGAGTGTTGCACACCATGCTAGTTGGATTCAAAAGCCAAAATCACCCACAGCAGACTCGATACGCCGGATCCAATCCCGACGTAGACGACCGTGCTTTGCCAACTGAGGAGTTCGCCAAACTTGACGAACGATTCAAGTTCTCGATTGATGTGGCGGCCTCGGCTGAGAACACCAAGTGCGAAAGATACTGCACAGCGCAGGTTAGCGGTCTCGAGTGGTCATGGAAGGGTGAGCGGGTTTATTGCAATCCACCCTACAGCGATATCCTGCCGTGGATCCGCAAGGCATGGGCAGAGCCAGAGGCCGAGATAGTGGTCATGCTGCTGCCAGCGAATCGAACTGAACAGAAGTGGTGGCAGTTGGGAATCGAGCCTTATCGCGATCGAGCTGGGTCTGTGTTGCGGGTTGAGTTCATGTCAGGACGGATCCGTTTTCTGAAACCCGGCCAAATCGTGATCGGCCCCAATGAGCGACCGCCATTTGGGTCTGTGCTCTGTGTCTGGGACTGGGAAGGATCCCGATTGCCAGCGCATCGAACACTATTTGAGAACCAGGATTAGAAATCAAACAGCAATCAAACGGAGATCAAACGATGAATGAACCGGTCGAAATCACCGTCGCGATCAACCAGGACAGCCACGAATGCCTTTACAACGATGGCGTTGCGTGGGAATCGACTGGAGAGATCACCGTCTACGTGACCGATCTAGTGTCAGCCAGTGACGGCAAGCCGATTCTGCTCACCCACCTGAACGTAGAGATCGACTTAAACAAGGAAGATTGGCCGGAATCGCTTGAAGATTTGATGGCTTTTGCAGTCGCCGAATAAACCCGTTGCAGATTGGAAACAGGATGACTGAGAACCAAGCGAACATGATCGAATTTGGGTGCCGGATGCTCTACATGGTGAAGGATGCCATCCGAAACGGGGCCTTCGAGTGCGATTCCGAACAGATGGCAGACATAGCAGTTGAGTGTGGACTAATCCAAAACCCGATTTACGACCCCGTTGTCCACGGCACCGACATCGAAGCCGAGCCGGGCGATCGAATCTATTTCTGGGAGGGCAATATGACATGGGTGGCGATCAGATCAAAAGCGTGAGTGCTCCGCCCGAGGCGATGGTGGCAGCAGCCAAGCTGAGAGCAATAAGATGGTTCGTTGACCAGAGCGACCCAGAAGATGTGGTGCGGCTTATCGTTGGGCTTCAGGACGCGGTGGATGGCCTCGGCAAGAACAACGCCATGCTCGCCGAAGCGTATCGTGCCGCATTATTGGAATACGGCGAATAGGACACACCAACACATCATTAGGGTTTTCGCCGTGAAAGGTTGCTCTTAAATGTGCATAGAAACGACTAGAATGGCAGTTTTCCTACTTCTCGTCGGAGGACTGCAATATGTGGAAGGCCATTCAGCCAATTGTGGCACCAGTCTTGTTGTTAGGTTTGCAATCACTAGCTGTCAAAATGAAGTGGCTGGAAAGTGAAATGATCATTGGGTTCTTAATAGGTTTTGGTTGTTTTTGGCTGATGTGGGCGTTCCTCAGCAACAGAGCGCTCCTGGCTAAGTGTCCCTGGCTTGTGGATTGGATGCCCTTTCTTGGTGCAGCAGAGAAAGCGTTTGCTAGCCCAGAGCAACTTGGTGGAACGTACTTCAAGAACCGTCGAATTCGCTTGGTTGACTTGGCGTATCACGGGCTAGTCAAGGACAAAATCTTTGAAGACTGTGATATTGAGGGGCCAGCAATTCTGCTGACCAATGGGACTCGGTTTACTGGATCGTTCTTCGCCGACCCAGGCGATGCTGTTCTCGTTGAGCGGCCACCAAGCAAGCAGAGGATAGCTGGCATGGTGCGAATGCAGGGCTGCACCGTCAAAAACTGCCAACTCATTGGAATTGGCGTTCTTGTGACGAAAGCCGAGCGGCAACACTATTTGGCACAGTTTGACGCTGGTGAGCCAATCAACAGCCCCGACCCAGTTTTTGGTCAAAGCAAAAACTGGCAGCCAGATCACGATGATTCCGACCATCACCCCCAATAAGTGGCAGCCATGAAAACCTGGGCAGTGAACCTCGGCACCGTACGGCCGCCTGAACAAGGTGGCGTCAACGTGTACTGTGATCAGGGACAGAAGGCATATCGGCCCAAGTATTGCCGCAACGGGCTGTATGGGCTGATCCCGGTTCCATGCGTGAGGCGTCAGGATTGTGAGAGGGTTGTTGAGTTCCTCAATCAACACTACCAGTACGAAGGCGTCGAGGATATGAAAACCTTGGCCGCGACAATGATTGCGGACTGGGAGCAGATGCGGAAGGAAATTGGCGAGAACTGTTTCGCCTGGTGACCACACCACGTAGGTGAACCACAAATAGAAAGCGAGTGACCACCATGCATCAGATACAAACAGGCTCTGTACGAGAGCAGACGGTGTCGCGTGCCGACATTGAAGAAATGTTGTGCCAGAAGTTTGGGTTTCCTATTGACGTGGACGACACTGAAATCAAATGGCTCGTAGGGGACCATGATAATGTAATGGGGGCCAGGATGCGTACGGCCGTTGAAGTTGAATAGCCCCCGCAGGTGGCAATCATGAAAAGATTCCATGTTGGTGAATACATCGAGGAAGAGTTGGAGGCCCGTGATTGGTCCACTTATGAGTGTGCGTGCCACACCGGCAGGGACATGAAGGCCCGTGATTTGTTCCAGGCCAGCTTGGATATCATCATTGCCTCGGCGAAAGCACCGGAAGGCCACCCGGCATTGGACGTGAGGTTGGATGAGGATACGGCGGAAGGGCTGTCGGAGGCGTTCGGAACGTCGCACTTGCTGTGGCTTAATTTGGATCGGGCATATCACGAAGCGATCACTCGCGACATCACCTGAACTGAGGAATGCCATGTGGAATTGGATGGTCGAGAAGTGGGACTGGTGGATCTACTGCCGCTCGTACCACTCGATGAGACGAATGTGCAAGAAGAATCCGGGCTACGCCTACCTGCTAGAGCTTCGGATCAAAGAGTATCGCAGGCAAAACCCGATGCCTGAAAGTTTAGAGCGGGCCACCGAAGAGTTCCATCGGGCACTCAGTTAGTTGGAAAACCCAAAATGACACCTGAACAGAAGATCAAGGCCAAGGTGAAGGCCCGCGAAGATGCGAAGATGATTCGCGAAATGCTCTCGTGGGAAGATGGAACCGGCCACCAGTACGCTGAGTCGTTGCTGAAGGAGCTTCGATCGCTGCTGCCGATCCGTGAGGCGGACAAGCCGAAGGAACCGCCGAAGCTAGAGCCAATTGCTCGACTCGGTGCAACTGTGATGGCGTACGGCGAATTCGCAGGACAACAATACGATCAAGTTCCGCTGAATCGTCTCGACTGGTATTTGCAGGTGGCCGAGAGAGACGCCAAACAACTCAGGGCATACCTGACACACCCAGAACTACAATCTCGACGCCCACACGGGTAGGAGGGCAACAGCCAGAATGTCACTTGAACTGCGAGTAGTGTATCTGGTTGGTGGCAACCCAGGCGATTGCGTGCCGGACGCATATGCCAGCCGTGGCGACGCAATCGAAACGATAATGGGCTACATATACTCCGATCACTGGCTAAGCAAGCTGTCCAAGGACGAAATAGTGGTGCTCACGTCACTACGAAGCCAGCCGGAAGTGGCAATTAACATGTATAACCGCTTTGCCAAAGATGGTGACAGGTGGTTTTTGACAGAAGTCGAAGTTCGGTGCGAGCCGAACTGTTCGCCAGCTTAGGAGGATGGCAGCCTGCTGATCCTCTTCGATGATACAGAATCGGTGGCTCCGTATCCGCCGAGTATATGCGAACTGCTGGAGGATGACACTTGAGCTTCAAGAACTACACGGTCGATCTGAGGTCGACTTTCCGCAGACATCCGTACCAGATTTTATGGAGGGTGCTTGTTCTGCCGTTGACTTCCACACTATTCGGAATCGCTTGGCTATCGCTTGGCTTGTGTCAGTTCATCGCTTACGGGCGGTGGCGATCGCTAAACGATTGAGCCAAAGCCAACATCCCTGCGAGGTGACGATGTCCGGCGGAAAACCAATGCACTGGAAGGAGCGATTGCTGCGGTGGCTGGGCTTCCGCGAAGACAGTCGCTGCGATTGGTGCAAACGAGAAAAAACCCATTGCCCGTGGCCGATGGGCCGACGTGGCAAATAGCCCGACGAGGTTTGAAACATGAAAATACACAGGCACAACTTCGTTAAAGGCTTGGCGGGATTGCTCTCTGCCCTTCCTTTTTGTGGCGGCTGGGACACTCGTCCGCCTTGGCTGCGAGAGCTGATTGAAACCGGGAGGCTGGAGGACAAGATTATTACCTTAGAGCAGACTTTCTGGCCTGATAATGACCTTCCCCCTGGCGAATACGAAATCAAGCATTGCAGGTTCTACGGTAAGGGTAAGGTCCATCCGATGGTCAGGTTTGACCAACACGATCCGGGCAACGAATCAGGCGTTTCGTTGCTTATCGCGTTTTGTCGGTTCTATCCGAACACAGAAGCCGAGACGAGGTGATGAATGCCCAGAACAGATTGGAACTGGATCAAGCTCAAGCATGAGGAGCGACGGTGGCATGTGTGGCTCTCCCGTCAGTTTGGAGGCGGGGAAATCAGCCTTATGCCTCATAACTGCCTAAATAAACGCCACGGAACTCTCTGGCGTTACATGCGAAAACTAGACCCGTTACACACTCTCTCAAGAGGTGATTCACAGATGAAAACTACAGAGCTGATAACGAAGATCAACAACATCGCCGCCGAAGATATCGGCAGAATATTCACAAGCGATGGGGAGAAGGCGTTGGACGGTTTGCTAGATCCTCTAGTCAGGGAAATTGCCGATCAAGACGATTTCATGGCCATGATGCACGAAGACCTGGAGGCAATAGCCAGCCGCTACGATATCAGAACGGACGCAACACCACCCATGATGTGGCCAGAGTTGATTCGCGCAGTTATCGCTAAAGCAGTGAAGGATTCCGCGCCTATTGAACAACCAAATGCCACCCAAGGGAACACCGAAACACGGACGTAATATGCGAGTTTCAGCTATCGTCGAATTCGACAAACCTAGCCCGATCAAGGAACTGGGGCTGGTGGTCATGGTGGAAAAGTCCCGTGACGGCAAGAAAACCGAGATCCACCTGGAGAAGGTCCGGCGGGTACAGGTACGCAGTTTGACAAAAAGCCCTAAGAGCGAGTAAAATTCAGGCCGACAACTCGAATCCCTAACCGGGACCGCCCAAGGGCGTTCAACGATTCACTCGTAGCAGTGGATTATTGAACGCCCTTTTTTCGTGCCTATATCGAAAGGTGGTGATCAGAAATCTTGGCCTGGGGTAGAGCAGTCTGGAAGCTCGGCAGGTTCATAACCTGCAGGTCGTCGGTTCAAATCCGGCCCCCAGCACTTCCAACATCGTTTCACGAGGTTGATCAAAGTGAACGACAGCGACGCGGTATTCAATCCACCGAGGATGAATTTGATCTTCGATCCGCAGGGTGTTGCAACTAGGGCTTACAGGCTCTTTGCCCTACGCAACTGCTTAGAGCCGTTTGTGGTTCGCAGTTTGGACGCAGAGAACATCCTGACCATCGGCAGCAACAGCCTAGGGTCTTCGAGTACGTATCGAACCGGACATTTCTCGGGCTGTAGTTTTGCGTTCTCCACAACTAGCGACCATCATGCCAACCGGCCAGCCTGGGATTTTGCGTCGCTGCATATCACCGATTTCGAGAACTGCCGATTCTCCAGAAGGGGCACTGAGCTAGGCAATAAGGTCTACAACTTCGCGGGCAACGTGTTCCACCGGCGTTGTATGTTCGACAGCACTCAGGATGTGTTGTCAGTTGGCAAGTATGACAGTGTAGCTGAAGAGACCGTTGCCCTGGAAAACTGCTGGAAAAGCAAGTCAGGCGGCGCGCAGCGAGTGGGCCTGCCTCCTGGAAAGTACCTTCGCTCAGCAGCAAGCCGAATCGAGTGTCCACACAACGCCGGACCATCGACAACAACAATCGAAGGTATCGATCTAAAGGTCGTCTATCCAACGCGGATGCACGCCTATCACGACAACAGCTCAAACAGCTTTAGTCTGGTGGGCACGACGTTAACATTCTCGACAACGAACGCCATCCTCTATCAGGTAGGCGACATCCTGTCAGAGAATGCTCGCAATCTCAACGACGTATCCTCTCGACAGGTGGCATGCTACGAAGTCACAGACATAGACGGCTCGACGATTACAGCAGAAGCTTTCGTCAACCCTGATCGAATCACGTCAACCACCAGCCGAGCGAGAATCGCACGCTCTGATTGGGCGACGGAAGCCATGTTGGTTGGTCAGGCAACAAGCGGCAGCCCAACTATCACGGGCATTGCTTCGACAGCCGCGCTAAAGGTTGGTGATTGGGTCACGGCGGATTATGGGCTGCCTGTTGAGTCAAGCTACACTCGAACGTCTAAGTGCCGCATTGTGTCGCTCACATCGACAAGTATTACGCTCAACCAAAACGCAAACGTCACTGGGACTATCTACCCGTACTGGTGTCGTTTGCGAGCTACCGACCCGCTGTCAGGTGAGGACGTGCTAGAAGACTCGGCATCTTCAACACTTCGCATTCCTTTCGGAGCAGGCCATTTCAACGCCAAGAAAGTAACGCTCACCGCGTCTGTTACTGACCTGCAGTTGTTCACAGCCCGACGTGAGTCTGATTTAGGCGACACACCTGGCTACTACACCCTGATTGTTGTTCAGGACGGCACGGGCGGGCACGGTGTTACCTTCACGACGTCAGTTAACGGAACCCTGCCAACACTTGATACGGCAGCGGACGCACAAACGGTCTATCGCCTCTACTTTGACGGAACCGAGTGGCACGTAGCATGAACATAGAAACCAATTATGACCCCGGCGCGACGCTCTACGCCTCCATCCAGCGGGTATCTGACGGCTTTTATTGGCAGAACACGATTGGTACGCCCGCCTGGGCTGCTGGGTCGACCCCAGCTGATATCAGGGTTGATCTGACCGAACAGTCATCGCCGTTCCTTGGATTGTATAAGGGAAGCAATGCACCCGATCTCGGTAGCCCTGGGGAGGTTGTCGTGCGTATCCACGACAGTGACGCGAATGAGGTCATTGGCGGGCCAGATGTGTTCTATGTGGAGTCGAACGAAGCATTGTCATCACAGCAAGAGACGGCAGATGCTTCTACGTTGACGCCTACTAACGAGTCGCAATCGTTGTATGCGACAGCCGGTGCGGGCGGAACAGCCACCTACTCACCGCAGACCGTATCTGAGAAGCGGACGTTCTTTGTCGGTCGTCAGGGGAATGTCAGCAGTAGCGTGGTCACGCTCACACGGTCACTGTCCACAGGCAAACCAGTCACGCTGGCGGTAGAGTTTCCACTCAATGAGGGAGCAGACATCGACGCGAATGCGACTCACATCGTAACGGTCGTGGGCCAAGCGACACTCACCGTGAGCAACATCGCAGTTCGTGGTGATGGCCGAGCGCTTCACTTCGACATCCCATCGGACAGTGCGGTTGATGAGTACGTGGTAACTGCTGAAGTCCAGACTGTGGACAGCAACTCGATTCCTGTATCAGCGAAGCTGGTGATTGAATGAACAAGCTGCCGCTTCGGAAGTGCAATCACGTTGGTTGCAACAAGATGACGAGGCAAGGCCGATGTGATGAGCACAAGGCAAGGGAAAGCAAGAACAGACCAGGCGATCCGTTCTACAGCAGTAGAGATTGGATCACCATCAGGGACATGCGAAGACAGCTCAGCCCTTGTTGTGAACTGTGCCTTAAGGAAGGGCGAACCAAACCGACATTCGCAATTGATCACATCAAACCAAGAGCAACACACCCAGAGCTAGAACTCGACATCGACAACACACAAGGACTTTGCGAGAGCTGTCACAACCGCAAGACGGCGAAGGAGATGGCGCAAGGTGTTGCAAAATGAGACAGGCGACGGGGGGGCGGTCAAGTTTGAAGAATGCAGCGGCTCGTTAGCCGCTTGCCAAGGCGCGCACTTTTTTAGGCAGAAAATGGAAGTTTGAGAGATGGCAGGAAAGAAAGGCAGATCAGGCAGAAAGCCCAAGCCGACCGTCCTGCACATTGCGCAGGGGACGCATCGGAATGATCGGCATGGACCGCAGGACGCACAGCCAGAGATTGATCCAACGCTCACGAAGCCGGAATTCGAATGCCCATACGCATCCAAGCTCTGGGACGACGAAGTGCAGGCAACGATTGATGCCGGATTGGCGACGAAGGTTGATGGTCCGCTCCTTCGTTCCGCCTGCGAACTCTGGGGTTTGTACGTGATGTCCTACCAGATCGCATTGAATGACCCAACAGACAAGGATGCTCGAATCGCTGTGACCAACTACTGGGCGAAGTTCGAACAGGCAGCAGCTCGGTTTGGATGGAATCCGAGCGATCGAAGTCGTTTGAAGATCGAGAAGCCGAAAGCCCCAGGTATCGCACCAAGGAAACGTGGTTGAACCTCCGAAGCAAGTACCGAAGAAGTGGATTCGAAACGCAGCCGATGAGCTGGCGGTCGCTCAGGGTGCGCGGTTCGATCGAGCACGGGGGCAGCACATGATTGATACTGTCCAAGGCAACTTCCGACTGTATGAGGGCACGCGATGGGCTGGAAAGCTAGTCGAACTCATGGATTGGGAAGTTGATTTCTTCATGCGGCTATTCTCGTGGGTGATCTGGTCGGACTTCCTTGGCTGCTGGATTCGACGGTTTAAGCGTGCTCGTTTGTGGGTCCCCAAGAAAAACGGCAAGTCACCGATTGCTGCAATGGTTGGGATGTACTTGACCGTGGCGGACGGTGAGATCGGTGGCAAGACATACTCCGCAGCTAAGGACGGCGGCCAAGCGGCGATTGTCCACGCTCATGCAATCAAGATGGTCGAGCAGTCCCCAGAGCTGACGGCAGAGTGTGTGATCAACAAGACAAGCAAGCGAATCACCCATATCCCCTCCGATAGTTGGTACGGAGTAATCGCTGGCGACAACATCGACTCGCAAGAGGGCCTCAATGGGAATGCGATCATTGATGAGGGCCACGTTGTCGATAGTCGACTAGCGGGCGTGCTCGAGTTCATGGGAGCCAGTCGCGACGAAGCGATTGAGCTGATGGTCTCAACGGCCGGCAAGAACAAGTACGGCTGGGGCAAACAGCAATGGGACTACGGCGATAAGGTAAACGATGGCAAGGAAAAGGACATTACGTTCCTTCACCAGGCGTACGCAGCTCCGCAGAATGCAACTGATCGGCAGCTTCTCAACCCCAAGATGTGGAATCGTGCCAATCCTAGTCTGGGGCACATTATCAACCCTGAGGTTTTCGAGAGAGAGCTACATGCGGCCCGCAAGACACCAGCCTCTTGGGCTCGGTTCAAGATGTATCGCTTCAACATTTGGGGCTCATCGTCGTCACCGTGGCTTGACTCGACTGCCTGGTCGAATGCTGTTCACGACAAGAAGCTTAGCGATTTTGCAGGCGCATCATCTTACCTTGGATTGGATATGAGCCTCTCGCGTGACATGACGGGCGCTGTTCTCATCGTTCCGGAAGGGCGAGAAGACTACAGCGAAGATCCAGAGCACGAAGAAGCCAAATACTACTACCAGTTTCCGCTACTGTGGATCACACGTGCCGCGGTTGATCGCTGGGGCAGTGAGATTGATTACGAGCAGTGGGCACACGATGGCCACTTGCGGATTATCGAAGGCCCGAAGATCGACTTCCCCCAAGTCCGACGCGACATCGTTGCAGAGTTTGGACACACCGATGTGCAGACGCTTAGCTATGACGAAACCTACGCAGTTGAGACTGCCGAGATCCTTGAGGACGACCTCGGCTGCGAGCGCGTTGCATTGCAGCGACGGTTGGCCATTGCTCAGGGGCAAGCGTTTGCCGATGGACAGGGAGTTCCAAATCTCGCCCCTCCGTTCCGCCAGCCACTATCGGCCCTGGAGGCCGGAAGCGCCGAAGCGTTTGCATCCGCTCGGAAGAACTTGCCCGGCAGCCAAGGCGACACGATCGAACGTCTCAACCGGGCTCAGTTGCGTGAACTACAAGGCATCGGAGCGGGCTTGCAAGAGATCATCGACAATCCAATACCGGAGTTTGCAATCGGGTAATGGCAGTCACTGAAGTTAAGAATCCGCAAGACTTTCACTATCGGATGACAACCGATCATCGCGGGCGGTCTACCTACGCCATGCGATGGGAGATCGATACTGATGACCAATTGATGCCAGCGCCACTGGTCGCCATCGCTGCGCAGGCAACCGACCAGGGATTTGCTTCACCACTGCCCGCCCGATGGGCGTCCTACAGCTTTCAAGGTGCAACCGACCCCTACGCCTTCTTTAAGGGAAACCTGCAGCTCTACAAGCCGGAGCCAACGACAAAGCCAACGCGATGGTGGGCCGAAGGCACGTATGAACCCCTGGACGAAGGGCAGCAATCAGGGGCAGCGAATACTGATCCACTTGCGCGGCCTATCGACTACCACACCGAAGTCGAGCCGTTCTCAGAAGTTATTGAGGAGGACAAGGATGGCAATCCACTACTCAACGCGGCCGGCCATGAGTTCACTGACATCCCCGAAGAGCAGGGATTCTACGATGTACTTGTAGCGACGAAAAACCTTGCCGATCTCGCCGCGGTAGTGGCACTGCAAAACCAGTATCGCTATTCAACGAACACGGATGTGTTCTACGGAGCGCCCGCAAGACATGCGAAGATTGATGCGATACCGTCTGGCCAGCTTATCACCGAGGGTGCCACATCGTACTACCGGGTACAGATTCGCATCACGTTCCGTCATAAGCCGTGGGACAAGAAGTATCTCAACCAGGGGTTCCAGGTTAAGGACACTAACCCTGGTTCTCCGACTTTTGGAAAGACTGATCGCGCTGTCGACTTTAACGGCAAGCCGACACCTGAGCCAGTGTTGCTTGAGCCTGACGGCAGTCGTTTGCCGGAGAACACGGTCGGAAACTACCGTGAGTTCAGGGTTCGCCGAGAGGTAGCCTATTCTGGGCTGGGTGTCTGATGCCGATACCAAATGACGACGCGACGAGGCGCATCAAGCGTTCAGTTAAAACTACTGAGATGTTGCTCCCGCACAATCCCGTTCGCGGAAAGCGGGTGCGTCGTATGGACGACGATACTGCGCCCATCGTTCTCGCTGAAGCCGAAATTCCTGCCGGCAGCGCAACTTCGTCGGTCGTCACTCCTGGAACAGGCACCGTCAGGATCTGCCAACGTGGGACCGCTCCACAGTACACACCTACAACCCGCACCGAGACGCTCTACAACTTCTCCCCAAACGCATTGGCAACGGGTGCTAGCCCAAGCCAGCCGCAACCCTTGGTTGCTACACTCGAAGGCGATCGGCTTGTAGTCCGTGATACCAAAGGCGAGAAGGGCGACCCTGGCGCACCAGGTGTTAGCGGCGGAACGGGCATTGTCTTCGAGATGACCGAAGACTTGGCACCTAGCGACACGGAGAAGATGGCCCAGATTCTGAACGCTGACGGGACACCATTCTCCGGAGCAATCACCACCGTCGATACCGTGGTTGACGAGACCGCCCGCAAAGCGTTGATCGAGGGCACCGACATTAACGTAGACGAGATCGTAGCGCAGGAAACCCCAGCCCCCGATACGTATTGGAAATACCTTGGCGGAGCGGGCAACGGCAATGCAGCTGACCAAGATTCTTATTGGGAGAATGTGCCTAGCGATACGGACGTGATTGTTGTCGATCCGGGTCTGTTCATTGAGGCCCTCGGCCCCTACATATCGGCAGACCAGCCCGATGACACGGTCGTGAACCAGCGCGGCTTCATTGGCACAGGACCAATCATATCGAACAACTATCTCGACTCTGGCTATCCAGGCGTCTTGATCGACTCAATGCAGAGCTTTGCAACGCTGATTGAAGTTGAGTTGCTGGAAACGGTATCGAGTACAGGTGACTACGGAGCGACGTTTCTGTCAGCGTTTGGCAGCAACTGGCATGAACGATTGCCGATCCAATCAACCATCGTTCCACCATCTGGTCCGTCAACGTTTGGCGTAGTGGTGTCCAACAAGCAAGGCGTTGCCACAGGCGTCAAGGCCGGCGAGCGGTGGGTAGCAATGCAGCAAGTGCACGCTGCCGGTCGACCTTATGTGCTAATCAGTCCGTCCAAGGACTTTCGGTGCGTGATCGGGACTGCAACATCAACACTCGTTGGCACGGGCGATTGTACCGTTGGAAGCCTAACAACGCTGCAGGGCACCGAACTAACCGTCGGCACAATCCAGCCGACGACAGACGTGGCTGTGCGTGTCGACAACGGTGACAAGGTGATGGCGTTCTTTGATCGCAGCATCAGCACCACGTTCGCTAGGCAATGGCGACTAGTTTCTTCTCGCAATCTGGTTCCGTGGCTCAAGGGCATCGACGGATTCGACCCAGGCGGTAGCGCACACCAGTATCTGGCGAACATCGGCGGCGGCGTTAAGTGGCAGAATCAATGCGAGTGGCCCGTTACCGATGTGTTCGTTGAAGATGGGTTGTTAAAACTCAATCGAGAATACGACGGAGGCGCGGGGTGCACCGATCACGAAGAAACGATTGCGAGCTTCGGCGGCGATATCCGTACCGTGTGGGTCAACAGCACTATTAGCGCCGCGACCGTCAATAGTGGCGGTGTCGTCTATGGAACCGGCCAAGGTATCTTGTGTGATACCACCGGCGCGAAAACGGCACAAACGGTCGACATCGTTAGCAGCGTACCAACTGCGATCGTTGGCTCTGCCGCGGTGCCACTTGCGATCAGCATGTACAAGCTGATTCCTGCCGACCCGCCCTCAGTGCCAAACGACGTGTACTTGGTGATCTCCGATAAGGACTTCCGAGGCGGACCCGGATTCAACGCAGACGTTATGCAGATTTGGATTCACGAAGAGTTCAACGAGAACTTCAACTTCGTCACCTACTGCACAACCGATGTCGTCACCCGCGTTTGGATTCAAACCAATGGCAGCAATGCAACGCTGGTCTTCGACAAGCGTGCTTGGGATAGTTGCACCGTCACTACTGAAGACGTTAAAGAACTCGGGGACTGCATCGAGCCGACGTAGATATGAGCAAAGACTGCCGCCCACTAAAAGATTACGTCGAGTGCATCGAGACGCTACCCGATGGCACCAAGGTCGAGACGCGCATTCCCTACGCCAAAAACGATCCGGGTCCCTCGCTGCCGCGACGAGCGAAGAACTTTGCCGTTGCAACGGTCAAGCACAAAGCCAAGGGCAGCCCGACGGCCAGCGACGCGGACGTTGACGCCCGTTTTGCCATTTGCCAGGCGTGCGAGTCGTTCGAGTTCCGCAGCAACCGCCAACTGACCGACGGCACCGTAATCGAGCTGGGCAAATGCCTCGATCTGGGTTGCGGTTGCGTGCTGGCCAACTCGCACTACCAAGGAACCAATAAACTGCGTTGGGCCGACCAGCAGTGCCCGATCGGAAAGTGGGGCGAGGTCGATGGCCAAGACACTGTTTAGAGACCCCACCACGGGCGCGATACTCAGGAATCCCGACGGGTCTCTGATCTATGCCGAATCGTGTTGCTGCTACTGCAATACAGGGAACTGCTACGCGCTCAAGAGTTGCGATACTGGCGACACAACCAACTATGGCATTCCCTGCGATCAACTCACCAACCCGGCCAACCCTGGCGACGTGGTGGGCAACTCTGACCAGTGCTACGAAATCACCGCGATCAACCAAGACTGTACCGGTCTGACAACGCCGCCTGGTGACCCGATAGACAACTGCGAAGGCACTGGGTGTGAGGACTGCGATTGTGGCGGCGGAAACACGGAGGATTGTTATCCGCTCGTACCGTGCGAACCAGGCAGCGGAAGTTGTAGCGGTTGCGGGAGCACCGTTCCGCCGACAGTGTTTGCAGGGCTGGCAACAGGGATCGACGACGGTGACGTTGGCAGCGTAGTCGAGTACAACGGCCGCTGCTACACCGTGCAGGCAAAAACGACTTGTGATATCGGCACGCCGATCACGTCTGGCGTAACGATCTTTGCAGGCGATTGCGTGGCGTGTCTAGCTCAAGAAACCAACCCGTTCGGTGGCTGGGCTTGCCCTGGTGACATCCCAGACGAGGTGACACTAGTCCTACCAGACTTGTTCGCCGGTTTTCAAAGCTGCCAGTGCCAAGACGTGTTCGGAATGGGGCACACGCTTTCACTCGATCTGAATTCGGTCGTAGCGTGTAGACCCGTCTGGGTTAAGGAAATCGATAGCTGTTTGTTGGCCGGCCGCAAAATTCGCCTTGAGGTCACGCACTCAGTTACACCGGGCATCGGGCTCGAGGCGGTTGTGTCGTTTCCTGTGAACCCGGCGGGTCAATCAACGATGATCTGGCGGCGAGAGCAGACGTGTGCGAACGTGCATTGCTCCGGTTCGATCGACCTTCAGCCTGTCACCACTTCAACTGAGCTATGTACGCTCGACCCGCTTGATAACTGCTTCACAACTCAATTGAATTGCCCGCCAGAGCATGATGTGACGGTGATTCTGTAGATTCACCCAGCAGGCCACTACGTCAGCTCTTAGCGCCTACTGCGACTTCGCAACGAAGTACTCGCCACTACCATTGATACCAGCCCCAAACACAAGAAGCCGCTAGCCTCTGGAACCGCAACGAAGGTCACCAATGCGGTTTCGGGGTCCAAGACTTTTGACGCAATTCCGCTCGAAATAAACAACCATTGGCCGGGGCCGAAGGAAAGAGTTGCAATCGCCCCACCCTCATATAGATTCGGGTTGCCGACGGCGGCGGTTGAGGTAACGCTGATAAACGCCACCGTGTCATTGCTGTCCTCTGGAGATCCATTCAAAAGGTCGCGGAGGGCTGCTCCCACAACGGCGTCGCTGCTTCCTGTGACGGAGGATTGGTCGATCAGAGTGTTACCGAAAACGATGTCATAATCAAAGTGTGCATTAAAAACTCCGTTGGCAAACGTCAAACCCGTGATTGAACTAGGCCTGTTGGGCGTCCCGCCGTCGTAGGTGATTGCAGGCACTACGATCGTAGCGTGGCAGGTTGACGTGATGAGCGCAAGTAAGAAGCAGCAAGAAAAACGCAACATAGAGGTGCCCCCGATAGAAAAGCTAAGCCACCATACAATAGAGGCAGAAATCCCCTAGGCAGCAACCTGTTCAGGCGAACAGGAATAGAGCGTGTTACCAGCCGAAAATCCCACCATCATCCACATACCCCCAAGCCAGCGCCGCCAGCAGCAGGGCGTAGAGCCAGGGGACGAGCCATTCGGGGATGTCGGGGAGGTCGAGCATTGGGAGGCCGTGGGCTGTTATTCCAGCTCCTCGAGTCGCAGCAGCCTATAAGAAACTTCATTTTCCTGGAGAGAATAATGCACCTGTGTGGTTTTCTCCAGTTCAGCTCGATAGTACTTTGGCAGTATAGCGTGATGAGATTCGCCAATTGCGTCGTCGAAGCTCCCCTTGATATCTTCGGAGTCCTGGAATTGCATGATAAATGTGCGATTTCGGAGGTTCGCTGCTACAAGCTCCCCTTCAACCGTAATGTGGTCGATAAAGGTCTCGCCGGTCTCGTCGATCGCATTCTCCAGCTGCCGCCATTCTTTGTATTGTTTAAACAGCTTAGCGCTTATTCGGTTCTTGCGATGCCACTCAATGTCTGCCCCTAGGCCTGCTGCAGTGTGCGACTTAACCCAGCTTTGCACCGCTCTGATCCCGGCGTGCCCTACTTTCGGAACAAAGTTGCCAATGTTTTCTGGCTGCGTAGATGCAACAATCTCAAACAGCGTTTGAATCGCTGCTTCTAGGTCGGTTTCCAAGTCGTCAAACAGCAGTCGTTCGTCGTTAACTGTTAAGACAAATCCCGCCGATCCTGTAAAGGAGTAGCCAAACTGTAATGCAGTTGCCTGCACCGTGTCAGCCCGGAAGCTTGCTCGTTCTTTGGGCCGATCCGTCAGGGCATCGTAGATGGTCGTGAAGGCGGACTGAAAGGTCTTGAGAGCACCGGACACTGGCGCAATATCAGGCTGTGAGTCGTCCAGCGTGAAGATGCGATAGGAACAAACGTCGACGCCAATCTCTGCAGCGGTGGCCAATAGCTCCGCCTCAAGTAGCTCACATTTTTTCTGCAGTGACCTTACATTCAGAGCAATGGAGCTAGGTGCGCTGTCAGATGCAAGATGCCGTTCCCACTCTGAAATCAGAGCGTTGGTTTTGTTGATGTCTTCTTGTATCTGGTAGATTCTTCTCATCTCAAACCACCGTTAATCTTGAGTACGGCGATTCCCTTCTCGTTGTTTCCCCTACTAAGCCCAAACATACTCTGCCAGTATCCAAACTGTTGTTTAGACGTTTCTCCAATGGGCGTGCCGGGTGGATATACCACGTCGACAAAAGTATGGCATAATAATCCGTCTTCTAGGGGGCCGAATTTATTGATCCACTCCAGCACGCTGTGTTGATCCGGCGATGCATTCTCCAAAAACTGACAATCTACTCGCACTAATAAATCCGCGTCCTCTGGGTCATACTTCTCGGTCATGAAGCTTCCGTTGACCCAGACATCGCAAGGTACGCCTCCATTTTCTAAGATATCGGATAAGCGCGCAAGACCATCACAGATATTTTTGCGAGTCTCGGAAAGCCCAAAGCGGGCTACCCCAAAATCGTAAATCTCCGGCAAGGTGTAGGCGTGAAAGCCTTCTGGCAGTAAGGGAGGGTAGTCTTGTTTGCCAACTGCCATTGGACGCCTACAGGACAAATTTGAAAAGCTAGCGGCGTCCCGGCCTCTATTTTTTTACGATTCTCTTCGCTGCTCTTAGCAGGACATCCCTCGCCCACGTAGAAGTTTTGCCGTCAGCAGCCTTGTCTAGCAGCTCACGCTCCGATTCCGTTAAACGGATTCGAAGAAGCGCTGACTTGTATGCGTCGACTGGTTTTTTAGGTCTCCCTAGCACGACAATATTGTAGCCACAAAAAGCGGGTGGTCAAGTCTTGGTCTTGGGAGAGAACACCCCAATTTATGGTTACCGAAACACCTCCACACTCCGCACAACCAACTCCTCCCCCCGATACAAAACCCGATCCCCCGCCTGCAAATCCCGCAGCCGCTTAACCTCTCCCACGACCTTGAGTGGGTTGGGCTTATCTCGCCAGACGATGAGGCTCGTGAGGCCGTCGTTGAAGGTGATGGTGAGGGCTTCGGCGTCTTCCAGTGGGGGCGTCTTGCTGACGGGGTGGTAGCTCGTCGAGCGGTTGATTTCACCCATCGAACCAACCCGTGAATGCTGAAAGTGGCATTCGTGGATCGTCCGGATCCGGCAGCCCCAACGCTTCGTCTACCGTCAGCCAGCCGTCGATTGGACACGTCAGTTCAACCCCGTCGGCGCTGGTCCACTGAAGCTCGTTTCCAGGCCCGCGTAGCTTCTCAGCAAGCTCCAGTGTCGTGATTGCGTCACCAGACACATATCGTAGCACCGTCTCATACTGGCCGTCTCGCCACAGCTGAGGGGCGTCTGCACCTGATATCTCAGTCGACTTTGGCGTGACTCCCATCCCCCGGGCAGCTCGAGCCAGACCGACTCGCATGCCCTTGATTCGATAGACTTGGAACATCATATCGATATGGTGCCGGGCGAGTTCCTTGCACTCTTCGACGAGCCCAGATGCGTCCATCAGTACCAGGAAATCGAAGCGTAAACCATTCCACGTCACGACCTTATCTCCGGCCGCTGTGCGCTCTTGCAGCATTCGAACGAAGTCGATCGCGTCGGCCCGCGACATCTCATCAGCTGGGGATCCATCAGCGTTGCGACTGTACCATGTGCGTGCGTTTTCACAGCCGGTTTCCGCAGTTGCAATGCATGTGATTCCCAGCGGTCGGCGCGTGAGAGGATCGACGTCGAGCGGCATGACTTTGGCCGTTTCGATATCAAAGATGAGGTACTTTGACATTTTTTCTTACCGCATCTTGTTGGTGCAAAAGTACTTATAACATCGACCCAAAATAGTTGGCAAAAAGTAACGATTGGCCCACTTCTGGTAATGGACACATGTATATCTATAGCATAGATTGGGCGAGTACAGAAAAGCGACAAACCTCGCTCATGGATTCCTGAGTTTTGACTGCGATTTCTGTTCCATTTTTGTTCTGAAAAGCCGCATTCGCGGTTGCGTGAAAGGTCCACATTTAGATTGCGAGGAAGATATGCGCACATTAGAAGCCCCCCGGAAACGTCCCACTTCAGCGAAAAGAAAGTGCACCGAAATACAGCGAAAGGTGCGACGTTTTCTACCCACCGACAAGCAGGCGGAGATGCTCAGTTTTATTGAATCTCACATCCGCGTATACGGCGCGGCACCCAGTGTACGCCAGATAGGAGCGGAGTTCGGAATCACGACTACTAACGGCGTGGCGTGGCACCTGCAGGCTTTGCAGCGCAAGGGGTGGCTGACGGTTGATCCGAATAAGAACCGGTCCCTGCAGGTGACGAAGGGGATATTGATTGTGGGGGAGGTGTCGTGATGGGTTACTCTGAGATTTCAACAGCAACTTCATACACCCGATCGACATGCTGCTTATCTATATGCGTCGTGCCTGAGAAGACCTGCTTTCCACCAGGTGGCACGGATTCATTGATTGATCCGTATGTGTCTTCGAGTAGAAATCCTTCACTGTCGAGCCACTTGAGCGTAGCTGTGCAACGTGCTGCTCTTCTGCCAGTGTTAGTAAGCGTAAGTTGCCAAGTGTGTACATCATACCCTGTGTTGCGTTCCAGTACCCTCACTGACAATTTGGGAACGACCGAAGGAACGTCAGATTTATGCTTGTTGGCAACACGGACAAGTGACATTCGTGTGCCACCTGAGGTAGTTGCTGGCGAAGACTGCTGCTGCAGTTTTTTTAGCTTAGCCAAAATCCCATCAATCGTATCTTGCTTCAGGTCCAAGGTTATTTCTTGGTCCCTGACCTTGCGTTGTAGCGTAACCACACTGGCCTCCGCTTTCTCAGCTCTTGCAAGAACAGCGTTGCCATCGCGTATCTTTGCGATCTCTTTCGCAAACGAGTCTCGTTTGTCTTCAGCCGAAGATAGTTCGACTTTAAGGCTGTCCTGCTCGTTCTTACTGTCCTCCAAAAGCTCCTTTGTTCTTGTCAGCTGCTGGCGTAGGTCAGCGACTATCGGACCTGAAGAATCTGTTGCGAGAAAGGTCGCTGCACCAAGCCCAAAACCCAGCACTACACAAAGCACGCCCACAATTGGCTTGGTAAGCTCCATTGCATCCCCCGTTCCCAAACTTGACATAGACGGCCCAAACTGCACACTAACTCAGATAAAGGCGTCCTGCCAAGGTGCGGTAACACCTCGACAGGACCACGGACGATCCGAACTGGAGTCGGCTGCCATGGCGTTTACGCCTATATTTGACTTATTCCTGCGCACTCTGCGCATTTGTATTTTCTTCGTCGCCTCAATTCTTGGGGTGTTTCCCTCCGTTCGTCACCAGCCAATGCGATCGCTCGGCTACCTGTTCCCACCGCCAGGGCGAGGGCGACCAATTGGGCTTCGTACAGGCGTGCCGTCACCGGTTCCTGGGGGCGGTGGAGGTGGAGGAGCAGGTTTGTCATCAAACAAATAACTCATAGCAAGGAGCCTTCCAATGTCTGATCATGAACAAGTCGAAGTGACCGAGCCTACTTATCAGCAAAACCTAGTAATGCAGCGTCTAAATGAGTTGTTTGCTGCAGTCGAGTCCGCCAGCTTCGAGCATGACAAGCGAGCGGAAAAACTCGCAATGGTTGCTGGTGGCATCGTCGCTTTCATTGGTGGAACAGCTGCAATATCTGATGTGATTGATCGGGCAACCCCAATCGCAGATCTTGCGACACTAGCCGTTTTCGTCCTGGCAATCTGCATCTTTCGTTTGTGTGCTTCTGTTTGGCGTCCTGCTGCGACGATCTACCCGACCTCACCGGACGCAGATTTGCTTTACAGCGAGTACATCGCCAAGGACGTGTATGACGCCTACAACCGCCAACTACGGTCCCTTAGCGATGCGGTGGTTGACAACCAAGCAAAGTGTGAAGTCAGAGCCGGGCAAATTGATTCAATGATGTTGTTGCTGCAGTTCCAGATCGTCGCTGTGGCGATGGCAGTCTTGTTTAGGTCGCTACAGATGTAGGGACGTGGCTCTCAACCGTGCCAAGAGGGCACAGGAGGTGTCGTTTTGAATTAGCTTAGCGCTGGGGAGCGCATGAAAAAGGCGGGTGGCAGCCCGCCGATTTCGATTCGCTTATCTCTCTAATCACATAAACGGGCGACCCAGAGATTCGCCCTGTCTTCCCCACTGAATTCGCTCGGTTTCGCATTCCAGTTGAATTTAGTGGCCAGTTTCAAAAGCTGCCCAAAGGGCCGCCCGTAACCGGTACGCGCTAATTTACGCGTACCGAATCGTGGCGTCAAGGATTATTTCACGATGGCACGGCATGACTTACCCGTAATTCATATCGAACAGCTAGCAGAATCCCTTCACCTGGAGGTGCGTTGGATCAAGGAAAACTGGGTTAAGCGTGAAGACCCGGATGATTCGACAGGCCCAGCGCCATGCTTCCGTGACGGGAATGCTATCTTTTTCAATTTGGAGCTGCTTGACGTATGGTCGAAAAACCGGTCATTAAGGTTCGACTCCACAAATATGGTGGAAGACGAGCAATCGGACTGATCTGGCAGTATGGACGGCAGGGCGGCGAGGTCAGCAGTGGGACTGCAAACGCCCGTGAAGCTGAGCGAGCCGCCGGCCGTCTTGAAGAACAACTCGAGCAGGGCAATCTTCCTGGCAAGACCGAGGGGCTTTCCATCACGTGGAAAGCGTTTCGCAAACGCTACCAAGATGAATGGCTGGACCAGCTGAGCCGTGGCAGCAAAGACAATTGGCGAACGGCCGCGAACCACTTCGAGGCAATTTGCAAACCACGCAGAGTAGCGGATATCAGCAAGGGAATGCTCTCCAAGTACCGGACTGGGCTGGAGGGCTTAGGGATCTCTGCAGATTCATCCAAGAGCTATTATGCCGCTCTTAGCGCGGGTCTGAGTTGGGCGGCATCCATGGACCTGATCGATAATGTTCCAAAGATCCGGCACCGGAAGTCTGTCAAGAAGACGGCAACCATCCGAACGCGAGTTCCAACTTCAGAGGAATTTGAACGGATGCTTGAAGCCGTCCCGCGTGTTCGCACGTCGGACGTCGCGGAATTCCAGCGGTTCATGCGTGGACTGTGGTGGAGCAGCCTCCGAATCGACGAGCTAAATCGGCTATCGTGGAACCCGCGAAGCACGCTTCACGTCGATCTTACAGGGGATCTGCCGTTGATCGTCTTCATTGGCGGCCAGAAAAACAAAAAGGATGGCTTTCTTCCAGCGCCGCCACAGTTCTGGGAGTTAGTAGCCCAGAGAGGCATTCCCCGAAGCGGTCGCGTGTTTCCGATCGCTGGACGAAATGGTCAAATGACGACGAACAATATCGGTCGCAGAATTGCTAAGATAGGCAAGTCCGCCCGTGTAGTGATCGACCCTCGCACTGGGAAGCATGCGAGCGCACACGACCTGCGAGCTGCAGCGCTAACTCGCATCGCGGACACCGCGAGCCTCAGTCACACTCAAGCACTCGCCCGGCACAGCGACCCCAAAACAACGAGCCAATTCTACATCCGACATCAAGCCGAAAAGCTGGCGGAGGCAATGGGGTGGTAGCTTCAAGCGTCGAGGTTTAGCGCGGTGCAAATTGTGTGCAAACGTGACTTACCGAGTTATCAAAGATCGACGTAAGTCCTTACGCAGTATAGTGCTCCCTCTAGGACTCGAACCTAGAACCTACTGATTAAGAGTCAGTTGCTCTGCCAATTGAGCTAAGGGAGCTTTGCTCAGTAATGATAACGACTTACGTCGATTTTGTCATCCGCAAATTTCGGCCCACGCTCCATAACTTGTCTGGGATCAGCTCACCCGAGACGTAAATATCTCAGGCATATGGGCCTTGTCGGCTGTTCCCGCGTTCCGCAACCGCTCAACTTTACTGACGTAGCCCCTGGTGGTCTCCCGATCCGGTTGCCGCATGGGTAGCTGCAGCACGTCCTCGTCGATTCTGTGAACGTTGGCGTTGCCGCATCCGAACCGGAAGCGATGGAAGGCCGAGAAGCTCACGCCGGCCGCGTGTATTAGGCGGTCGGCCTAGAGCGTTTAATTGTGGTGAGGCCAAGCGAACATCAGCGGCTCGAAGCCGAGATATTTGCGTTCATGAACGCAACGATGTGTCTAACAGACTTTAGTGTGACCGTTACAGTGCTTCGCTCGCTTGCCTGTGAGTCCTCAAAATGCGCATCACTTCAGCAATCGCAGGCGGTGCTCGGTGCAATGACGCGTGCGTGCTATTGACGGCAAGCTCGCTTGCGACCCCAAGAAGACGGGCACTGCCTACAGGAACCACTCCATCACCAGGTTCGCCGCTGCGCATGCTCTTGCCCGTACCAACGATGGAATGCAACGTAACCCACGGAGCATATGGAATTCGGGCGGTCGAATGCAGCAGTGCACTATCAGGCTTCAATAGGTCAACGCTGGTCGGGAATCGCTGACGCAACTCCGCGCCAAAGACGCCCGGATTGTCACGAATCAGCTGAGCGTGCCGACTTTGCGTGGCTGCGGAAGGCTCTACGAGCATCGATCCCAGCCGACCGACTGGGCGACGTGCCCAGTCAGAGCCCTGATGTGGCGTGCCGATGAAGATCACTCGCCGCACGTCCATGGATGGCTGGAAATAGAACGCAGCTTGTAATGCTCTCCGTGTGTCGTTGGAAGTTGTTAATGCCGTTAACGGGATTTGGGTCGATGCATTCCAGAGTTCGTCACCGCTGCTGGTTACCTGAAGTTTCGCGACGATGCCCCCCATGCTATGCCCAACGAGTACGATCTGTGAGAATGCCTTGTCTTGCCGTTGCGGATCATAGGTAGTACGAATTTCGCGTAGCTGCCGACGAAGCACTGCAGCACTGGTTAGGAAGGGTTCTCCGGTGGAGTATTGGAAGCCCCACCATTGGAATCCGGCAGTCAAATCAGGCTGACTGCGGAGCTCATTCACTAGATCGGTCCAGACGGCCGGATCGCTGAGCAAGCCATGGATAAAGATGACTGGAATCTTGCCGGGCTGATATGGTTCAATCATGAACAGGCCGTCGCCTGCGCCCGTTGCTCCCGGTTGGAGAAAATCGCTGAGCCACTGACGATCATCGTCCAAGTTTTCGTACGCGAGAGGAGCAGACAGGTCGCGTGCCAACGGGGCGCTGCAGCTACCGACATGCACGCAAGATTCACGCAGAGGATCAAAAAACTCTAGTTGGTAAGAGTCTACTTCCTGACAGTATCTGACCAATGCGGTCGCGGCAAATGACTGCTGTTGCTGGGTGAAGGGCTGTGGATTGACGACATGGCGTTCGGCAACGATTGGTACTCCTAAGCCTTCGCTCTTGTAGGCTCGTGTAAGCCCCGGCGTTGCGTATTCTCCGACTGGTTGTAAACGCTGAAACTGATCTGGCGACCAATGGAATCCATGAAAAGCCATCGGCAGGACCATCGTCCCCGAAGACGTAGCAATCACCAGACCCTGCTCGGGTTGCCAGCGACCGAATCTCTGGCCAGTCACGATCACTTTGGAGACCGAGGACTGGTAAAGATCGAGGGTACGCGGCGAAGGCTGTCCGTTCGTTGCGAACTCATGCTCCAGCGAAGTCCAGCTGCTGCCTGCGGTTTTGAGATACGCTTCAACGCAATCGGGGCGCCCTTGGGACTCCAGCGAGACTGCAGCTAGATAGGAGTCTTCCGCTCCAACCAGTCGCCAGTTGCTAATTGCATCGGCGTCAGGCTCTGCGTAGGTCGGAGTGTACCAGTGGGTTTTCCGAGCAGCCAGCGAACAACCAGTGATGAGGCAGACAAACGTGCCCATCCACATAAGTTGACGCGTATGCAGCATCCATCTGCTGTGCACATCCATGCCACTGTAACTCGGTTCTTTTCGTCCGTGTGAATTCTATCCAGAACGAAGCTGGCTGCTTAAACATACCACTTCTCCTGCTGCAAGAAGCTAATCGCTCAAGTCACAATAGAAACGACCGTTATCTCTTTTCCTCCAGAGTCGAGACAATCAGGGCAACCCGAAAAGTTTACCCGCAAATCGGCGTCTTGCCGCGGCACTAGCTGGTCTCCAGCGCAATCTCTATCGGACAAGTCGAGTATCGGCGATCTGTTCATTCATGCCTTGAGTTATTTGAACCGCAAGAGACACACCGAGTACGAAAGCAATTCATGGGGCCAGAGTAGATCAATATTAGGGTAAAATAACCAATGTAATCCTCTCCCATGCTGGTCATCGAGCATCGAGACAGGCATATGGCTGATGCAGCAACTGCCACGTGCAACAGCAACTGGCTCAGGAAGGTACAGCGGGCTGGGAGACTTCGCGCGAATGCTCCGCGTTGACAATCAGTTCTGCGGGTTCAGTGGCGGAGCATTGGGCAAGTCGTTGCCGCTATTTCGAGCAACCTCGCTTAGGATTCGCGCATCTTTGTGATCCGATGGTGACTGCCGCCGCTAAACACTCTATGCACGCAATGGCACGCGAATTGCTCTGAGGCGCTAAGTCGATGGATCGATTTGCCTTTTGGCCATGGAATGTAGCGGCCGATTATCGTCTGAACACGTCCGCACTTGCATGTCTGACTTCCATGCTTACCTGAAATCCCGCAGGGTGGACCCAACAGAAAGGTAGCCTCTCAGCAGGGGCTGGTAATTCTGTGAGTACGGAAACACTGAAAAAATCATCGGCTGGTGGTCAATCCTCGCCTTTCGCGGGTGCTCCGACTGGATCTCCACGCATTTCTGCAATTGCGGCCGCATCCAATTATCGTTCTTCGGCGCCGCCGATCGACTTTATTGAGACAACCCCTGAGGAACTGTTCGGCACGAACGTCTTCGGCAAGTCGGCCATGAAGAAACGGCTGCCAAAAGAGATATTTAAATCGCTCATGAAGACTGTCGAAGCTGGCGAGAAACTCGACCCGACGGTCGCCGATGTGGTCGCTTCGGCGATGAAGGACTGGGCGGTCGAGAAGGGCGCGACGCACTATACCCATGTGTTCTATCCGCTGACCGGTGGTACCGCCGAGAAGCACGATAGCTTCATGTCACCCACTAGCGACGGTGGCACAATCGCGCAGTTTAGTGGCAAGGAACTCTGCCAAGGCGAGCCAGACGGTTCGAGTTTTCCGACCGGCGGTATTCGCCAGACGCATGAAGCCCGTGGATACACGATATGGGACGTCACGAGCCCAGCGTACATTCTAGAGAATGACAATGGTACCACGCTTTGCATTCCAACCGCATTTGTATCATGGACCGGTGAAGCGTTGGACAAAAAGACACCAGTGTTGCGGAGCATGCAGGCGCTCGATGCGCAGGCGCATCGGATCACAAAGCTATTTGGGCACGACGACAAAGTGTTTGTCGCTTCGACGGCCGGCCCCGAGCAGGAGTACTTCCTGGTCGACAAGAACTTCTACTATGCGCGCCCCGATCTGCTCAACGCGGGGCGCACGCTATTCGGTGCCGCGCCGCCCAAGGGCCAGGAGTTTGATGATCACTACTTTGGCGCAATTCCCGAACGTGTGCTTGCGTTCATGCTGGACGTGGAACGCGAGCTTTACAAGCTAGGTGTGCCCATCAAGACCCGGCATAACGAAGTGGCACCAGGTCAATACGAGATCGCGCCAGTCTTCGAAACGGCGAACGTCGCAACTGACCATCAGCAGTTAATCATGCAAGTGCTGAAGAAGGTCGCTAAAAAATACGACATGGAGTGCCTGACGCATGAGAAACCCTTCGCTGGCGTGAACGGTAGCGGGAAGCATGTCAACTGGTCGCTTGGCAGCAGTGCCCACGGCAACCTGTTGGATCCCGGCGACACGCCACATGAGAATGCTCAGTTCTTGGTCTTCTGTGCCGCAGTGATCCGTGCCGTCTACAAATTCCAAGGATTGTTACGAGCTGTCGTCGCGTCGGCTGGAAACGATCATCGGCTCGGTGCCAACGAGGCACCACCCGCAATTCTATCTGTATTCCTCGGCGACCAACTGGCCGATGTCTTCGAGCAGATCAAATCAGGAGGTGCAAATTCATCGCTTCCGACGGGGTCGTTGGAAGTTGGTGTCGATACCTTGCCGCCACTAGCTAAGGACGCTGGCGATCGGAACCGCACCAGTCCGTTTGCTTTCACGGGCAATCGGTTTGAGTTCCGAGCCGTGGGCTCCAATTTTTCAATCGCCGGTCCTCTAGTCGCGATGAATACGATCATCGCCGATTCGCTCGATTACTGTGCGACCAAGTTAGAAGAAGCGACCTCCGGCGACGAGTCGAAACTGCACGGCGCAGTACAAACGCTGCTGTCGGAGATCATTAACGAGTGCGGCTCCATCATCTTCAACGGCAATGGCTACTCGGAGGAGTGGCATGCGGAAGCCGAGAAACGCGGCCTGCTGAATCTTCGTACAACCGCTGACGCTTTGTCGGCGCTGATCACCGAAGACGTCAAAGAAGTGTTCGCCAAGTACGGCGTCCTGAGTGAGCGCGAATTGGAAAGTCGCTACGAAACCTATTGCGAACAGTATTGCATGACCGTTCAGGTTGAGGCAAACCTCACTAAGAAGATTGCACGCACGCTCATCTTTCCCGCCGCCGTGCGCTACCAGAATGAGTTGGCTTCCGCATGCACCAACCTTAAAGCACTTGATTACGAGTTTGATACCGACACACTGGATCGGATTACGCAGCTGGTGAAGGCGTTGCAGGATAGTATCGCGGAACTCTCGGCTGCAAGCACCGGAGGCTGCGAAGATGTCAGAAAGTGCTGCGATACCGTCCTGCCCGCCATGGAGCAAGTTCGTGCTTGTGCGGACGAACTTGAAGGCCTCGTCGCCGACGACCTTTGGCCGTTGCCAACCTACCAGGAGATGTTGTTTATCAAGTAGGTGACATTGGGGCGAAATCCGGAGCAAGCGGTCGACTTGCTGCCCGAAGCATCAACGCTGGCGGACAGATAGAGCTTCCGGTAGCTTGCTCCGAATTTTTTCCTCATGCGTAGGCTGTCGTCTCTGAATGGACATGGATTAGCGTTTCGCGAGACTACAGTGCATGGAAGAGTCACGGCCAAAGTACTACCGGCAGACGAAGATCGTCATCACGTTGGGGCCTGCGACCGAGTCGCCCGAGACGATCTCTAAGTTGATTAACGCCGGCGTCGACATTATTCGCTTGAACATGGCTCATGGTTCGCGCGAATGGGTGTCGGACGTCGTCGCGCGAATACGCAACGTTTCGCGCAAGCTCGGCCGGCACGTCGCCGTAATGATGGACGTCAAGGGGCCGGAGATCCGTACCGGCGATGTCGATGGCAAGATCGAGTTAACAGCGGGCGGCCTTCTCGATTTTCGTACCGAGTCTTCCCCGCCAGCCAGCGATGGAGTGCTCAGCGTTACGGTCAACTATCCCGATCTGCCCCATGATGTTGACGTTGGTCAGATCGTATTGGTCGATAGCGGCTTGCTTCGACTAAGAGTGCTTTCAAAACACGAAACGAGCATTCGCTGCGAAGTAATTACACCTGGCGCGCTCGGGTCGCGGAGGCACATCAATCTGCCCGGCGTCCAAGTCAATCTCCCTGCCTTGACGGAAAAGGATATCTCAGATCTACAAGTCGGCGTCCAGGCGGGAATCGATTTTGTGGCGCTGTCGTTTGTTCGGCAGGCGAAAGATGTCCTGACGCTACGCAAATTCTTAGACGAGCTCGGCTCGACCGCGAAAATCGTTTCAAAAATCGAAGAGCAGGCCGGCGTGCGCAATATGCACGAGATAATTCAAGCATCTGACGGAATCATGGTAGCTCGTGGCGATCTGGGAATCGAGATCGAATACCAAAAGCTGCCGCTCGTCCAAACTGAGCTTGTCCGCGCTTGCCAGGGGGAAGGCAAGCCCGTGATCATCGCAACTCATCTACTTGAGTCGATGATCACTTCACCGATTCCGACTCGAGCCGAGATATCCGACGTTTCCAATGCGGTGCGGGAACAGGCTGATGCGGTGATGCTTTCGGGAGAAACAACGACTGGCGCGTATCCGTTGGAATCGGTCGAGGTGTTCAAGAACATTATCAAAAGCATTGAACCGACAGTGGACGGCCAGTTGAATTCACGCATCGAACTGCGCAAACCGAAGGCAAAGATGCTCCGGTCGGCGGCCGTACTTGCTCAAGAATTGGGGCAGTCGGGGATTGTGGTCTTCACCCGCAGCGGCTTCTTGGCGTATGTGCTGGGCGCATTACGTCCCATGGGCGTGCCAATCTACGCCTTTACCGACGTGGAAGAGATCTTTCGCCAGTTGCTCCTTCCTTGGGGGGTGGAGCCGTTTCTGATGGAATTCTCTGATGATCCCGAGCAAACAATCCTCGACGCGCTGGCTTATCTGAAACGCAAGCAATGGTGCCAGCCTGGATCGTGGGTCGTGGCGATCACCAACGTACTGGCAAACGAAAAAATCGTTGACTCGATGCAACTGAGACAGGTTGAGTGAACTTCGACGCTTGCTGTCGAATTCCCGCCATCTGCTTGTACCCCTTCCACCACGCGTCGTGCATCATGCCGTAGCGATGCTATGCAGCCAGTGTCCAGATCTCCTTAGTGTCGTCGGGTCGTCGTGGTTCCCTTGCGAAGAGTCTTTCGTTGAATTTGGGCCACGAGATCGGGTAAATTCGAGCTGGATAGGCGATTCTTTATGAACCACGATAGACACAAAAACCACAAGAATGGGCGATCTCACGACTCTTCCCTTCATCTGTGCCTTCTGTGTTTTTAGTGGCTAAGAATCATGTAAAATCGCGATTTCGTTTTGCTAAACGGATATGATCTCCAACACCAGCGGCAGTGCGGCGGCAACTGTTCGACCGCTTGTACATGCGCTTATTTAGGTCTCGACCGATTGCGGTCGTGGGTTCTAAAAGGTTTGGAGGCCCAAGCGCCAAAAGCCAACTTCAACCAGCAGCACGACCTAGCGCCACCCGGTCGTAGATTTTGAAAGGTTCCAAACACCGAACCTTTCAATACTTCCGTCCAGACTCACTCGATAGAATCCCTAACCTATGACAGTCATTTGACTTACGATTTCGACCGCTGAGCAAGAGGGGGGAGGTTCTGTAAATGAAAACACATTTGATTGCAAAACCCCAGCAGAGGGGTACGCAACATGGTGCCAACCACATCTGCTCCGATGGGCCAGTAATGCCGTCTCGTTCCGATCAACCCTCCGCCCAAATCCAGCTCGCTTTCAAACACTTCCGAGAATTCCTCGTCACTGTAGGGTGTGCCGTCCAGGAAGAACGGGTAAAGGCTAACATTGTTGCTGTTGAAAGCGATACTGCCTTCGAGTTCGCGAGATGGACTACCACCGACACGAACGCCTGTATGAAACGCTGAGGGCGAGAGCGACGAAGTTGGATACCAACCGTAGTTAAGCGTGAGTGTAAAGTCGTCCTGGATAACTCGCTCCCACGTTTGGGCGGCCACTTGGAATATTTCTTGTAGATTGCCGCTGCCGGACGTGTGAGCTGTAGGGCGTACGGCAACACCAATGCCGGGCAAGTTGCCGCCTCGCGGAACGTAATTGGAGTTTATCGTAACGCTATTGCGGCAATTATGGGTTATCCTTCGTCCTGGCAATGTACTGCTTGGCGATCGTCTCTTATCCAACTGGACCAACATTCATCTACTCCAGCAACGCGGCATCCACCTGGTCAGTCGTCTGAACAAAGCCCACCGCAAAGCCGATTTCCGAAAAGGAATTCGCCTCGGCAAAGAAGATCATTTGGTTGGCTGGCGCAAACCACCATCGATTCGCTCCGTAAGTAAAAGAACCTATCAACAATTTCCGGACTACGTGTTTGTGCGAGAGGCGCGTATTCGTGTGAGCCAACCTGGCTTTCGCTCCACGAGCATCGTGGTTGTCACCACCTTCCTCGATCCCAGCGAGGTGACCAAGGAAGACCTCGCCTTTTTGTATCGCGCTCGCTGGCACAACGAACTCGACCTACGGTCGATCAAGATTGCTTTGCAGATGGACCAGTTGCGATGTCAGTCGCCAGAACTGGTGCGTAAAGAAATCTGGGCCCATATTCTCGCCTATAACCTGATTCGCACCATCATAGCGCAGGCGGCGATCAAGCATAAACTCCAGCCACGGACGATCAGCTTCAAAGGAGCATTACAAACGCTGGAAGCCTTTCAGCCAGTGATTGCCATGGGCGGCGCGGCATCACGCAAGATCATGTATCAAACGATCCTCGATGCTATTGCAACGCATCGTGTCGGCGACCGGCCCGATCGATTCGAACCACGACTGAAAAAACGACGACACAAAAGATACGCCTACCTCAGCAAGACAAGAAAACAAACCAAACGTGAAATCCTAAAACGAGTTACGAATAACTAAACGCCATTCGTGGGACTCTTCGATTGTGGAATCTGCGAGTTGCCAAACTGCCTCAGCGTTTCACGCTGAACGCAGAAAGCGAAATTCGCCTACCGCATCGGCCTATATGTCCGACGCGTCTTGTCGAGTCTCCATTCTCCGCATGGGCAGTTTCCTTTTTGAGCACATAGCAATGCTCCCATTGCGGCCCTGACCTCCAAGTGAGTCGCCGCGGTAAAGAAGTCTCCAATAAGGTAACATTGCATTCGAATAACGTTAGTGCGATCAGCATTTATTGGCATCTCACAGTTCACATATTTTTGGTGATTTTCCTTTGCCTAGCCTGAGTATTCATTTTGTTGTTGGTACATTGCTGCTTACGACCTTTGTGAGTTGTGGCCTCTTGGGGATATGGGTCGGTCTGAGCAAATGGCATTGGTTCATTCGAAGCCTAGTTGTTGTCGCAGTGTTTCTCCCCTTGACTCTGGTTCCCGCATACGAGCCATTGCTCGTACTTCTAATCCAAGTTCTTGTGTGTGCAGTTGGAAGTAATACATATATTGTCTTCACTGATGTTTGGGGTAATTCGAAGAGCATTTCGGGTGAAACAGGAAAACCACTGTTGTTCCTCATGCGTTGTTCAATTGCTGACATCCTGCTTTCTATGGCTTTGGCTGCCATCTTGCTGTTTCTCTTTGTAAGGATAAACAAAGAAGAACTTGTTCATGATTGGCCCAACTATTTGCTGACTGGTTTTATGGTTGGGTCCGTGGTTCTTGCTTCTACTTGGGCCTCCCACTCCCAAGTACGCAGAGTATTCCGTTCATTGGTAGTCTTGCTCGTGGCTACACTGGCGTCCGCTTCTCTAGCCTACTTCAACGAATGGACGGAATACATTACGTACAACTCATTTCTAGAAGACTCTCTCAATTGGCCTAATGTCAGTTCTTCCAACTGGACCTTAGTTTGGGTTCCCATAGTGATAGGGCTTGCCTTTCTCATAGTCGTTGCACTCTGGTTACTTCAAAAATCACGAGCGTATCTGGTCCCTGGCTGCGGACATGTTTGGGAGGAAACGAGCAGACAGTTTACCAACCGAGCCTTTGGTTTTTGCTTCCTTCTGTTGGTAGGTTCAATCGTGTCTGCTCCTGTGGTGACGTGTTGGAAGCTGCTCAATCCCCAAGAAATGATTCAGATTCAGCCCCCTGAGCCGAATGGTTTCGAAAGTCTCGTTGCAGCCGGACAGATGTTTGATAGTCGGATTCTGAACACAGCAGTTGCCCCCGCAAGTACAAAACAACTGGCTGCTGAAGTTGAGAAATATGCAGACGCCTACGAATGTGTCTCGAAAGGACTTTCCCAAGACTTCGCGAATCCGAGGTGGTATTCACAGGACTCATTTGCGGAGACGCAAGCTGCATGCATTAACGCTTTTAGCAGTTTTCGTAACATCTCCTATGCCTTGAGCATGAAGTGTGATTTGGCTCGGCGAGAAAGTCGCTATGAAGACGCTGCAACGAATGCCATGATGAATTTGAAGTTGGGGGTGAGCATAGCGAAGCAAGGAGTACTTACGGACTATCTTACAGGAACCGCAATCGAGGATACTGGCCGTTGGGACTTATTTAGCGTTGTTGGGAAGCTAGAACCGACCCGCTATCAAGAACTAGTCGATGAGTTGATAGCGATTCAATCGAACAGAGATACACTAGACGAAATAGTCAGTCGGGACCGTGCATGGTGCGAGAACGCTGACGGATGGCAAGGCCATGTTTTCGAGTACTTGTGGGATATCGCGGGGGGCTACTGGGTTCGAGAGAATCTTCATGAAACGATTCATCCAAGATACGTCACGGAAGCCAGGCTGCTACTGCTGGAGCTTGCTTTGCATGCCTACCGTGCAAAACATGCAGAGTTTCCCCGTCATCTCAGTGAACTAGTGCCGGACTTCATCCCTCGGGTGTTTGAGGACCCATTTAGCAGAAAGGAAGAACCATTTATCTACGGTCGTTCAGATGATGGGTATACCATCTACAGCCTGGGGCAGAATAGGCAGGATGACGGCGGTGTCGGCCAAGACGAGACCGCGAACGGCTTTACCGATTGGAATACAGGCGACTTGCGACTGGAATTGTTGTACGACGAATAGATGGAGCTTCTCGGTATCGAGGAAACAGGTTGACTGCCTAAAGACGACTCACTTGGGCAATTAAGCGAAATATTTGAACCTGCATCGGACAAACCGGCCGAAGCAAAATCGACGAGCAGCAGAATGCGTTCAGCATATCTCTCGACAAACTGGTCTAGTCGCACTTGCTGAGATAAGCAGAAGCAATTATTGGCAAGAACTAACCAAGATGTTCTGCGTCTGCCGCACGTTTCAGGTTTTTCTGGCTCTCCCTCGCATCTTAGGGTAAATTGGGCCTACGGCTCTTAGTCCACTCAAATTGCAGTTCGATGACGAAGCTCCAAGTGAGCATTGGCATTGCACTGGGAACATTGGTCGAATTGATGAATTTGTCAGACTCATTTACGATTAAGCATCGAACCTACGGATTACTCGCTGCAGCCCTAGGCGCGTCCATGCTAACTGGGATCGAAGGAGCAACTGCACAGGCACAACCAATCATCAATTTTCCAGTCGCGTTTAACTTCCAGCCTGCACCTGATACCGATCCAGCCGTACGTTTCCAATTCTTCAGAGAAATCACTTTGAATGACCCGGGCCAAGTAACCTTTGGTGGTACGGTTGCCGCTCATAACAACCAGGTCATTTATTCAAATTCCGGGGGCAGCTTGCGATTGCTCGCTCGCGGAGGCGATACCGCGCCAGGTGCCGGGTCAGGCATGAGGTTCGACGGGTTTAGTGATCCCGTGCTCAATAACGCAGGTCAAACCTTTTTCACGGGCCATGTTGATGACTTCGGCAATGAATTCGTTGCGGATTCCATTTATCTCGCAACGGAAGGCGACCTTGAGCTAATCGCCCTGTTTGGTGATCCCGCTCCCGGAACACCGCCGGGCGTGAATTACAGCTACTTTTCTCTTCCACCTCTATTGAACGATGCAGGACAAATTGCGTTTACTGCTCCACTCACCGGGCCGGATGTCCGCGCGAGAGATGTTGCCATCTTTTCCAATATTAGTGGTACTCTCAGCTTAGTCGCACGAGATCGTGGGGTGGTGCCAGGCAGTGATCCCAGCCGCAACTTTCATAGGATTTCACGAGGCCCCGTGCTAAATGATGCAGGACAACTCGTGTTTAGTGCTGGCCTCTCTGGACCAAATGCAATTGGACCCGAGGATAATGCCATCTTCTCACAATCTAACGGCAATCTAGAGATTGTTGCCCGAAAGGGTGACCCTATGCCCAGCGTTGGTTCAGACCTGTACTATGGTAGAAGCAGTAGTCTCACAATCAACAACCGTGGTGAGATTGCGACCGTCTCGCTAGTTACTGGACCAGACATCGATTTTTCAAATGATCGCGCTCTCTTAATATTCAATCCAGACCTTACGCAACGGCGGATAGCACGCGAGGCAGAGATAGTTCAGATTGATGGGCAGGATGTGAGATTTAGTGATTTTTTCACTCCCGCGCTGAACGACGCAGGCCATGTCGCCTTTCGCGCGATCCTAGAGGGGCCAGGAATCGACAGTACTAATAATCAAGTGATCTACACGGACAACGAATTCGAACTTCGCCCCATCGCCCGGCTCGGTAATTCCGTTCCGGGCATTTCTTCTGACGTGAGATTCGCTGAATTTCAAGGCGATCCCGCTTTTAACGACATCGGGCAAGTCGCCTTTATCGCCGATTTTACTGGTCCTGGAGTAGACAGAACGAATGATCGAGGTCTCTTCGTGACAGATCCCTCAGGCGAACTTCGAATGCTCACTCGTGAGGGTGATCTCTTCGATATCAACCCCAATCCCCTCATCACCGACAATCGCACTGTCGAGGTTGCTGCATTTGTCACAGGCACGAGTTCAAGCGATGGCCGCCAAAGCACTTTTAACAATTCTGGTCAGCTCGCTTACTGGATTCGGTTCACAGACGGCACCTCTGGCGTCTTCATCGCCACATTTGTCCCCGAGCCCGAGTCTTTGGTGATTCTATGCACTGGTTTGGTTTTGTGGGTGGGCCGAAACAGAACCTAATCTTCGTGCGTCATCAGGCAGCGGAGCTACCGCTAATAACGCTTAGGAAAGAGCGCTGTGATGCCAAGCGACTCCGAGAATAGCGACCTCATCGATCGAATGATCCGAGATCAAGTCTCGCAGGCCAAGCACCTCGATCTCGAGGCCGAGATTTGGCCATTTGCCTGATTCCAGGTGATTGCGTCGGACTTTAGCCCATTGTTGTTCCACTTTCATGTGGCAACAAATAATTCGAAAAGGCACAGAAAGATGCTCAGAATATCGGTTTTGTGACTTCTTGTGTTTTTGTGGCTAGGAACTGAAGCCTAGAAACTCACTCTTCGCGAAGCAGTACGACATTTGGCCGCTAACCGAGGGGTAAGGCATGCTGTCAATTCGATGACATCAACTTTCTAAAACATCTGAGCGGTTTTTCGAGTCTCAAACCTGACATCGATTGAACTCATCAGCATTCTGCTACTCGAAGTTGCGCGCATCGAAGGGACTCGCCGAAGGTGGAATCTGCTAGTTCCCAATCTGCGTCAACGTTTCACGCTGAGGCAGATGCGAGGTGCCGCCAGCGACACGATTCACGGAATTCGCTACCATTCGGATATGGTTGAGCAGCTGGAACTGAGTGAATTCAAGAGACGCATTGTTGCTGAATCCTTTCCGGATTTCTTACGTCTATCCGATGCCTTGAGAGGGATGCAGTTTATACAAGCTGACCCGATTAGGTCGCCAGCGAGAGCTCAGGATTTAGTGCTCCGGCAACGCGTCGCCGGATACGTCGCGGGAGATTTGGAGGACACGTTCCCAGACCTACAAGTGGAAGAAGGCTTTCTATTTGCCTATGGTTTTATGACGCCAGAGGTTTGGCGGGACCTTCGTTGGCGTCCACATCGCAAATTGAAGAAGATTGAGCGTGCGGTGCTCCAAACGGTGGCTGAACTGGGCGAAGTTCATCCACGTCGATTGGATGAGAGATTTGGTCGGAAGTCGGTGGAGAACTATTGGGGAGGTAAGTCCCAAGAAACAAAGCGGATTTTGGAAAAGCTCCATCTTCATGGATATCTACGGGTAAGTCGTCGCGAAAAGGGAATTCGCATCTATCAGACTCCCCAGGATACTAGTGGTGAACTAGCGGGCCCGTCTGAGCGTTACAGTCGTCTTGCGTTGACGACCGCCCGTGTGTTTGGTCCGACGACGAGGCGATTCTTGGTTTCGGAGTTGCGGAATCAAAACCACCTGCTGCCCACCCGAGGAGACCGACTAGCAGCTTTAGAATCCTTGATAAAGAATGGGGAACTGTCGGAGGTCGAAGTGGCTGGTGTCACTTATCTTTGGCTTCAAAAGGATGCGTCTGCGGCGGAGACTTCGCACCGAGTTCGAGTGTTAGCGCCTTTTGACCCTTTAGTGCGTGACAGGAAGAGGTTCGAGCATCTTTGGGAGTGGACTTATCGGTTCGAAGCTTATGTTCCGCGGGCGAAACGCAAACTGGGCTATTACGCGATGCCAGTTCTTTGGCGAGAAGAAGTAGTCGGGTGGACGAATGCGAAAGTGGAAAACGAACGCCTGAAAGTGGCGTTTGGATACGCGTGGAAACGACCTCGGGCGAAAGAGTTTCGCTTGCTTGCGGAGGAAGAAGTTGAGTCGATGGCGAGGTTCTTAGGTCTGGAAAGCGGTGCTTGGGAACTTACCTTCTGAGAAGCCTGGGTGTCCGACACTCGCTCAAGAAACAGCCTCCGAGAGTGCGTCCGCTTCATCATCCAGACGCGTTCGGCGTTTCACGTCGATCGCGGGATGGCGACGGGTCGAGGTAACGTTGCACGACCACCCGATATCGACATACTAGCCGCCCTGGTTAAACAGTTGATTGTTTTTGCGTAGCAAGAAAACAGAAATCCATCCTTATCTCGCGTCGCGTCGACTTGCTGCCCCAAACCTTACGAACCCGTTCACATGTCTCGGTGTAGAAACCGTCACCGAGTGATTCCATACATCTTCTTACGGCAGACCAGGTGTGGACGTACGTTA
Organism: Bythopirellula sp.; assembly: GCA_028285205.1. GTDB lineage: Bacteria > Planctomycetota > Planctomycetia > Pirellulales > Lacipirellulaceae > Bythopirellula. Next base: position 32,532 of record JANQQA010000143.1, on the reverse strand, counting down.
ACAGTTCAATTAGGTTCCACTCAATCGAGAACTTGAATTCAGGGGTATCTAGCCTCAGGTACGGCACATTAACATCTTCATAGTGATTCCATAGAAGTTGATTTCGTGCTGACCAATACGGCTTGATCACTGGATAGAGGGTCTCCTCGAGTACATCGTCTAGTTCCTGATTCATGTTCGGAAAAATGTACCCCCAAGCCGCAAATATGCCTCCTGGCTTTAGTAGCCGGTCGAGCTCTGGCCAGAATCGATCGTAGTCGAGCCAATGAAGAGCCTGACCGACACAGGCAAGGTCAAACACGTGATCTTCAAATGAGGTTGACTCTGCTTCACCCACGGAGTACCTAACGCAGTCTGTTGGCGAAGCGTGGGATATCTGCTCCCTGCTGATGTCAGTCGCCTCAACCCTGTCAAAATGCTTCGCAAGGCCTGATGCAACTTGGCCGTTACCTCAGGCACAGTCCCACGCACAGCCATGAGATGGCGTTACCTCCACGAGGCAATCGTAAATGGCTCTCGGGTATCGAGGTCGAATGCGGGCATATAGATCCGACTTATCCGAGAACATGTAATGAACATTCATGATTCGCTGAGTATACACAAGAGCGGCAAACGTCCTGTCCGAAAACGCCTCAGCTTCATCGGCTTGGGTAGTTTTCTCGAAACTGTGATTCCACCCGAGATGGTTCACTCCTCATGTGGATAGCTCCGGTCGGCACTTATCAGCAGGCAAAATCGAAGTTGCTTCGTGGCTGCTTGGAGCAACCAAAGGATTTGCTAGAAATGCGCGAATTCGATTTGTGTGCGGGATGCGACGCTAAAAGTCTCTGCGGCCCACCGCCGTGTGTTCGCTGCGTTTGATCCTTCCCAAGTGGTCGTCGCAAGGTAGCACGGATCGGCGGCATCGCCTGCCTTTCCAGACCAGCAAGCAGCCAATAACGCACATCGCCACCCCACTGGGTTCTGGAACCGCAGAGGATGCGTTGGCAAGTGCTGCGGCACTGCCGTAGTTCGATTCCCAGTCCGACAAACTTCCGACTTCGGGATCACGCTGCCAGACGAGCAGATCTCGACCATCAACGCGCCCGTCAGAATCAAAATCGCCCGCTGGCGCGCCGTCGGCGATGCTTAAGGAAACATGATTGCTGGCGACATCGACGTGCCAGTAGAGATCTCCTGGGAGGTGAGGGAATGAGTAGCCCCTAAACTGACCGGCAATGCCATCGGCTGCGGCGAGCAGCGAGAACGCGTCGCCAACGGTCGGCGTCTCACCGGTCGCATCGAAGGAAATCTCGAGCAGCCCCTCCAACGTCACCGCACCGTTGACCAGAATCGGCGACCCTGCATCCAGTTCCTCAAGCGATACGTTGATTTCCACCGTCGAGTCAGATCCCAGGTCAAGATTGCTCAAGAATTGCATCTCGCCACCGGCAACTTCGATCCGTCCGTTGTTGGTGAACGTGGGAAGTGGCGCGTCCAAATCGCCGTGTACCAGCATCGTCGAGCCGGCCTGGGCGCGCAGCGTGCCGCGTTGTTCGAACTGGTCGACGGCCAACGTCAGCGTATGCCCATTTTCGGCGAGCAGCAGCCCGGTGTTGGTCAGATCGAGCGGGAGAATGCTGAAGTGGGTGCCGGCAGCGATTAACCCGCTGCCTGCCGCCGTGCGGACGATGATCTCGGGTCCAATCGTAAACCGCTCTCCCAGGATTCCATTTACTGCCTCACCATCACTGGCGTTGAAGTGCAGTTCCCCATTCCCGCTGATCGTCTGTTCTCCCAAGAGAACAAGATTGCCGGTGGTGGATTCGTTGCCATCGGGTTCGCCAAGGGTAATCACATTCCCATCGAGGGTGAGACCTTCGCGGACAGAGAGATTCGCTTCCGCCATCACCACGGGCAGGGCCAACGTGACTCCTTGTCGAAACGAGGCAGCACCGCGGAGGCGTTCGATACGGAGTGTTGCTCCAGGTTCTCCTTCGACGCGCCCGCCCACGATCGAATCGCCGCGCCCGTTACTTGCGATCCAGTCGACACCCGCCGCAAGCGTCGTAGTCTGGCCGATGTTGTCGAGCTCGCCCCCGAGGACCACCGCGCCCGAAATCGGCACAACTCGCTCGAGCTGTTCTCGCCGCACGACTCCACTCAAGCTGCCGCCGAGATTCAGTCGGCCTCCGTCGACGATAAACTGCCCGGAACCGGTCACGAAGACGCCGCGGTTGACGTCAAACTCCCGTTCCTGAATGACCGTGGTCGCCCCTGCGGTCACCACCAAATCGGCATCGAGCTGTACGCCGAGCACCATCGATGTGGTCGGATCGCCGTTGATCCTGGTCGTCGCGACGAGCGGCTGGCCGTCGGCAGAGGTGATCGTTCCGCCAAACAGCGTCCCACCGCGCAAGGTAAAACGATTGCCCGGCGAATCTGCCAACTCAAGCGTGTTATCTTCGAGTTGAAGGGTGCCCATGCCGGTACCATACTCGCTCCCCGGGCCGCGGGGTACGCTCAATAACTCGGATAATGTGGTGCCGGCCGAGAGAATCAAGGAGTTTTCGATCGACACGCTGCCGGGCCCGGTGACGTCGTAGTCAACCACGTACACTGCGCCTCCATCCACGGCAATCTGCCCTTCGTTGACGATTGTTTCCGTGAAGCGTAGGTTGCCACCCGCTTCGGCGCGGATGACGCCGGCAGCTTTATTTACAAGGATCGGAGGATTTGAACTAGCGGGATACCGTTGCTGGATCCAGCCGTCGTTTCGCGCGAGTAGGAGTCCGAAATTCTCGACCGTCGTGCCAAAGCTGACCTGGACTTGCCCGCCGTTTTCAGCCAGGGTCGTACCGTGCAGTTCGAAAGTCCCGCCGCCCAGCAGGCGCATGGCACCGTCTGCGCCGCGTAGCGTCACTCCTGAGTCGATGACCACGCGATCGGTCGTCGAAAGCCAACCGCTTCGGTACGTGGAGTTAATCGTTCCCGTGCCACTGACCACATTGTCGCCGTCAAACAATATTGACCAACCCATATCCCAGTTGCCGTTGACGCTGATCCCGTCTGACACCAGCGTCTCCTCCGGGTACCCGGAGGAGACGTCCGCGTTGAGCGTAACTCCGCGGAGCGTCGGACGAGCTAGTCTCAGGGATCCGCCTCCGGCCGTCGCGAGTGTGCCGCCGAGTACTTCCGATTCACGGAGGTTCCATTCGCCGCCCGTGAAGGTGATTGTGCGTCCGCTGTTGTCTAGTAGGCCTTGTAGTTCGATGGTGCCTCCCAGGTTCTCAACGGTGCCCAAGTCGCTGAGTCTGTCAATCGACGAAAAACCGAGTCTTGCCGTGCCACCGGGTTGGGCGCGAATCGTCCCCTGGTCATTGAACTCGGCTGCGTCTGCTTGAGGAATGTTGAGAAGTCCACCGTCGCGCGCTTCCATTACGCCCTCATTACGAAAACTACCCGCGGTGTCGATTTCGAATCCGTTGTTCGAAGTTCCGCCAGCGATCGCTGCAAACACACCGCGGTTGGTCGTCATCGGGGTTGCAAAGGATGTGCCAGCTTGACCAAGCACTTCGAGTCCCGGCTCAATCGCCAACGACACGATCCCTCCGCCAGCGTTCCATTGGCCTTGGGGTGCATTGAGCAGAACCTTACCCATGCCCTCAACTCGCACGGTTCCGGCCCCTGTTTGTAAGGTTCCGTCAACGGCGATCATCCCGTTGTCGAGCGTAACGGTGTTGCCGAGCACGCCCGTTTCACCGGCTGCAATCGTGAGAGTGTCTATGATCGTTGCGTCGTCGATCGAGATTTCGCCGCGGACTTGCGTCGGCGGTCCGACCAAGACAACAAGCAGCAGGTACTGAAGTGTGCCGTGCCTCATCGGGACGTTCAAGGAAAGCGGGCGGGCAATTAGTCAGAATCAGTATAGCTCTGAGCGTATCTTTCGACAAACGGGAAGCGAATCGACGAGCGACGCCTGGAAGTTGTCCATGCGAATACCCTCAACTGGAAAGTACTCTGCAGACGAGCGAGGATCGCCGCTGCGACTTTCACTACATAGTGAAAATGCAGGTGGGAGCCAAGCTTGGAAGTAATGTGATGAAGCTTGGAAGTAATGTGATGAAACTGCATGCCATCAAGCAATCGAGTCACGCTGCGTTTGGAATCGAACTTGCGATGCAGGTGGTAAAGGCTCTGAAGATCGAAAGTACTCGGAAAGGGTTGAGTTGCCGTCACAGAGACTATTGCGGCCCACTGATTGGCTTTTCGGGCCGAGCATAGTGTTGCCGCGCATATTGCTGGTAGGCGGCGACCTCGATGATCGTCGGCACGGTGCCAGCTGGAATCGGATCGTCATCGGCCTTAGTCATGCCCAGTTGGGCGAGGAACTGCTTGTACCGCTACAAACTCTCGGCTGAGTTGTACTTGCCGAGCGAGAGTCGATGGTCGGCCGTGTTGATTGAGCGGTGATAGACGTATGCACATCCGCTCTTATGACGTCGGTAGGCGGGAATCTTAGAACGCGACATAGCAATCCTCCAATATGGACGTTTGGGGATGAGTTCACCCTCAAAGCACCCTGGATTCATGTCGCGCCGTCGAGCAGGTCGACGGGATGCAATTGCTGCTACCGACAAGACTTAGGTAAAGTACACCCCGTTGGATTCGAACCAACAACCTTCGGTTTCGTAGACCGATGCTCTATCCAGTTGAGCTAGGGGTGCAAGTTGTTCTCTGGCAGAAACACATCTCCGCAAGATGGCCGGAGCCGGACTTGGCAGTGCATTGAGCCTCGTCAGCCTGCGGATGGCTATCCCAGGACGGCAAGAACCGCCTCAGTATCATGGCAAAAACAATCCTGAGTCGCAAGGGCCTCGCTTATGCAGCATGTGTTATATTCATCGTCCAGTTTTATTGACGAAAAATCGTCGTTCGCTGCGCCATTAATGACGGAAGGCACGTCAATGTCAGTTCGGAAGATTACTACCTGCGTATTGATGACACTCAGTTGTTGCGGTCCAGTGGCGGCTGACTCGACTGCTCCGAATATTGTGCTCATCTATGCGGATGACATCGGTTACGGTGACCTGGGCTGCTACGGTGCGGAAAGCATCCCGACCCCACACATCGACCGGTTGGCGGCCGGTGGACTTCGCTTCACTTCAGCCTATTGCACATCGGCAACCTGTACACCGAGCCGGTACAGTTTGCTGACCGGTGAGTACGCATGGCGCCGCCCCGGGACTGGGATCGCGCCGCCGAATGGTGCGGCACTCATCGAACCGGGCCGCGTCACGCTTCCGTCTCTACTGCAGGATGCGGGCTACACAACGGCGCTGATTGGCAAATGGCACCTCGGTCTGGGAACACCTCCCAAACCCGATTGGTCCGGTGTAATCAAGCCTGGCCCGCTGGAAGTTGGTTTTGATTACTGCTTTATGCTTCCGACGACCAATGATCGTGTGCCTTGCGTTTATGTCGAGAACTATCGCATTGTCGATCTGGACCCTAGCGATCCGGTCGATGTATTCAGAAAGAACCCCGATGGGCAAGTGACCGGCAAGACACATCGAAGCACTCTGAAGATGGATTGGTCACACGGCCACAATAATTCGATCGTCAACGGTATTGGCCGGATTGGATTCATGACTGGCGGAATGGATATCCGTTGGGTCGACGAGGAGATGGCGGACGTGTTTACGAAGCGGGCTTGCCAATTTGTCAGGGAACACGCTGATCAACGTTTTTTTCTATTTTTTTCGTCTCACAATATCCACGTCCCACGAGCGCCAAATCCACGATTCGTCGGCACGACGCCCCACGGTCCGCGCGGCGACGCGGTGGTCGAGTTCGACGGCTCTGTGGGTGCAATCATGGCTGCGCTGGTCGAATCGCGTATTGATAGGAAAACACTGGTCATAATTACCAGCGATAATGGCCCGGTGGTTGACGACGGATACCAAGATCAGTCTGTCGCGAAACTGGGGGATCATCGCCCGGCGGGACTGTTGCGCGGCGGCAAGTACAGCAATTTCGAAGGAGGCACACGTGTTCCGCACATTGTTTATTGGCCTGGACGCGTCGAGCCAGGTGTCTCCAACGCATTGATGTCGCAGATCGACTTTCCAGCGACGCTGGCGGGCATTGCTGGGAATTCATCGGTTCTTCCGACTGATGCCATTCCTGACAGCATCGATTTGTCTGCGGCACTGCTTGGCGATTCGGAGGTGGGGCGATCGTTCGTAATTGAGCAGGCCGGTTCGTTAAGCGTACGCCAGGGGGATTGGAAGTACATCGCGCCCTCCAACGGTGCCCAGGTGAATCGAAATACGAATACCGAGTTGGGTAATAGCGGTCAGCCGCAGCTCTACAACTTGGCCAAAGATCCTGGTGAGACGACGAATCTGGCAGGGGAACTGCCGGAGCAACTCGCCGAATTGCAACAGATGTTGGCGGAAGTCAAAGAGTGACGGGCAGCCCAATCCAGTTTAAGTCTGCGAAGCAGCGGCAAGACGTGTGCGCGCTATGCGATCACTGGCTGCACCACATGGCCGTGAACATCGGTTAAGCGGAAGTGTCGCCCTTGGTACTTGAACGTCAATCGCTCGTGGTCTATTCCCATGAGATGCAGGATCGTTGCATGCAGATCGTGAATGTGTACTCCATCGGACTGCAGGTTGTAACTGAAGTCGTCGGTTTCGCCGTGCGTGTGTCCCGCATTCGCACCGCCGCCGGCCATCCACATCGTGAAGCACCGCGGGTGATGGTCGCGGCCGAAGTTGCCCGGTGTCATCTTGCCTTGGCAGTAGTTGGTGCGACCGAACTCCCCGCCCCAGACGACTAAAGTGTCCTCGAGCATGCCGCGGGATTTGAGGTCCTGAATCAGCGCGGCTGTCGGTTGATCCGTCTGTTGGCACTTTTGCTTGAAGCCACCCGGCAAACCTCCGTGATGATCCCAACCTGCATGAAACAACTGAATGAATTGAACACCACGCTCCGCCATGCGGCGCGCCAACAGGCAATTGGCCGCGTAGGTGCCGGGCTTCTTGACGTCCTCACCGTACAACTTGAGCGTGGATTCCGATTCGTCAGAGATGTCCGTCACCTCGGGAATTGAAGTCTGCATGCGATAGGCCATCTCGTACTGCGCGATGCGCGTTTCGAGTTCGGGATCGCTGGTCTCTGCCAACCGCAGTTGATGCATCTCCTGAATACGATCAAGCGCCTTTCGCCGACTGGCCTGATCAACGCCGTCTGGGCTCTTCAAGTACAACACGGCATTAGCGTCGCTGCGGAATTGGACACCGTCGTGTTTGCCGGGCAGAAAGCCGCTTCCCCAATACCCCGATGTCAGTGGCTGTCCGCCTTGGCCGTTGGTCACCAGAACGACGTAAGACGGCAGATCTCGGTTCTCCGATCCCAATCCGTAAGACAGCCAAGCGCCCATACTGGGTCGTCCTGGAAACTGTGATCCGGTCTGCATAAACATCACGCCCGGTCCATGATTGATTGCCTCGGTATACATGGACTTGATGAAGCAGAGCTCGTCGGCGATTTTCGCGGTGTGCGGCAGTTGGTCGCTGACCCACGCTCCAGACTTCCCATGCTGGGCAAAGCTGAACGGTGATCCGACCATCGGCAGGCTGGCTTGATGGGCGCTCATGCCAGTGAGTCTTTGCCCTTGCCGGACACTATCGGGCAGTTGCTGGCCATGGAGTTCGTTGAGCAGCGGCTTGTAATCAAAAGACTCGATTTGCGAAGGGGCTCCCGATTGGAACAAGAAGATTACTCGCTTAGCTCGCACGGGCAAATGCGGCTTGAGTACTTTCGCATCAGCTCGCACCGTCTGATCTTGATTCAGCAGCGTGCCAAGCGCCATGGCGCCCAGGCCGTACCCAAATCGACTCAGTGCCTGACGCCGACTCAGTCCCAAGGGATCCTCGAAGCCAGTGCAAAGGGAGTTTCCTGGCGGAAATGGCTTGTTCATTGCAGCCTCACGCATTCGTCGAGGTTCATGATGGAATTGACCAACACCGTAGCGGCCGCATGGCGCGCCTGATCTTCTGAAGTTGGGGAGGGAGCATTGCCCACCGCGAGCAACTGATTCGCACGTTGAGGCTGCTCTTGGAAGATCGTCAACTGTTCGTTGAACAGTTGTTGCAGAATTTCCACTTGCTTAGCTGTTGGCGATGAACTGGTCAGCCTCCGGTAGGCATCGGCGACCATCGACAGTTCATTCTCGCCATGTTCCGCGAGCAAATTGCCGGCCATCACGCGCGCGGCTTCGACAAACTGCGTGCCATTCAGCATCACTAGTGCCTGCAATGGCGAGGGAGCGACCTCTCTGCGGAGCCGACATACATCGCGCTTGTTCGCGTTGAGCGTAGTCATCACCGGAGCTGGCGAGGTGCGCTGCCAGAATGTGTAAAGGCTGCGGCGGTACAAACCAGGCCCCTTATCGGGCGTGGAAGGTTTGTACGACAGGCTGATGTCGTAGGGCTTTACGGGCGGCCCTCCTACTTCGCTGGACAACAGGCCGCTGGTGGCCAAGGCGTTATCGCGAATCATTTCTGCCGATAACCGGGTACCAAAACTACGTGCAAGTAGTCGATTCTCCGGGTCTTGGTCGCGCAATTCATGGGTGGCAATCGCACTTTGGCGATAAGTGGCCGAGAGGGCCATCATTCGCAACAGCCGCCGTACATTCCAGCCGTGATCAACGAAGTCGCGTGCCAGCCAGTCGAGCAACTCGGGGTGGGTAGGACGTTCGCCCTGAGCACCAAAATCCTCCGGGGTGCGCACCAGGCCCGTGCCAAACATCAGCTGCCAATAACGATTGACGGTCACGCGCGCGGTCAAGGGATGATCGTCTGACGTGAGCCAACGGGCGAGCCCGAGTCGATTCGTGGGTTGGTCGGCGGGAAACTTGGGCATGAACTCTGGCGTGCTGGCAGTGACCTGTTCGCCCCGGCTGTCATAGCCGCCTCGCTCCAATACAAACGTGGGTCGCGGCTGGGATCGCTCGCGCATGACTGTGATCGCCGGCGTGCTGTCCATGGCCTGATTCCATTGTTTGCGCGCCTCGCGGAGTTGCAGCCGTGCCTGCTGAATAGGCTCGTGAGTAGACAGCATGAAGAATTCACGCAACTGATCTCGTTCGATGGCCGTTAGTTGGTCGGTCGGTTTGCCCAGGATCTGATGAAGTGCCTGACCGTCGTAGAGATGACTGACCTCCAGGGCTGAAAGTGTTCGATTAAATACATAAAATTCGTCGACAAGGCCGTTCTTGAATCCACGATCACGGTAGCGTGTGCCGATGGCCAAGTTTCTTTCGCCACCCCACTCGGTGATTTGCCGCGTAAGGTGGTCGTACACAATCGTGGTGTCAGCGTGCTTGCCATCAATGTAGATCTGCAGCCCTTTGGCTTTGCTCGATCCATCGTAAGTCACGGCGACGTGATACCAGCGATTCGGTTCCAAAAACTCACTGGTCTCGACGTCAATCGTGTTGCCAGGCCAATAGTGAGTTAGCTTTGCGCTGAGCTTGGCGCCTAGCTTCGTTAGTTCATAGCCAATACTGCCTGCGTCATCCCAGCCGCGTGAACGACGATAGATGACAGCACGCTCTTTCGTTTCGGGCGTATTGATCCACAATGAAATCGAAAAAGGCTGATCGCGTGAGAAGTGCCCTGTGTTGGGGATCTCCACAGGGTCGTCCCCGGTGAGCTTGATTGCTTGGCCGGATTTGCCAGCGACCAACGTGTTCGCCTTCGCCGTGTGAGCCTGATTCTTTGGCGTAGCAAGATTCGCCAGTTTCTGCAGTTTCGGTTCTGCGGCAGAGTTCTTTTTGCCATCGTCACCTTCAGACGCATCCGTGGGGCTTGACTGAAACGCGTCGAAATTTAGGTGCGCGACCAGGCCGGCCAATTCGTTGGTCTGCTGGCGATTCTGTAGCCAAGATTCGAAAGGGTCCTGCGCATCATCAACGACCCGCTTGAGTTCTTCTTCCGAATGTACGATCGCTTGCTCCGCGTCCTTGAGATCTTGTTCCTGCTGCGCGGTCGGTAACGGCATGGCTGGCGTTGGCACAGCGCTGGTAAAGAAAGAAATCAGTCCACGTTCGTCGACGTTTGCGAAGAATGAGCTCAGCCGGTAGTAGTCTTTCGTGGTGATCGGATCGTACTTATGATCGTGGCAGCGCGCACATTCAAAAGTGAGGCCCATGAATGCAGCGCCAACGGTATGGGTCCGGTCGGCTACGTTTTCGACGCGAAACTCCTCGACCGCCACGCCACCCTCTTTCTTATGCGAATGCAATCGATTGAAAGCGGTCGCTAGCATTTGATTTCGCGTCGGGTTGGGCAACAGGTCGCCGGCCAACTGCCAAGTGATGAAGTCATCGTATGGCATGTTCTCGTGAAAGGCTTCAATCACCCAATCACGCCACGGCCAGACGAAACGAGCGTCGTCGCGTTGATACCCGTACGAGTCTGAGTACCGAGCAACATCCAGCCACTCGGTCGTCAGACGCTCAGCGCACGCGATGCTCGCCAACAGTCGATCGACCACATTGCTATACGCCTTAGGGGAATCATCGCCAAGAAATGCACCAATTTCGGCCACCGTCGGCGGCAGTCCTGTCAGATCGAACGTCACTCGGCGTAACCAAATCTCCTTGCTCGCGCGGTCGTTTGGCTCTACTCCAGCTTCCAGATGTTCAGCGTAAATGAAGCGATCCATTTCGTTTTCGGCCCAAGCGTCTCCCACGTCCGGGACGTCGACTTCACGTGGTAGCGGAATAAACGACCAGTGGGCTTCGTAAGGCGCGCCTGCCAAAATCCAGGCGTCCAAGGTCGCCTTTTCCTGTTCATTAAGCTGCCGCACTGCATCCTTCGGAGGCATCTGCTCGTCGTCGGCTGCGTGGATCCGTCGGTGCAGTTCACTCGCCTCGAGGTCGCCCGGCTTGATCCCGAAGTACCCACCCAAATCATCCACAGCGTGCTCGCGTGTGTCTAACCTGAATTCCGAGTCTTGGTTCTTGGCATCCGGGCCGTGGCAGTGAAAGCACTTGTCAGACAAGATCGGCAGCACGTCGTGATTGAAGGAGACTCCGTCTGCCGACCAGGCTGTTGGGAACGCGGCTAGGAGCGAACAGATCAATACTGACGCACCGAGTCGAGGCATACAGCGAATGGCCGCGACTCGATACTTCACAACTCTAACGTTCTTTTGGCAGCACATCATAATGTTGATTGTATCAGCTCTGACGGGGTTGTTGATGTCCATACTAATGCTGTGTTGCGAGTTTTTTATCGCACACGGACGATTCTTGATCGCGCGATCTACCTGATATGATGCGTTGAGCCGGCAGCAGCAGGACGTAGCTGCCGTCGTCAGCTTCGCGTGACAACGTATAGTGATTCTCATGGCGCGTTGCTTCGGGTCTCAGCTCGCATAGGCTACGCACGCTAAGAGCAATTGGAGTAGCAGGAGTGAAATCTGAATGTGGGATTCTCGCTTAAAGCATGGCTCGCCCGTACTCGTCGAGGATCAGAAAACCAGTGATCGAAATGCGGTTCAGATTCTCAAGATATTGACGGTCGAATTAGCGACCGCTGCTTTGCAGCCATCGACTAGCCAGTGAGAAAATATGCGGCAACCGGCTCGAACCACATCAGCTACCTGTATCGTTTTCCGTGGAACGCGATTTGAATACACGACAAGTGGTCGAACTGTACACCGTTCGGCGGAGCTCAGGCCAATCGCCAAGAGCCAGGTTATCGTTTCGCTAGTGCTTGGTTGTTTAAGAGCACCGCAGCAGCGAGGGTCACGCCTTGGGGCTAGATCACGGATCTCCCGGCGTTGCGCCCAACGCAGACCATCCGCTCGGCTGATAGAGTACGATACACGTTCCGAGGTGTCTTGAAGGGCAGAATAGCGAGTGCTACCTTATCGAGCAGTCCAGTGTCGCCATATTGGGCGACTAGAAAAAGATACTTGCGAAGTGCTTGCCTAGCTCCCCCAAGACGACGAAAAGTACAGACACATCTGTGGGAGCTTAATTGGCACGCGGTTTGCTCGCGTAAGCGGCTGGTCCTCTGTTGGAGTTCCAGTTTTTTTGACTGCGTCCTTTTTCTGCATCCGATTGGCTACCAGGCATGAGTGTTGATAGTTCGGACTTGTCTCTCGATACGACCCGTGAACTCCATCTTGTGGATTCCGGGCTGCAATCGATAGATAGTACGCTCGATCGGATCGTGGTGTCGATCGCGAATCAAATGCAGACAGACGTGGGCTCGCTGTACCTGCTTCAGCCGGGCGAAGATTCTTTAGTGCTAGTTGCGACTGTCGGTTTGCTCCAGTCGTGCGTCGGCAACCTTCGGATGCGGCTGGACGAGGGGCTGGTGGGGCTTGTTGCCGAGGATCGTGGCCCCGTCGTTTTGGCCCGAGCTCCCGAGCATCCTCGCTTCAAGTATTTTCCAGAGGCCGACGAAGACGAGTACCAGTCATTCTTGGGTGTGCCGATCATTCACGACGAGGAAGTCTGTGGCGTACTAGTAGTGCAGACCATTGAAGCTCGGGAGTTTTCACCGGCCGAGACGATGCAGCTAAAGAAGATCGCGAAACTCATTTCGCAGCGACTGGATTCGCACTCACTCTAGCAATCATGCGCGCCCTGCCTGGCCGCGTATTCATCCGGAGCGGAACCCGCTACCTGCGCGTATGAGGCGCAATCTGCGCGGCCGCTGTTTCGTGGACCCGTCACTGGTCCGATCATCATCCTGGGAACCGCCGAGATTCAGCCTGTTGGGGTAGGTTGCAACGACGGAATATGATAAGAATTTATGCAATCTACGGCAAATAGGAAGTGCGTTTCAGAGGGAGAGACGAATGACGCTGCGACTTTCAGCTGCGTTGGTGATCGCTTGTGGTGCGTGTGCAATTATTGGCTGCGCCGAAACTTCGCCGGAGAAGTCGGTGGAAGGCGTCACGCTGGTTGGGCTTGAGCAACCAGTTAATGCGAGTCCGTTGCCGCTACCTAGCTTGTTGAGCGTCACTGATTATGAGACGCAACTCTTCAAGTTTCTCAATCAGCGCGATTATAAACGACTCGGCTGGGCTCACGACAAGCGCGTGCGAGACACCGGCCCATATATCGACGGCAAATATTACGGCACCCATCCCGCGGTTCACATATTCTATTCCCCAGAAATCATTGAGTGGCTAGAGGACGGCAAACGAACGGCCATTCCCGATGGCGCGATGATCATCAAAGAACAGTTCGAACCGCCAGCTGCGCGCTATGAGGGCATGACTGACGAGCAACGCTTCGAATTGCTGTCAAGCTGGACAGTGATGGTCAAAGATTCGGCAGGCTCGCACGACGGGTGGTTTTGGAGCAACCCAGCAAAAGATCAGCAGGTCGTCGACAACCATCAATACCCATTTGATCATCCCATCTCCGGCTTTGGCATCTACTGTGTTCGTTGCCACGCGTCAACTCATACTCAGGGCGAGACAAATGAGTTCACGTTTTCGTCGCTGCGTAACATTGAAGGGTATCCAGGCGAGCCACTCCTTTTCCGTGTCGATGATTCGTGGCGCGAAGTCGAGCATCACGAGGAACCCACTCCCGACGAAGGAACCGATGACCAGGGCAATGAGATCCTGCTTACCACCAGCTTAGAAAATCTGCCGATCTCCGCGCATCCTCGCTGCAGCGACACCGACCATCCGGAACGCTGTCAGGCGGTTCTCAGTCCACAGTTCCTTAAGCTCTTCCCACAGATCGCACAGAAAATGCGGCCGGATGTGCTGCACTTTCCGCCAATCACGCACGATTGGGTCGTTCGTCGCCCTGCGTCTGAACAACAATCGCAGCCGTTTGTCACCTCGAACCAATGCATGAGTTGTCACGCAGGCCTTACCGAACCGTTCGGGCCGACGATGTTCGTGCCGACCGGCGAAGATGCTGGCTACGCCGCGGAGGGCGTGCACCTTTCACCGTATGGCGAATGGCGTTGGACGCCGATGGGTCTGGCTGGTCGTGACCCAATCTTCTTTGCTCAGCTTGAGAGCGAAATCGAGCTGATCAAAGCCGACTTTGGCAAAGACACGGAGAAGACCAAGCTGCACATCGAAACGCTGGTCGAGACTTGTTTGACTTGTCACGGCGCGATGGGCAAACACCAGTATCGACTCGATCACGGACCGGATGCCCAACCGTTCGGACTCGATCATGTGATGCGCGCCTCAACCGACGAAAATGCCGCCGAAGAGGATCATTGGCAGTATGGGTCGCTGGCACGCGACGGAATCAGTTGCACAATTTGCCACCACATGCAACCGCGCGAACAGCCCGCCGATGACCATCGGCACTATCTTGAGTACTTCCTGGAGACCTCCATTACCGGGAACATTCATCTGGGCAAAGCCAACGAGCTGCATGGGCCGTTCGAGGACAAGGAAATTGCGCCATATTCGATGGAGCACGCGCTAGGCTTCAAGCCGAAGCACAATCCGTATATCAAGTCGTCACAAATGTGCGGTACCTGCCACGTCGTGAACCTGCCGATCTTAGACAAGCCGGCACATTCCGCCGACGGTGATGCATTGATCGCCGCTGAACAGAATCCGGTGTTCAAGCAATATCACCACCACATCGAACAAGCAACGTACTTGGAATGGCTCAACAGCGAATTTGAGAACGAATTCAACCCCGACAATCCCAAAGCGAAGAGCTGCCAGGACTGTCACATGTCGAAAGACTACCACAACGACGACCTGGCGGTGCACCTTGATCGCATCGAGACCCGGATCGCCGCGATTCAGGACGATACGTTTCCCGACGCGGAGAATCTGGCCGAACACAAAGACCTGCACGTCCGCGTTCGCAAAGAGGGATATGCTCGACACAACTTCCGCGGTCTTAACGTGTTCTTGCTCGAGATGTTCAACCAATTCGACGATATCCTGGGCGTGCGAAAGTTCGACTTCATGACGGGTTCGAAGGCCGATATCCCGCACGCCGTGGATGATTTCGTGCGGCAAGCCAGGCACGACGTCGCGTCGATCGGGGTAAGCGCGGCGGTCAACGACGATAATGAATTGGTTGCGGATGTCACGGTTCACAACAAGGTGGGCCATCGCTTTCCCAGCGGCGTGGGATTTCGTCGTGCGTTTCTTGAGTTCCTCGTGATTGAAAAGCCCACGGATGGGACCGGCGACGAACGCGTTGTATGGTCGTCGGGCAGGACCAATGAATTGGGCGTGCTGATTGATGCGGAGGGCAATCCTCTGCCGTCTGAGTTCTTCAGCGAGGGGCCGAATGCAAGTGACGAACAGGTCTCGCAACCACATCACGATGTGATCACTTCATCCGATCAAGTGCAGATTTACGAAACACTGCTGCATAGTGAGCACCATCGCTATACGACGAGCTTTATTCATGGATCAAAGATCGTGAAAGACAACCGACTGCTGCCACGCGGTTGGAGTGCTGAAGGACCTGGTCCGGCTCTCAACGGCGAGTTTCTCAAAGCGACCCACCCCGGACCGAAGGCAAAGCGCGATCCTCGCTACACCGACGGCAGCGGATCCGATGAAGTGACCTATCGAGTCGCGCTGCCCGCAGATGCCGACCGAGATCGATTGGAGGTTCGTGTAACAATGCACTATCAAGCGATCCCTCCTTACTTTCTGCAAAGCTTGTTTGAGATCGCGCCGGACGGACCGGCCACGCAGCGTTTGCACTACATTTGCAGCAATATCGACCTGCGAGGTACTGCTATCGAGGACTGGAAGCTACCAATCACGTCCGCCCGAACCGATGTGCGCTAATTCGCGAGGGATTCTCCCTGCAGTTTGAGTCAGAATTCCTGTAAAATTGCCCGCTTACCGGCATTCCGCAATTGATTGGAATTAGGCTCAATGGACAAATCTAATTCTGTTAGCGCCCTCATAGACCAGCAACCCGGTCGCGATGAATTTCTGGAGGACGTGATTGCGGGACTCAATGCCACGCCCAAGCAGCTCCCCTCAAAGTACTTGTATGACCAGCGCGGTTCGCAGCTCTTCGACGAGATCTGCCGACTGGACGAGTATTATCCCACCCGCTGCGAAGACTGGATTATCAAACGATATTCGCATGAAATGGCGGAGCAGATCGGTCCTGGCGTGATGCTGGTGGAGTACGGCAGCGGAAGTAGCACGAAGACAGAAGCGTTACTGCATGCACTCGATCGTCCCGCTGCCTATGTGCCGGTGGATATCTCGCGAGATCACTTGGGGCTGACGGCTAAGCAGCTGCGCGAGAAGTTTCCCAAGATCGAAGTCTTGCCTGTCTGTGCCGATTTTACGCAGCCGTTCGATTTGCCGCAGCCGCGCCAAGATCCGACCCATACTGCTGTGTTCTTCCCGGGCTCAACGATCGGCAATTTCGAGGTTCCTGAAAAACTTGTGATGTTGCAACAGATCGCTGATCTTTGCGGACGAGGCGGTGGGTTGCTGATCGGGATCGACCTGCAAAAGGACGTGGAAGTCCTCGAGGCCGCGTACAATGACGCTCGTGGCGTGACGGCCGAGTTCAACCTCAACATGCTTAGGCATATCAATCGCGAACTTGCGAGTGACTTCCAACTGGACGAGTTTGACCATCGGGCGGTCTATGACTCAGAGGAGCACCGGATTGAAATCTCGTTGGTTAGCAGTAGCCAGCAGAAGGTCTCCGTTTCTGATCAGACTTTTCACATCGAGAAGAATGAGAAGATACTCACTGAGTACTCGCACAAGTACACCATTGGCGGATTTGCTGATATCGCGGCGGAAGTCGGCCTAATGCTGCGACGCAGTTGGACCGACGAGCAGCAGCGATTCGCCGTGCTTCACTTTGCTCTGCTAGACTAGATCACTCTTCCCTGTTGCTTTTCTCTACTGGACGGATCGATGATCGAGCTTCGCCAGGTATCGAAGAGATTCGGCCACCAGCTGGCTGTCGATGCTATCGATCTGACCTGTCCCAAGGGCCAGACCCAGGTTTTGATCGGTACGAGCGGGTGCGGTAAGTCCACGCTGCTGCGAATGATGGTTGGCTTGGTCACTCCGGATTCCGGAAGTGTGTTGTTTGAAGGCGAACCGCTTGACGAACTCACACTGGACTCGGTGCGACAACGAATTGGTTACATGATACAAGAAGGCGGCTTGTTCCCGCACCTGACTGTGCGAGAGAACATTGCTATCGTGCCCCGTTACCTGCGGTGGCAACCCTCCGAATCGGACGTAAGAATTAAGGAGCTTCTGGAGCTGACTCAATTGCCTATCGCGTTGCTCGACCGCTACCCGCGTCAACTCTCTGGCGGCCAGCGTCAGCGTGTGAGCTTGATGCGTGCGCTGATGCTCGATCCCGACGTGATGCTCCTCGACGAACCGCTGGGCGACCTCGATCCAATGATCCGAGCGGAGTTACAGCAAGACCTGCGAATCATCTTCCGCGAATTGGGCAAGACGGTCGTGCTGGTGACCCATGATCTGGCGGAAGCGGGGTTCCTGGCCGATCGTGTCACGTTGCTTAGCCACGGCAAGATCGTACAACAGGGCGACTTTTCTGAGTTGATAGCGAATCCCGTCGATGAGTTCGCTGCCAAGTTTGTCCAAGCACAACGGCCTGTCTTCGCATGAATCGGTACCTTGTCATTGGCTTACTGTTGTTGGTGCTGGTCTTGCTGCCAAGCGGCTCGCCACCGGCAGGCATCCGCGTCGGCTCGAAGCAGGACCCCGAAACGGCCATCTTGGGCGAAATGCTGACGCAGCTCATCCGATCGACGGGACAGCCTTCCACACATCTATCGGTCGGCGGCACAACGGTCGTGTTCGACGCGCTGCGTCGCGGCGAAATCGATGCCTATCCTGAGTATACGGGCACGCTGATCAAAGAGATCTTCGCCAGCGAGGCCGACGTGACGGAAGCGCAGCTACCGTCACTGCTCGCCAAAGATGGGATCAGTATCAGTCGACCACTGGGGTTTAACAATAGCTATGCCCTCGCAGTGCGACGCGAAACCGCCGAGCAATTGGACTTGAAGACGATTTCGGACCTAGCCGATCATCCGGACATGCGATTGGGCTTCAGCAACGAATTCATTGACCGCGACGATGGTTGGAAGAACTTGCGTAAGGTCTACTCGCTGCCCCATGAGCGGGTATCCGGCATGGAACACGCCGTCTCATACCGGCAGCTCGAAGTGCAAGACATCGACGTGATGGACGCCTATACAACGGACGCGCAGCTGGCAGAGTTGGACCTGGTCTTGCTGGAAGACGATTTGGCGTACTTCCCCCGATACGATGCCGTGGTGCTTTATCGGTCCGACTTGCAGAATCGCTACCCCGAGCTGGTGGACAAGGTCCTGCAGCTCGAATCGGCCATCGATGAACCCGCGATCATACAGCTTAACGCCCGCGTTGCCGCACAGGAGGCTAGCGAGCGTCAGGCGGCCGCCGATTTCTTGCGTGACGAGTTCTCCGTTTCCAGCGATATCGAAGACCCGTCACTCGCATCCCAAGTTTGGCAACGCACTCTGGAGCATTGCGACTTGGTGCGTCGTTCGTTGATTCCGGCGATCTTCTTTGCGATTCCGCTAGGCGTCATCGCGGCGAAGTTGCCTCGTCTGGGTCAAATCATTCTCGGAGCCGTCGGCATCGTGCAGACGATTCCGGCGCTGGCATTGCTTGTGCTACTGATCGCTCCGGTTGCCTATTTGAACTTGAACACCATTGGTGCCGGCTCGATGACTGCGGTGGTGGCGCTGTTCCTGTACAGCCTGCTGCCGATCGTGCGCAATACCGCAACCGGCCTGGCGACGATTCCCCCGGAGTACGGCGAGTCTGCGACCGCACTCGGTCTGTCACGCAGCTTTCGTCTATTCCATATTGATCTCCCGCTGGCCTCACCTTCGATTCTTGCAGGCATTAAGACCGCGGCGGTGCTCAATGTTGGATTTGCCACCCTGGGTGCACTTGTGGGGGCGCGCGGTTATGGGCAGCCGATTCTCACCGGGATCCGACTGAATAACACTTCGCTGATCATGCAAGGTGCGGTGCCTGCTGCCTGTTTGGCGATTCTGTTGCAAGTTGTATTTGAGTATTCTGAACGGTGGTTGGTTCCCGCCGGTCTGCGTCCCCTTTCAGCGAGTGAGAGCGATGTCCCAAAGCATTGAACTTCCACCGGCCGTTTCGCCCCAAAGTCTCTGCGATCGATACCTTGCCGTGCGTTCGTTCACGATGAAGCTTTGCGAGACGCTCTCACCCGAAGACTGCTGCCTGCAATCGATGGAGAACGCCAGTCCTGTGCGTTGGCATCTTGCTCATACGAGCTGGTTCTTCGAGACGTTTCTGCTCAAGCAAGACTCGAGCTACGGTGTATTTGACGACAGCTACGAAGTGCTGTTTAACTCGTACTACAACGCCGTCGGCGAGCAGTTTCCTCGCCATCAACGCGGGCTGCTCTCGCGACCAACCCTGGAGCAAACGTTTGCCTATCGCGAACACATCGACCAGGCGGTTGCCGAGCGAATCAAAGCGGCGACTGACGATGACTCGCATCTGACGCGAATCGTCGAACTCGGGATTCAGCACGAGCAACAACATCAGGAACTCATTCTTACCGATCTCAAGCACCTGTTCTCGCATAACCCGCTATTTCCTGTTTTTCGTGACGGCAAGTCCCGAAGCTCCCAACCGCATGGCACGACCACTGCGTGGTTGCCCGGTTTGGAAGGCGTCCACGAGATTGGTCACGCCGGCGAAGGATTTGCCTTCGACAACGAAAGCCCCCGACATCGTGTGTTTTTGGAACAGCACAGCATTGCGAGTCGACCGGTCTCAAGTGGCGAGTTTCTGAATTTCATCGAAGACGGTGGCTACACGCGGCCAGAGCTGTGGTTGTCGATGGGTTGGGACTTCGTGCAACGGACTGGTTGTGCTCATCCCTTGTACTGGTTTCAGGTCGACGGTAGTTGGCAGGAGTACACCCTCGCTGGCCTACGGCCACTGGATCAGGCTGCCCCAGTGACACACGTCAGCTACTTCGAAGCCGACGCCTACGCACGTTGGGCCGGCGGGCGACTGCCCACGGAGGCTGAGTGGGAAGTGCATGCCGCTGACGTGCCGCGCGAGGGCCACTTTGCGGACACATTGCTGGCAAGCAACTCTGCCATTCACCCCGCCTCAATCGACTCGGAGGACGACTTTCCCGTGCAGATGTTCGGCGACGTTTGGGAATGGACTTCTAGTTCCTACGCGCCGTACCCCGGCTACCAACCGGCGGCGGGCGCGCTCGGCGAGTATAACGGCAAGTTCATGTGCAACCAGTACGTGTTGCGCGGCGGCTCGGTGGCGACGTCCTCCGATCACATCCGCGCGACGTATCGCAACTTCTTCTCGCCCGATTCACAGTGGCAGTTTTCCGGCATCCGTCTTGCCAAGTCGGAATAGCCAATCACTGTGTCGACGTCCTGGCGTGTTCAGTCGTCTTTTCGATAGCCGGCCATGATCTTGGAAGGATGTGCGGTTGCGTAGCCTTCTTGGCGTAGTTTCTCGACGAGATCAACGCCCAGGATGCCTTGTACCTTGACATGTAGCGCGTGATTCTCGCGAAACAGTTCCTTCAGCTCATCAACCGGCCATGCCACGTACTCTAGTGGCAGGCTGGTGTGCACACTCGCGCTGGCATTTTGTTCCGTGAGGAATCCCATCTCACCGATGAACTGGCCCGGCATCACTTCGGCAACCAGTCGACCATCGACCTCAACCCGCCCCCGACCTTTGGAGACCAAGATCAATTCCTTGATCGGTTCGTGTTGCTTCAGTATTTCTTGCTCAGCGTCCGCTCGCTTGTGATCGGCAATCGCAATCAGTTTCATAAACTCGCGGGGCGAAAGGCTGCGAAAGACCATATTGTACAGACGCAGGTCGTCCTCCCCAAGAAAAACTGGCCGACGCTCTAGGATCAAACGACCAATCTGCACCACGTTCACCACCGCGAACAGGGCATTCCATAGGATCGGCTCGTACAACGGGTTCTCAGTGCAACAGTAGTAGTAAGGCATCATGCTTATGATCGCCACCACGGTGATGATGCGAAGCCATAAGATGTCGCGTACTGAGTAGGAAAGCAGATAGAGTATGTTGCCGATATGCAGCCAGACGTTCATTGCGCAGCTCGTGCTTTGGGGACTGAATCTGCCTTCGGTTCGGCATGAGTACGAACCGCGAGGAAAGCAAGCCGCCCATTATGACCGCCTGCAAGCAAGATTCCCAGGGCAGTGACCGCCCACGTACAGCGCGTTTTTGCGGTCGGTCGTGCCCCGACAGCGGCATGCGGAACTAATTCGGCTGGTCCCACAGCCGATACGGGTCGTCCAGTCGCTGTTGCTCGGAGAGCAGCAGCGCTTCCAGCTGCTGACGCTTCTCGGCGTGTTTGGGATCCTCGGCCAGATCGACTTGCCGCGGCTCCGGCTGATTGCCGATCATCGCTGCGGTGGCCTGATCCTGATGCTCGACGAGCAATTCGTTGGGATTCTCACGCAGATTGAACAGCTGCGTCTCGCGCACTTCGCCGTCCAGCACGTCGTACTTGATCAGCTTCCAGCCGTCTGATTTGACGGATCGCATGCCAGGCTTGGTGCCACCCGCATAACAGCCATACAGCACGTCACGCACGCGTTGCTCAGCACCTTCTAGCACGGGACGAAAGCTCTTGCCTTCCAAGGACTCAGGAATCTCGATTCCGGCCAAGTCGCACATTGTTGGCAGCACGTCGAGTAGGTAGACGTAACCGGATGCCGAACTGCCCGCCTCGATTCCTGGTCCCCGGACGAGCATCGGCACCTTCCAAGTATGCTCGTACAAGTTCTGCTTTCCCATCAAACCGTGACGCCCGACCGCGATGCCGTGATCGGATGTGAAAAAGACGTAGGTGTTTTCCCATTCGCCCATCGCTTTCAGTTTTTTGAATACTCGTCCGATTTGATCGTCAATCGATTCGATGCAGGCGAACTCACGTCCCAATTCGTTGCGCACCGTGGCCTCGCTACGATCCCGCTTCACGCCTTGCACGTTGACCTCATCGCGCAGCTTGGGATGGCCATGATGGAACGGGTGGGCAGGCAGATAGCTGATAGGAAGCTTCGGTGCGCCTGGCAAGTAGCGCTCTGGAGGTTCTTTCGTGTTGAATGCTCCATATTTCTCCAGCAACTCAGCTTCGCCATTACGCGGATCATGGGGATGGGAGAAGCCAAGAAACATCAGGAACGGATCCTGGTCATTGCTCGCTTCGCGTTGCTTGAGGTATTGCATCGCGTGGTCGCCATGCCATTGGCTGTTCGGCTGTTTCTCACCTCCACGGCAGTCCTTATCGTGGCGGACATCGAACAGCTCGTTGGCGGCCTTGAAAGTGTTGCCTCGCTTGCAGGTTCGAAACGTGTCGTAGCCTGCCGCGTTAAATAATGCCGGCATGCTGTGCTCCGCGAGCCTGCGATTCGCGTCGGGGTCTTTCCGTCTACCGTGGCGATCGGGGAGGTGCCACACCGTTCGACCCGTCATGATCATCGTCCGCGAGGGTAGGCAGACCGCGCCCGACCAGGAACCCATGTGATGGGCATCGTCGAGGTGCATCCCGTCACGCGAAATGCTATCGATGTTGGGCGTATCGCAAGCGGTATCGCCGTAAGCCTCGAGCGTCAGCGGAGACTGATCGTCGGTGAGGATGAAGACGATATTCGGTCGTTCGGCCGCATTTACCAGTGAAGTATTGAACGCGGCGAAAAGAAAGAAGTAACGGGTGACTGATGGCATAGTGTTTTCTGCGAAGGTTGTAGGTGGGAAAGTGTGCGACTGTCGGCGAAAACCTAAAGTCCATCTACGGTTGGTACAATCGGAAAATAGTTTGTTGGTAATGCGGCACTCGTGTTTTTGCCTGCAGGGCCTGGCAAAACTCGTGTTGCGAAAGGTGCGATGCGCTAAAAAAACAGGGTTTTGGTGAATTGCTTTTTGCGGCGGCAGCGAAAACATCACTCAAAACCGCAAAACTCACTCGCCGAGGTGCAGGGGCAAAGCGCTAAGTCGTGTTGAAGCTTGAAGTTACGCATGCGATTCTGGGATCGAGGCCTTTCTTTTTGTCGTTTGTGGCTCGTTGCCCATTACTTATTGGTTCTCAAATGGAAATCCTGCCACGAAATCACTGAACAGATGCCAGTGATCCCTTCCAATCGGCCCGTCTACTGTACCTATTCGCGGATGCGATTGCACCAACTATTTTTGGCCATCTATGGCAGCGAGCCATTGTTACTTGCGGATTCGCGCCAACCTAACGAGGGCAGCGCCATCACGTTGATTTTGCCTTCGCCGACCTGATATAACCGGCGTACGGAACGGCGGCCATCCCATGCTGTGTGCCAAGAACAATCACGAAACAGGGCCAGTACGATGATCGATCGACGAAGATTCCTTGCCACTGGAGTCGGCGGCGCGGCAGCATTCGCTTCGTTGCAACAAATGGCCTTTGCAGCGGCTAATGACGCGTCAATTCGCGTGGGGTTGATTGGTACTGGCTGGTACGGCAAGACCGATTTGTTGCATCTGATACAGGTCGCGCCGATCGAAGTCGTCGGACTGGCTGACGTCGACAGCAACATGGTGACCGAGGCAGCCGAGTTGGTCGCGACGCGTCAGGCCTCGCGGACAAGACCGCCAACGTTTGCCGACTTTCGTGATCTGCTGAGTCGGGAAAAACCCGAAGTCGTGCTGATTGCTACGCCCGACCACTGGCATTGTCTTCCGATGGTCGAGGCATGCAAGGCTGGAGCGGACGTGTATGTGCAGAAGCCGATTAGCGTAGATGTGATCGAAGGCCAAGCGATGGTGGCAGCGGCCAACAAATACAACCGCACCGTGCAGGTCGGGCTTCAACGTCGCAGCACGCATCATTTGCTGGAGGCACGCGAGCGATTTGTCGACTCAGGAGTGATGGGAAAAATCGCCTACGTCGATATTCATAGCTACTTTGGCAGCGGACGTGGGACTGATCCGAAGGTAGCACCGCCAGATCATCTCGATTGGGAACAATATGTTGGGCCGGCGGCCTGGGTCGACTATCGGAGTGGCATGCATCCGCGAGCCTGGCGAAATCGGATGGAGTTCGGCAACGGTCAAATGGGCGATCTATGCGTTCATTTTCTCGATCTGGTGCGGATGTTGCTCAAGCTCGATTGGCCGACGAAAGTGTCTGCCACTGGGGGGTCGCTGATGCGAAGTGCTGACTCTTGGTACAACACGCCCGATACCCAGACGGCGGTCTTTGACTATCCCGATGTCCAAGTCGTTTGGAACCAGCGCAACTGGGGAGAGAATCCCGATCCGCAATACCCCTGGGGCGCGACCCTTTACGGCGAGAAGGGGACCCTCAAGCTCAGTGTCACGTCGTATGATTATGTTCCGCAAGGCCGAGGAAAAAGCGTTCACGGAGACTATCTGGACGAGCGTGAAGAGTACCCCGAGGATCTGCAGCACAAGCCGACTGAAGTTTATGCCGCTCCGGGTACACGTGCGCACATGCGGGATTTCCTCGCCGCGCGCCGCGAACAACGTCAGCCGGTGGCCAGCATCGTCGAAGGCCATATTTCGACCACGACTTGCATCCTGGCCAACCTGTCGATGGACTTAGGACGCAGTTTGCGGTGGGACGGCGAAGCCGAGCGTGTGCTCGGTGACGACGAAGCGAATTCGCGGTTGCAACGAAAGTATCGAGGCGAATGGAAGCACCCGGTACCAGACGATGTCTAGCGAGGCTTACATGGCAGGCTTAAGAGCCTGCGCACGGCGATCTACCAAAGGCACATAGCACACGGCCGAGTCTTACGTCGCAGCGACTTCCGCGGCTTCACTCTTTTGCCTGCCTGGTATTGCGACCTCAGGCTCGGGCACGTCGGTCCACGCGTATTCGCTGGGTCCGAGTCGCTCGGGGCTGTTGAAACACTCATCCCAAGTGAGCGTTTTCCCCGAGTAGGCAGCCATGCGACCCATCAGACCGATCATCGTGCTATTGCACATGTAGTGGCCGTTATTGATGGGCTTACCATCACGGATGCTTTGGAACATCTCTTGATGCTCGACGCGATACATACTTGGCTTGGGCCCACGATAGCGCCACTTTTTCCCATCGCTGCCGACGATTCGGTGCCTGAGGATTTCGGCTTGCCCGGCGGTCCCAAGAACCGTTTCGTCGACATGGTTGGTGGTCTTGTCCTGTTGTCGGCATGTGAAGTAGACACGCTGGCCGGTCGGGTATTCGTAGAACACAGTGAAGTGATCGTAAATGTGTCCGTACTTCGGATCGGTGCGTTGCTGTCGACCACCCATCGCCATGGCGCGCACAGGATGGGTATCGCCCATGAGCCAGGCCGTCTTGTCGAGTGAGTGGACTGCCTGCTCCATGATGTGATCGCCGGAGAGCCAGGTGTAGTAGAGCCAGTTGCGGACTTGGTATTCCATGCGACTCCAACTGGGATCTGGTTTGCGATGCCAGAGCGTGCCAGCGTTGTAGCTTGACTCGATCGCGACGATGTCGCCGATTGCTTTCTCTTCGAGGATGCGTCGCATCGTCTCGCGGACTCCCGAGTCGTAGCGCCAGCACAAGCCGGATACGACCGCGAGGCTCTTTTCTTTGGCAAGGCGGCACGACTCAAGGACGCTACGCACGCCGGGTGCATCAACCGCGACGGGTTTTTCGACGAATGCGTGTTTGCCCTGCTTGACGGCATAAGCGAGATGCAGCGGCCGGAAGTGGGGCGGCGTGGTAAGAATCACGACATCGCAAGCGTCGGTCACCTTCTTGTAGTTATCGAAATCGTCGAAGACGTGATCTTCGTCGACCGTGACTCGACTGCCGAATGCTTCGTCGAGCCGCAACTCTTTGAGGCACCCTTCCGCCCGATCGCAAAACGTATCGCCGACTGCCACCAACTTCGCCTGCGGGTCGGCAGCTAACGCATCTTTTGCGGCACCGGTTCCGCGACCTCCGCAACCGATCAGCCCTACGCGCAGGGTTTCGTCAACGCCCGAGTGCACGGCATGGGCAGTGAGCGTCGAAGTGAACGCCGCAGCGCCCGCCGTTGCGCCTGTGGTTTTGATGAAGTCGCGCCGGGTTTGATCGCTGTTCGCCATGAGGGAATCTCCAACTTTGGGATGCGTGTGAGTTATTGTTTTGCCGCCAGTTTGCTGTGCGGAGCACAGCCTTCACCTGCTCGATAGCGAGCAAGCAGCGCTTTCATTTCCACTACCTTCTCGGGGTAGTCAGTGTACCGGTTCATGCGTTGTCCGAGGTCTTCCTTGAGATTATACAGCAAACCGGGCGTGGTTTCCTTGGTGTACCCAGTGGCTTCCAAATACCATTCAGGTTCCCAACCCCGGACTGCACCGCAAGTTACGTCGATGTAGAGCCAGTCGCCTTGTCTCAGGGCGTACTTGTCTTTCTGCGTGTTTTGCACCGTCGCGATGCGTAGTGGATGGTCGTGCGGCTGGCCTCGCAGTAGCGGCAGCAGATCGTAGCTGTCGATCGCCTCGGTCGGCTCCAACTGGTAGTCCACAACTTGGGCAAACGTGGCCGCCAGGTCGACCTGGCTGATGGTTTCGTCAGAGACCGTGCCCTTTTCGATCTTGCCCGGCCAACGAATGAGGAACGGTACGCGGTGTCCGCCTTCCCAAAGGTCGCGTTTCAATCCACGCAGCGGTCCGCTGCTCCAGTGCTGATGGTTTTTCTTGCGTGCGAAAGCATAGTTCTCGGGACCGTTGTCGGCGGTGAAGACGACAATCGTATTGTCGGCGAAGTCCCCCTCGGCTAGAGCTTTTAACACCCGACCGGCGACCGCGTCGACCTGATGGACGAAATCGCCGTAGGCACCGGCTTTCGACGTGCCGCGAAATTCGTCGGTGGGGATGATCGGCGCGTGCGGTGCGGTCAGCGGAAAGTAAAGGAAGAACGGTTGTTCGCCCGTTTGGTTGCCGATCCACTCAACGGCTTTGTCGGTGAGCGTCGGTAACACCTGGTAGGGATCCCAGCCTTCAACCATGGGGCCGGGTCGAAACTCCCAGTTGCCTTCGGGGATGGCTTTGAACTTGTCCGTGCTCATCATGATCGTCGGAACTTCCGTCACGCGATCGTTGTGCACGAAGCAGTACGGCGGAAAGTTGATCGTCCCATCGCCAAAGTAATAGTCGAATCCTTGCTCAAGTGGGCCTTGGGGAATCGGCTTGTCCCAATCCAGAGACTCGGGACCATAGACCTTCACCTTGCGGTTGTAACTCTTCGAGTCGCGGGGAGGATTGCCGTTCTCCATGGCCTGCCAGTTCCACCCCAAGTGCCATTTTCCAACGACGCCAGTGTTGTAGCCTTTGGACCTGAACATCTTGGCAATCGTAAAGTCGTCGGGCTCGAAGACACTCTCTCCGAAGATGCCGACAATGCCATGGAAACGCCGCCAGTGGTGTTGACCCGTCAGAAGTGCAAACCGGCTCGGTGTACAGATGCCTGACGAGCTATGTCCGTCGGTAAAACGCATTCCTTCGGCCGCGAGTTGGTCTAGATTCGGCGTCGGGATCTTGGAATCAGGATTATTCGCCGCGAGGTCGCCATAGCCCATGTCATCGGCATAGATGATCACGACGTTCGGCAACTCCGCTGCCCGCATGCTCGTAGCGAAGAGAAATAGCCAAACCAGACTTAGTGATCGCATCAAGACCTCGGTGGCTGGCCCGCTGACGGAAGGCGTCGAGTTGCGAAGATCGACAGACTCACCAAGCCCGCGGGCAGACTTGGCAACACGAAGACAGCAATCTATCTCGGCTCGCGCTAGCGTGCAACCGCGATCGGAAGGCCGATCGCCGCGTTTAGGACACCGGAATACTTGTGGGTAACTCGCAAATCAGCTGCAGCGACCATTCTGTAGTCAATTCAGCGGCCCCGGCAGAGTACTACCAAGCTGTGATTTGGCATCGCGCACTTAAGGGATTAGCCAGGGAGAAGTTGTGCGCCACGCAACTCGTTTCGCGCGCGTTGTGTTATTTTCGTTCTTGATGACCTGCCAAAAAAAGAGCCTCCCTGCCAAAGTGGGCAGAGAGGCTGTTAAGCAACTTCCAAGTAAATCACTTCGCGCGCTCGGTTAGCGAGCGGACTGACGGGAACTTATTGCTACGCCAGCGAGCCCCCATGCGAACAGAGCCAGACTGGCTGGTTCCGGAATCTCAACGACGGTGAGGGTTTTCAGTCGGAAGCTGTCTTCGACGGCTTGAAACTTGAAAACCTGACCCGTACGTGCGGCGATTGGGGCGGTAAAGGTGTGTGCGATTTCTGAGTTGCCGGTGTTGCCGCCACCGGTGGTTTCAGTCCAGCTGATTGTCTCAAGCAACACATTGTCAGCAAACACGTTGAGCGAACCGGCTTCTCTACCCAATTCGAAGACCACGGTTTCGAGTACGGTGACAAATGTCGGCGAAAAATCGAAGCTCAGCGCCTCGCCGCCGTTAGCGTCTGCGCCAACCTGGTTGGTCTCTTGACCAGTGCCGGGTTCGCCAACGATGCCTAAACCGTTGGTAGTGTTGCGAGCAAGCAACCCAGCTGCACCGAATTCGTCAAATCCGTCGATCGTGACGTTCAGTCCACCGCTGGTGACCGATGCGCTGCTGACACCCAGGTTACCGGTGCCAAGTCCGCTAGAATTGCCGGAGAAGTCGTAGGTGATGTTCGTTGCGTGCGCCGGACTGGCTACGACCAGAGAGAGGACCAGCGCGAGGCTGGCAAAGATCTTGGTGCCCATCAGATTCATTAGCTCCACTCAGTTCAATGATGAAAAAACTTGAAGTTCCAGATTCGCAATCCACTGCGGCCGCCGGCGCCGCCAAGCCAGCGAATATTGTATTTTCCACTCTAGTTAGGTGTGAGGATAGAGTCAAATAACAGGGGCAAATCGAAAAAACATGGGTGTTTGCCGCACTTTGGCAGTCCGAGAAAATGGTGGTAGGCAAGATCTCTCGCGGAGAAGAAACAAGTCTCTGTCACCACCCAGGTCACCGACGCCTAGTACGCGTTTCACGCGCCTGCGGGCCGCAGCTTCAGCAGCTGTAGGCACTTCAAGATAGCGCCGCTGGTGCTGCCGGTGACGGTGTAGCCTACGCTGTAGCAGACAGGAATCACTACCAACGTTAGGACCGTTGCAAACGCTAAGCCGAACACTACGGCGGCGGTAAGCGGCTGCCAGAACTCCGCACCTCCGGAGATATTCAGGAGCAGGGGCAGCAAGCCGCCGATGGTCGTGACCGTCGTCAGCATCACGGGGCGGAGGCGATTGATGCCCGCTTCGATGATGGCCTCGCGGAGCGGCAGTCCGCGGCCGCGGGCTTGGTTAGTAAAGTCGACCAACACAATCGCGTCGTTCACGACGATCCCGGTCAAACTCACCAAACCGATGAATGAAGCCAGGCTAAAGGGGAAGCCGCACGCCCACATGCCCAGCACGACGCCAATGAAACTGAGTGGCACCGTAATCATCACGATCATACTCTGGCGGAAACTATTGAATTGGGTCACGAGTATCCCGAAGATCAGCACCACGCCGAGGATCATACTGTAGAGCAGGTAACGAAAATTTTTGTCGCGTTCTTCGTTTTCGCCGGTGAACTGAGCCTTAATGCCCTCAGAAGGCGTGGTTGGCGTACCGATGAAGACCATCGAGTTGCCTTTCACCGCCCTGAATCCCAGTCCGGGTAAGACATCGTCCTTGAGCACCTTAAACACGTCGTCAGGCAAGGTCGGCTTGACGACATCGCACTTTGCCACGACGGCGCGATCGCGTTCGTAGCGGTTGATACTATAAAGTCCGACGTCGTTGCGAATGTCGGCGAGGGTCGAAATGGGCGCCTTCCGTCCGTCGGGCGCGGTGACCATCAATCGTTTGAGTGTCGTCGGATAACGTTGATACTCGGGTGCAAGTTGC
This sequence comes from Bythopirellula sp., assembly GCA_028285205.1. Classification (GTDB taxonomy): domain Bacteria; phylum Planctomycetota; class Planctomycetia; order Pirellulales; family Lacipirellulaceae; genus Bythopirellula. The sequence goes on along the minus strand of JANQQA010000143.1, from coordinate 2,509 downwards.
AATCTCAACGTGACGTCTTCGTCGTCCATGGTGATCTCGATCTGCGAATCGCCCGCGATTGCGAGTTGGATAGCGCGGGCAATCTGCGACTCGGTCAAGCCATAGAGTCCGACGACCTCTGGTTTGGGTTCGATGATCAACTCAGGGTTGTCTGGCCGGTAGTCAGTGGTCGCGTCGACGGTGCCGCGAACATCTTTGAGTCGCTCCGAGATGAACTCACCAAGATTGCCGAGCTGATCGATGTCGTCACCTGTGAGACGTACCGCGACGTCGGCACCACCCGGCGGCCCATCTTCGACTTCCTTGATGGAGAACTTCATGCCCGGTAGCGGCACGATCTCCCGTCGTAGCTGCGCGATGATTTCCTGCTCGTGAACCGTTCGGTCCAAGGGCGAGAGTAGCTCCACCATCACTTCGCCGAACTCCGGTCCGTTGGCCGAATCATCTTCGATCCGCGTGGCGAGTCCGCCGGCCGAACCGACCGAGGTGACGTAGTTAACCAGGATGCCGCGCTCTTTCCACTTGTCGAGCTTGTCGGTGAACACTCGCGAGGCGGCCAAAGTCTCTTCGATGCTGTATCCGAGCGGGAGCTCGTACTTGATGCTGAACTGACCACGGTCACTGGGCGGGAAGAACTCGAAACCCAGCTTGCCAAACAACTGCCCCGCGCCCACCAATGCTAGGCCGCACAGGAGCAACACGGTCGCGCGGTTCGAAAGTGCGGTGCGTAGAAAGCCGGCATAAAGACGCGTGCCCAAACCAAGATTCGGTCGCACCTGGCTGGCGACAGCCGCCGGCTCATCGTGGTCGTGCTTGGAGACCGCCGCGAATACCGCCGACTGGTCGCGGACCGGCTCGTGCTTTTTGTACCAACGAGCGGCTAAAGTCGGAATGACGAAGTGATCGACCAAGACTGATCCAATCAGCGCGACACTCACGACTTTTGGCATCACGCCCATAAAGTCACCCATGATGCCGGGTACGAGCACCATCGGTAAGAACGCTGCTACGGTCGTGAGATCGGCGGCAATAACCGGGATACCGACCTCGTCGATTCCTGTTTTGGCGGCGGTGACGGGGTCTTCTCCGCGTTCGATATGTCGGTGAATGTTCTCTGCCACGATGATCGCGCCGTCGACGACCATCCCTAGCACGAGGATAAAGCTAAACACCACCATGTTTGAGACGGGGATGTCAGCGAAGAACAGAAAGATCAGCCCGACGGCACAGCTGAACGGGATCGCGATCAGGACCAGAATCGAAATCCGCAAGCCCATGGTCCAGGCGAGAATCACCAACACCAGCATCGCGCCGAACAGCGCGCTAGACCCCAACACCCGGAACATGATCCAGATTTCCTGGGATGTGTCGCGCGACCCAGTGAATTCGATACGTGGATACTGTTGCCGCAGGTCTTCGAGCAGATCATTTACCGCGCGGGCCGCACCCAGCGTATTGATGTCCGCTTCCTTACGCACCAAGATCGTTGCGCAATCCTGCCCGTCGAGTTGCGCTACGCTCATCACGCGGCGATGCGTGTCGATTACCTCGGCGACATCCTTAAAACGGATAATGCGACCCTGCTCGCTACTAACAATCGCTTCGCGAATGTCATCAATATCGCGAAATTTCGCCTCACTGCGAATCGTTCGGTCAATCTTGTCTGTGTCAAACGCGCCCGCGGGCACTTTGGCATTGAAGTCAGCCAACGCTTGCCGCATCTGCGTCAGGGTTAGCCCATACTGAGCCATCAGGTCAGGGTTGATGTTGACGTGCAGCTCGCGCTCTTTGCCACCAAACAGTTGGGTGTTGGCGATCCCCTCGACTGAGGCAACGCGTTCTTCGACTTCCTCAGCGATCTTTTTCAGGGCCCGCTCATCGAAACCCGGTGGGGCTGTGAGCGTCACCAACATCAACGGAGCCGAGTCGAAGTCGATCTTGCGGACGTCAGGTTGCACTTCCCGCCCGACGGGCAATTCATTACGGATGCGATCGACCAGGTCCTTAACTTCGCGCCGCGCATCGTCGGGGTCGACACCGTCGAGGAAAATTACCTGGGTGATCGACGCTCCGCGCAGGCTGGTGGACGCGATGAAGTCAACGCTTTGCAGCTCGGTGAGCGCTTCTTCGACCTTGCGGGCGATCTCATTTTCCGCCTCGCTGGGCTGCGAATCAGGGTAGGGGATCGCGACTAAAACGACGGCCTTGGTGATCGCCGGCGTGCGCTGCACCGGAGTGAACGACGCGGCGTAGAGCGCCATCAGCAGCACCAAAATGGTGCTCATGAGCACGAAGCGGGGATGATCGATAGCTTTGGAGCTGAGCTGCATGCTGTGGCTCGTCTAGCGTTCAGCAGCGACGGTGACCGTGGCGCGCTGGTCGGTCGGTTGCTGCGCTAATCCGGGGGACAGTTCTTCGAGGTTCATCACTCGGACGACCTGCTGATCGGCTAAGCGAAATTGGCCTCGCGTGATTACTGATTCAAGTTGGGCTTCAGCGGCCGGTACAA
>JANQQA010000123.1 GCA_028285205.1 Bythopirellula sp. | reverse complement strand
GCAGAGCGTGCCAAAACCATCTCACAATCTGATCCTCGTCAGTTCGGCAGTTTCGATGCAGCCCGATTTGCTAGCTTGCGTAGCGATTCCTGCAACCGCGACACGTTGGGCTGCGCGCCACGTCGGGGCAGAACGACGATGTCCAGACCGCGGGGCAGATCGTGCTGGACCCGTCGAAAGGCTTCGCGGAGCGCTCGCTTCCAGCGGTTTCTGGTGACGGCGTTGCCACATTTTCTCGAGACAACCAGCCCCAGCCGAGGGCGCGCTTGCTCGCAACGGTCGAAATAAGCGATGACCAAGCCGTCGCTGACCGAGCACTTGCGACCGAACACGCGATCGAAGTCGCTCGATTTCAACAGGCGGACCGACTTGGGGAAATCGAATCGAGTCATGCGTTGTTGCCGCCAAGCAATCAGCCTACCTTGGTGTCGTTGCCGCCGATCGTTTCGCCGTCGTTGGGGTGGTCGTCAGCGATAGGCGCCGGCGTGGAACCGGAAGGCCGCGGAATGATCACGTCCTTCGGCACTGACGGGCGGCGTACGTGATCGCCCCAGCGCCGGACCCAGTGCCCGCCGAGCAAAGTCGCGACGATCATCAGCATGCCCAGCAGCGCGATGCCCAGCAAGGCCATGTAGGCGATCTGTCGCACGGGTTCCGGCAGAGTGTTGGGCGTGGCCGCGTCGGCCTCGTTCAGCTCGCTAGCAGCAAGCAGCAAGTTATTGAATTGAGCAAGCACGACGCCTACCATTTCAAATCCGTCCGCGGATTGTCCGCATACTTGGCCGCTATTGATTGTAGTTGTTCGCGATCTTCGTCAGACAGGTCCTTGGGCAGCAGGACTTGCAGCTCTGCGAAAAGGTCGCCTGCTTCACCCTTGGCGGGTTTGACTCCTTGGCCCTTCATTCGCAGTTTTGCGCCGCTCGATGTGCCGGGTGGGACAGTGAGGGTAATTGTCCCGTGTGGTGTCGGCACATCGATCTTGGCTCCACCGATGGCTTCAGCCAACGTGATTGGCACGCGAACGTCGAGCCGTTTGCCTTGACGGCGAAAGTGGGGATGGGGTGCTGCCTTGACTTTGATCAACAGGTCACCATCGGGTCCTCCGTCGGGGCTCGGATTGCCCTGGCCACGCAGACGAATCTTCTTGCCGTCTTCGATTCCTTGCGGCACTTTCACTTGGATGGTTTCTGTACGGCCATTCGCGCGCTGCACGGCGATTTGCGCTTCGCCACCCAACACAGTCGTCGTGAACGGTACCGTCAGCTCGTAGTTGATGTTCGTACCGCCCTTGGGTGGTGTGGGCCGCGTTGCGCGTTTGCCCCGTCCACCTAGGTTCTTAAATAGATCGGCAAATCCACCTCCGCCCCCGCCACCGAACAGATCATCAAGATTAATATCTACGCCTGCTCCGCCCCCGCCAGCATTCGCCCAGGGATGCGCCCCCCCTGGTCCGGGGCCGCCTGCGCCGACGGATTCGTAAGCGCTGCCGTAGCGGTCGTACATTTCGCGTTTCTTGGGGTCGTTCAGTACTTCGAAGGCGTTTTGCAACTCCTGGAACTTTTGCTTCGCCTTCGCGTCATCGGGATTGAGATCCGGATGGTACTTGCGCGCGAGTTGACGATAGGCAGACTGGATCTCCTCGTCGGAGGCCTTCCGCCCAACTCCCAAAGTTTCGTAATAGTCGTCGGCCATGCGTCGCGGTGAATCGGCTCAGAGGCTTGGTGGGTGGTCACTGCTTGAAACCCTATTCTACAGCCGATCGTGGCAAAGTGTAGCGTCCCTCAGCGACCGCATCCGCCGGCGATCGAGCCTCCGTGACGTCTCGTCAAGCAGGGCTCGATCGGCAGGCAGGCGGCGATAAAGATGGTCGAATTGGCGTGTGCTAGACTTGAAGGTTGGCGCCAAATCTTGCCGAAACCGCACAGTTCAATCATCTCGGAAGCACTGCTGCCATGTCTCGATTCGTCCTTCCACTCATGCTGCTGCTACTGCTAGGCGCGACACAGCCCATGCAGGCGGCGCGTTATGACGGCAAGTTGACGATTCGGGTCGTTGATGAGGACTCCAGTCAACCGATCCCGGCCCGTATGGAACTACGAAACCAGCGTGGTCGGCCGGTTCGTTTAAGGGCCAAAGGGGCGATCAGCGTTGACGGGTATTTCGTGTTCGCTGGGGAAGTGACGTTGGAGTTGCGGAAGGGAGCTTACCAATTTCTCGTTGAAGCAGGGCCGGAGTACCAGACGCGGACTGGGCACTTCACGATCGAGCGTCACGCCGAGGACGGCACCGAGGTCACACTGCAGCGTCGCGTCAATATGCAGACCGAAGGCTGGTGGGCCGGAGACCTGGACGTAAGGCATCGTGTGCAAGACCTCCCGGAGTTGATGCGCGCCGCGCGCGTGAACTTCGTACCGATCTTCGCACGTGAGAACGTGCGTGGAAAATGCAAGGAAGCGCGACTGCCCAAGCAGCTGCCGCAGCGACAGTTCGGCGAGACGATTTTTGGCCCCAACTACGCACTCGACCATCGTCGCGGCGGTGGCTTGTTGATCTTCGAGACACCAGGTACGGGTGCCGCGCTCGACATCTGCAAACTGAAACCGGACGCACCGTCGCTGTTGGCTGCGCAGGACTCGTCTAAGCAAGACGCGACGATCGTCGCGTTGACACCGTTCGCCTGGGACCTGCCGATTTGGATTGCTAGTGGCGAACTCGATGCGATTCAGATTATTCACCGTCACACGTTGGTCGACGGTGCGGTCGACAACGAAGGCTGGGGATACAAACGCGATCGAGCTTTCTTTCCAGGTGTGGCTGGCAACGGTCGTTGGAGCGAACACATCTACCACCACGTGCTGAACTGCGGCCTTCACATTCCACCGGCTGCCGGAAGTGGGGCGGGATTCAACAAAAACCCGGTTGGCACGAACCGCACGTATGTGCAGTGTGGCGAGCAGCTCTCGAGTGATGCCTGGTTCGCCGGGTTGAGCCAGGGAAAGGTGATGGTCACCAACGGACCGTTGCTGCGGACGAAGGTGTCGGGGCATCCGCCGGGCCATCGGTTTGAGCTCGACGAGGGCGAGTCACGCGATTTTCAGATCGGACTGGATTTGGCGTTTTACGAGCAAGCCCGTGTGGAGTATTTGGAGATCGTTAAGAACGGTCAGGTCGAGCACGGCATCCGCCTGGACGAGTTCGCGAAGCAGCAAGGTCGCCTTCCTCCGCTCAACTTCGAGGAGAGCGGCTGGTTTCTGGTTCGCGCAATGACCAACTCTGCGAAGAACTATCAATACGCAACCACCGCGCCGTACTACGTCGAAGCGAATAGGCAGCCACGCATTAGCCGCAGCAGCGTACAGTTCTTCATCGATTGGCTGGAAAAGTCCGCAGAAGAATTCGCCGATAAGCCCGAGGTGTTGGCGGCAATCAAGCGGTCGGAGCCGTTCTGGCTCGATCGCCTGGCCGAAGCCAACGCCGATTAAAGCATTTATTTCTCGGCACCCGAAGGCTTCGACTTCTGACGCTTGTCAGAAGACTTGCCGTTGGGTAGTTCCAATTGTGGAATCGACTGGGTGGCTTCGCGGATCTTAGCCGACTGGAGCAGATCGTATTGCGAGCGATGTTCCGCTTCGCCGTTCCACGCTTTCACGCGTTCGTAGCTTGCATCCGGCTTCAGAACTCGCGCGCGGAGGTTGTCATTCAGGTAGATGGGCGCGATTTCCTTGCAGATCTTCTGGATCAGATCTGGCGCTTCGATGGGGAACATCACTTCCACGCGACGTTCGAAGTTTCGCGGCATCCAATCGGCGCTCGAGAGAAATACCCGTGCCTTTTGACCGGTACCAAAAATCATGATGCGACTATGTTCTAGGAAACGATCGACGATGCTACGGACTTGAATGGTCTCAGAGATCCCGGGCAAGCCTGGTCGGAGGCAGCAAACGCCGCGGACGACTAACTCGATCGGCACGCCTGCCTGGCTGGCCTCGTATAGGGATTCGATCGTTTCTTGATCAACCAGGGAATTGAGCTTGGCGAAAATACGGGCATTTTTACCAGTGCGAGCGCGTTCGGTCTGCTCTCGAATGAGTTCGATCGTTTTGCGTCGCAAGCTTTGCGGCGCGACGATCAGCTTGGTCCATTGGTGACCCTGCGAATAGCCCGTGAGGAAATTGAACAGCGCAGACGCATCTTCCGCAAAATCCTTATTGGCGGTGAACAGTCCCAGGTCGGTGTAGAGCTTCGCGGTGTTGGGATTGTAGTTGCCTGTGCCCAAGTGCACGTAGCGACGTACCTTCTTGCCTTCCTGACGGACGACCATCGCCAGCTTGCAGTGGGTTTTCATGTCCATGAAGCCGTAGACGACGTGCACGCCGGCGTTTTCCATCTGGCGCGCCCAGACGATATTGTTCGCTTCGTCAAAGCGTGCTTTTAACTCGACTAGCGCTGTCACATGCTTGCCGTTTTCCGCCGCGTTGATCAGGGCGCGGACGATGGGGCTATCGCCGCTGGTGCGGTAGAGCGTTTGCTTGATCGCCAGGACGTTGTCGTCGTGGGCGGCCGTCTCGATGAACTGGACGACCGGATCAAACGCGTCAAACGGATGATGAAGCAGAATGTCGCGCTCGGCGATTTCCTCGAATAGATCATCTTTGGGCCGCAGCCCCAATGGTTGTCGAGGCGTGAAGGGCTTAAAGAGCAGTTGCTCCTTCTTGCACGCTTGCGTCAACTCCATCAGACATGTCATGTCGAGGGGCCCGTTGACGCGGTAGACTTCGCTGTATCTTTCGCCGTCGACATCCAACTTGGTGTGCAAGTTCTCCTCTTCGACGATCATGCCCAACAAGTCGCGATTCATCCGCGCGTCGACTTCGAGGCGGACCGCTTCAGAATGCTGGCGTTTACGCAGACGTTGCTCGATCACCTGGAGCAAGTCGTCGCCCTCCTGTTCGAGCAAATCAACGTCCATGTCCCGTGTCACGCGGAAGGGCGCTTGGTGAGCAATCTCGTAGCCGCCGAATAGTTCCGGCAGCTTGGAAGCAAGGATGTCTTCTAGCAGGATGAAGGTGTCTTCGCCCTGAGGGCCGAGCGGCACCAGGCGGGGCAGCACCTGAGGAAGTTGAACGACCGCGAACAGGTCCGGGGGTCCCAGGCCGGTGGTGCGGTGCAGTAGCGCGACCAGATACAAGCCCCGATTGTGAAAGCGTGGGCTGGGATGGCTAGGGTCGATCGCCATCGGGGTCAGGATTGGAAACGCCCGTTGACGAAAAAAATCGTTGACGGTCTTCTTCTGTGATTTGTCTAAGTCTTTTTCCGTCAGCAATCGGATGTTTTCGGCCGCCAACTCAGGCAGAATCGTCTCGTTGAAGCAAGCGTACTGCTCGGTTACCAGTTGACGCGTGCGCTGCGAGATCTTCAGCAGCTGCCGCTTTGCCCGCAGACCGTCGGCGGGCACGTCCTGGGCTGCGACTCCGCCGAAGACTTGCTCGCGCAAACCGGCAACCCGGACCATGAAGAATTCATCGAGGTTGGAACTGAAGATCGAAAGGAACTTCACGCGTTCCAGCAGCGGGTTGGAGCGATCTTGCGCTTCTTCGAGGACCCGAGCGTTGAATTCCAGCCAGCTCAGCTCGCGGTTGATGAAGTGTTCAGGTTGAAAGGAGCTGGCGGGAACCATGAGAAAGACGCAGATGCCTCGTGTGTTCTCAACCGAGAATTCAGGCCGACAACCGGCCTAAATCAAGCATCTATTATAGTCTAATTCGCCCGGCCCAGTTACTTGACATATGAGCAGCGAGGCGGCAGCAAAAATAGCCCCAAACCGGTGGGTCGGACCTTTCAGGACGGTTGTTCCGCCTCTGGTTCAAACCGCCGCCGGGCTTACGCAAAAGCGTCGAAAACACGCACTGCGGACCACCACTCGCTGGCGGTCGAGAGAAACTGCTGGTGGCGTTCGGAAACCTGATAGCGGTCGTGATCGGCTTCCGTGGCAAAGACCAGAACCAATGCGACGTCGAATTCTTGGTCGTTTACGGGTCGCTGATACTCGGTTGCTCGCGGACCGGCGCTGAAGTGAATCGTGCCGGGATGATCGGTCAGATGCTCGTGACAGGCCGCGACCAGCTGAGCTAGGGATTCTGCCGTTTTCTCCTTGAGTGTGAAGTAGACGCAGTGGACAAAGGCTTGGTCTGCTGTGTCGCTCATCCGGTAGGTTCTCCTTGCGCTAGTCTTTGTCTTGGTGGTGGTCGGAGCTTGAGTCGTCGCGGGCCGCGTTTGCGCCTTGTGCGCCGCCGCTCTTTTGCTGGTGGGAAACAGGCGGACCGATGAGGGCCTCGATCTCGTCGAAGTCGAGGATCTCACGCTCCAGGAGCGCCTGGGCGAGCGCATCTAACTTGTCGCGATTGGTGGTGAGTACCTGCTCAGCCCGATCAGATGCGGAGTGTAGGATGCTCGAAATCTCTTCATCAATGACCTGCGCGGTATGTTCGCTGAACGTCCGATGTTCCTGTGCCATCTCTCGACCCAGGAACGGATGGTCCTCATGCGTGTTGAAGGCAACTGGCCCCAGGCGTTCGCTCATCCCCCAGC
>JANQQA010000112.1 GCA_028285205.1 Bythopirellula sp. | reverse complement strand
CTTGCCGTCGTGGTTGCTAAGGGCTTGGTCCTGAAGATCAACCAGCAACAGGGCGTTTGCGCCGGGCACATACCGATCGTCACCCTCGCCGCGCAGTCCATCAGCGAACTTTGCGCCATCGGCAATCCCGCTCGTCAACTCGGTGTTCACTCCCAAGCTGGACGCATCGGAGCCTGTGAAAAATGTGTTGATGCCCAAGGCGGCTAGCACGCCACTACTATCCTTCTCGAACGAGAATTGGATGTTTGCCGGCGACTCGGAGTTAATCACCAGCTGATTGTCGATCGACACCGAAGCGGTGATGCCGCTGATCGCGTCCAAGGACTCGGCCAAGGACGAGAGTGTGGTGGGTGCGCCGTTGGTGCCCAGCAAATCGATGTCAATCACATGGCTCTTAGGTTCGCCCCCGCCATCGTTCACATCCGTGATGAGCACCGTGAATTCACCGTTGACGGGGCTAAAATCGAGCCCCGCCTGATTGAGCGCGGCGCTCTCATCAGTCGCGCGGTAAGTGCCCGTGAGGGACGTGTACCCTTCTGCACCCTGCCCCTGCGAGTAGGCCTTGTTGAATTCGAACGCCAACACACCCGCAAATTCGTCGAAGCTAGTCAGGAACTCACCGAGAATCGTGTCGCGTGATTCATAGATGCCCCCCAGTTCACCTCCGCTGGCAGAGACTTCTCCACCGTCGTCGGTGAACACGATCTGTTGATTCACACGATCGCCCGTGTCGACGTCCTGGGTGGTCACTTCGCTACGAGTTGCCTCAAACACCAGGAATTTTCCATTCGCCGAAACGTTAACAACGCCCGTGTCGGTCTCGGTGATTTCCACATCAGCGATCTCCGCCAGACGCTTCAACGCCACGCCACGTTGACTGCGCAATCCACCGGCGTCGCTGGCAGAGGCTCCCCCACCTTCGAGGCTGACGATGCGCAGATTCAGCTGGCGAATCTCTTCAGTCAGCGTGTTGATCTCACTGGCAAGCTGGCCGACCTGCGTGTTCAAATCGTCGTGCAATACGTTGACTTCTCGATTCAGCGTATTGATCGCCTGCGTCAGCTGCTCACCGGCGCTGATCGCGAGGTTTTTGGTGGCAGGATTCTCGGGGGAATTGTTGATCTCGGAAATGCTGTTGAAAAAGTCCGTCAGCTTCGCGGACACGTTGGAACTGCCTAACGAGTTCAGCAGCACTTCCAGATCGCGATACGTAGCCTCTTCGACTTCTGCGCCGGCGCGGTCGCCACCGGCATCGCGTAATCGCTGCTCTGCAAACTTGTCGATGTTCTGCACGATGCCGGCAATCTCGACACCGAGGCCGATCGTCAGATTGCCGAGCCTCTGAACCGGCGCAGGCGTATAGACGGCGCGTTCGCGCACGTAGCCTGGAGTATTGGCGTTGGCAATGTTGTTGCCGACCACGTGCAGACCGATTTGCATCGCCTGCAGCGTGTTGCCCGCCATCTGTAATGAGCTGAACAGCGACATGTCGAAAAGGGATCAGGGTTCAGAGGTCAGGGTCGAGAGGTATTCCGCAATCCGATTCACGAATTCCGCAATTCCCCTACACTGCCTGGTCCATCAGCGAACCGCTATTTTCAGCTGGTCCACCTTTTCCATATGTCGGCTGAAGTTGTCCGCCAGTCGCAATAATCTCGAGCATCTGCGACAGATGTAGCACCGTCCGCTGCACTACAACCCACTGCGAAATGCTCTGGTGCCTAAGCAAATGCGTCCGCTGCCGCGACTCATCTATTGGCTGGCGAAGGCTTTGCGCGGTTTCGGACGGCAACGCTGAAGTGAGTGCTTCGATGCTATCAGCTGGCAGACCGGCTTCAGCCGCGCGCTCCAGGAGTTGCTGCCGGTGATCGTGACATGCTTGCAGTTGGCTGCAAAGCCGCTGCTCTTCCGGAGCCAATGCCGCCAGTGCCTCGTGGTCGCGAGCAAGAAGCAGATCGTGCTTTCGCGACAGCAAGCCGAGCAAATCCTGCTGCGTTTCGGCCAACCGCTCCAGTAGCTCCGCGAGTTCTGATTCCAAAGGGATGTCCATCATTCGTTTCTCAGGAAGAAGTGACTTGTGTGGCTGTTTCTGATGTCGCTGGGTGTCGCTGCGAGTCCCAGGAGAAGCCCGTTTACTGGGGCACTACACCCTAAACATGTGTAAGTGGTTCAATGAACTCATGATGAGTCGGGTATGCGTCTGCGGATCACAGGCGACGAAGTCCCTGCAGATCGTGCAAACTGGGCTGCTGGTCCTCGGCGCGACGAATCAGTTCTGCCTCATTGGGAAACTGTTGACGAAACATCGGGTCGGCGATCTGGTCGGCGCTGGTTGCGGTCATTTCCTCAGCCAGTTTCTGATCGAGCTGACTTTGAAAGACTTCCTCCGCCTGCCCGCCGTGGAAGTAAGCCGGCTTGCCCTGCGTACTCCGCATCGATTTCATCAACTGACCGAAGAACGACTCACCGACGAACTGGCGAAAGGTCTCCTGCACGTGCTTGGCTTTCGCAAGCTGTTGCTGCGGTGATGCGGGTTCGGGTCGCAACGACGTCATGCTATTTTGTTGAGCCAGATCTATCTTCATGATTGGTCTGTGGGCTAGGAGTGTATTGCTGCGAACGCTTGGCGTAATCGCGATGCAAGGCATCGCCGGAAATCATCCGACGAACTTCAATAGATGATCAGCCGACCGTGCAACTTACCGCTGCGATTGATGTCTTTGATAATCTGAATCGCGTCAGCATTGGGTACTTTCAGTGCGTTGAGAGCGTCAACAAGCGATCGCAAGCGAGGGGCCGGATCCTGCTCAATTCTCAACTGACTAAACCGCTTTGCCTCTTCGGTCGTTTCGACGACGAGATTCTTGTGCGAGATCACCACGTCCCCGATCTCCACTTCGCCGTGAATCACGATGCTGCCAGTCCTCTCGTTGATTACCACGCGTGCCTCTGGCTCCGGGTTGTAGATGCGAAGTTCAAGTAGCTCGGCCAGAAAACCAACCTCGTCGTTTCCATTTCGATAAGCTTCCGGCACCATCACGACGATATTTGAGGCGTTGATCGCCTGCACCTGTTCAGGATTTTCCTGATAAAACGTCGTGCGAATCTTATAGGCGATTTCGTCAGCCGTTTGGAAGTTGGCATGATTCTCATCGAGAATCAGAGTGATGCGACCCTGCTGGACAAACGGTGTGAAGACGTCCTCCTCCATTTGACAGCCGCCATGAATGCGCCCCGTCAGTGGAAGATCAGGCGATTCCAAGTGAATTGGCCCCTCCGCGAGAGCGTAGACACGATCGTCGCGAATGTTTGGGCCTTGCAACGCGGCAAATGCCAATCGTCCGCCTTCAAGGCTCTTGCCGTTGATTGCGGCAACCGTGCAGTCCATCTGGTCACCACGGCGGGCGCCCGTCGCGGGAACGGTTGCCGTTACCCAAACCAAGGCAGCATTCTTAATGCGTTGAAGTTCCTGGAGGCTTTCCGCTCCTGGCAGACCCGATTGCGGTGACGCGCTGCCCATGATCTCCAGTGAACGCGCCAGCGCCCGCATCGTCGCGGGATCATTGGCTTCGCCCGTTCCGTTTAGCCCAACCACCAAGCCCAGGCCACGAAGCACATTTTCTTCTTGCCCCTTGATGCGGCAGATGTTTCGCAGTTCGGTAACAGCCTGCACATTCGCGGTTGGGACTGCACTCAAACCCAGCGTGATGATTAGCAGAGTGAAGGTTCTTGTCGTAGTCACTTCGAAGCTCCGAACAGGATGCGAGAAAACGGCTGTCGAGTAGTGGAAATCAGAACGGCTTAAAGCGGTCGTACCAGCGTGTGAACCAGCCGCGTGCATAGCCATCGCGGACCTGGCCAAGTTCTTCCTTATCGACGTCAAAGTCGTAAATCGAATCGCTGCTGACCGTGCGGTCGGCCTGAATTGCTTCGCGACGCACGACGCCGGTGAGCGAGATGCGCCAGCGCTCTTCGTTGTTGCGAATCGTCTGGTGACCTTCGATCACAAGATTCCCGTTGGGGCGAATATCGACGATCTTCGCAGCCATGCGGAACGACAGTGAGTCTCGCAGTTCCACATCAGATTCGGCGCGATACTGGCTGTTTAGGGTACCGTTCACCGTCGGATCGCCGTCCGCCTGTGCAGCTGGCTTCAGCGCTCCGCCGTCGAGCTTGACCCAATCGGCAAGCACCGCGGTTAAGCTGGCCGTCTTTCGATTTTCGGCGTCGCCTTCGCTGAGGAATCGTGAGCGAAAGTCGACGACCACCGTGATGATATCATTCTCCTGCAACTCACGTGGTCGTGCCTCGGGTGGCAGCTCGCGATAGATGAACGAGCTGTTCTTGAGCGTCAATCCGGTGGGACCTTGTGCCGGTTGCAAGAACAGACTGCCATCCTGCGCGAACGTCGCGTCAAGCAAGCTCAACGAGATCGCTAAACTCAAGAGCGTTGAGCTGTGTCGAAAAAGTCGTTTACGAAAGTTCATATCAGACTCGGTTAGATAGTTAGGATCGTCTATCGCCGCAGCGTGTCGCGACGCTCGAGCGTAGCGTAGTCAGTGACTCGTCCGCCGGTCGCATAAACGGTTACTTCACTGGGACCGCTGACCGTGACGTCCAAACGTTGCTTATCAGCGAGTGTCTCAACAGCGATCAGATCGCCCATCGCGCCGTTTTGCTTGGCGATAGCCCTGGTACGGACGGTAATGTTGCCGGTCCGCACGTATGCGTTGACGGTCTCGCCGCGGCGTACCTGCCACGGGGCCCGCAGATAGTTTTGCTGAACAACTTCGTCTGGCTTGAAGCTCCGCAGGGCGACTTTGCCAACTGCGAGTTGCAGATCGGCAACCGTGCCGCTGGGTAGATTCCCTTCCCGCTCGCGAATCTCAACGTCGACCGCTCGGACGAGTTGACCGCGAGCGATGGAATGCTTGGTGACAACAACCGACTGAATCTTCGTAATGTCGGCGACGACCGTCAGTTCCGATGAGGTACCGTTGGTATCGCGGATCTGAAAACGAATCCTGCCCGAACGAAGTGGCTGCATCGGGTGTGCAGTGATGTCCGATCCGAGTGATTCCAGCTGCTTCCGTTGACTCTGGGACAGCTGGATATCAACTCGCCAACGGCCGATAGTGCTCGCATGTTGGAGCACTTGATCGATCGCTTGCTCGACGAGCAGTTCGCCGTCCACCTGAGGCATCGGAGGCTTGACCACAGTAGACGTGGATTCGACAGGCGGTAATGCCTCTCCTATCTCAACCAACAACGAGCCTTTGATCGTTAGCTGATCAACCTCGATCCCGCGCGCAACTAACAAGTCACGCAACCGAGCGACCGTCAGGTATTGGACGGTGCCGGGGGCTGGCGCGGGTAGCAGTGGTGTGCTGGTGAGCGTTTCGACCTCAACGGACGTCGCCGCCGAAATATCGGCCACATCGCCAAGCCGGATGATTGAGCCGTGCCGCGTTGCCTGCTCGCGCAACATGAGTTGTGCAGCGTTAGCTTCCGGAGTGACCAGCAGCAATGCGGTGAAGCTCAGTACTTTGATTGTCGTGTTCATAGCGTAGATGATGAGACGTTGGAAACAGGAATCAACTGCGATTAGCCCCGACGAAGATTCGCGGCGACCTGCATGATCTGATCTCCCGCCTGCACAACTTGCGAGTTAAGTTCAAACGCTCGCTGGGTGGTGATCAGGTCGATCAGTTCCTGGACGGGTTCGACGTTGGAGGCTTCCAGGGCTCCCTGTGCGAGAACGCCAACACCGGGATTGCCCGGATTATCGAGATTGGCCGTACCCGAAGCGTCGGTCGCCTGGTACAAGTTATCACCCAGCTTCAACAACCCGTCGGGATTGATGAATGTGGCCAACTGAATTTGACCGGCGATTTGCAGCTGATCCTGACCAGACGTGCGAAACTGCACCTGCCCGTCCGAACCGATCACGACATCGGTCGCCTCTTGCGGAATGTTGATTCCCGGATCGAGCACCCAACCGCGATGCGCGGAACCCAGTACCAGATCGCCGGTGGCGTTGATGCCGAAGTTTCCGGCACGCGAGTAGAACTGCCCGCCACTGGTGGTCACCTGGAAGAAACCATCACCTTCGATGGCAATGTCGAGTGGATTTTCAGTCGTTTGGATCGCGCCTTGCCCGTGGTTGCTCTGCGTGCTGGAAACCCTCGTACCCAACCCCACTTCGATACCGGTCGAGCTGAGATTCCCGTCGGCATCGAGAGTACCCGGCAGACGCATTTGACGATAGAACAAGTCTTCGAAGTTCGCTCGATCCTTCTTGAAGCCAGTCGTGTTGATGTTCGCCATGTTATTGGCGATCACATCAAGCTTCGTTTCGAGTGCTTCCATGCCCGTGGCGGCGGTGTAAAGGGTTTGAACGCTCATGGGTAGTTTCCAGTGGTTAGACGCTACTTGTTAGTTCTTCCGAGGATAACTGTTGCCAGTCGCTCGCGCCTGGTGGCGAGCGCCTCGTCAACTTCTGAGGACTCGACCCAGCAGCTGGCTCATCAGTTCGTCCTGATGCTGAATCAGTTTGGTATTGGCTTCGAACGCTCGTGATGTCTCGATCATGGCCATCATCGAAGTGGTTGAGCTGACACCCGACTGCTCCAAGAAGCCTTGACGAACATCACGTTGCTCGTCCGGAACTGGTGTGACGTTGCCCAGCGGGCGAAAGGTGTTGTTGCCCACTTTCACCAAGTCGCCGAGCGAGGCGGGCATTAGCAACCCGATTGCCGTCTGCGAGCTGTCTTGATTAATCAGTCCGCCTGGACGCAACTCCCAGGGCTGCTCGGGATCGAGCTGAATCGGAGCTCCTCCGTCGTCGAGCACCTCATAGCGGCCCGTCTGCGTCAGTAAACGTCCCTGAGCATCAATGTTAAAGTCACCCGCTCGAGTCAGCAGCTTTTCGCCAGAGGGCGTTAGCACCTCGAAGAATCCTTCGCCATTGACGGCGAAGTCGGTATCGATGCCCGTCGAGCGAAGTGTTCCGCCGGAAAAGTCGGTTTGCACTTCGATGAGCTTAACGCCACCGCCCACATCGTTTTGGGAGCTGCTTCCCGGGTAGTCCTGACCCTGCTGAATTGCTTCCGCAAATCGCGCCTGAAAGGTCGGCACGTCGCGCTTGAAGCCGGGTGTTTCCAGATTCGCCAGATTGTTGGCGATAAACTCCAACCGCTGCGATTGGACTTTGGCGCCTTCGGCGGAGAGGTACATTCCGTACGACATAGTGGCAGCAAGTGATAGCAGGTACGCCCCCCTGCCGTCGGCAACCATCTATGCACGACTCATGCCAATGGAATATGAAAATCAGAGTACGCTTCAAATAGCCTGAGAATCACGGCCGGAACTGGATTCCGCAGACGTGGCAAGCGGCTGCTATCACAACTAGACAGCGGCAGATTTCGCCGAACGGAATCATGCGAGACCGCAATCATTGCCGCTAGCGGCGAGACCTGCGCCCACGACCCCACCGAGCTTGGCTACGGCTTTGTCTGCAGTTCGAAATTTGCTTCACTCGTTCCCGCTGCTGGCACTTCGAAGGTGAGCTTCGATTGATAGTTGTACCGATCCGGGACGCGTTCTTGGCTGGGGCCGGCATCGACATCGCTTTCGACCGGCGACTCAGGGCTGTAGGAATAGATGCGCACTTTGTGCACACCCACCCAAGCGCCGGGCTTGTCATCGACGGTCGTAAGGCTGAAGCGCCCTGAGGCATCCGCACGTCCGACGGACCCGGGGCCGAGCACCTTGTCCCCGGTGGTCAGCGGCTGGAAATTGACGACCGCTCCGGCGAGTGGTTCGCCATCGAGCGTCTCCGTGCCCGACGTCGCTGCCAACTCGTAGCCGGGGTTGGAGCTACACCCGACGAACAGCAGTGTCAGTCCTATGAGCGGAACCATTTGCGCGATCGCGCTTCGTGCCTTGGTCATCGCATGCCTTACGAATTCGCTATTGGGATTGAAGTGAGAGCGTTTCTTCGCTCTGGATGGTTGCAGCAGCTGAAAAAATCTCGGTGTCGATATCCGGAATAACCGTGTGGACCGAACCGTCGCAGAGCACGAACTGGATGACACCGCCGGCATGCAAGCTTCCCCAGGCTCGTTTACATGTGTGTACGCCGCCACCTCCGATCTGTTGGCACTTATCGTAGTCTGCGATTAGCGTGCGACTCTCGGGGAACGCACCCGATTGATTGTACGAGGTGTAGGCGTACGCCCAATACGATCTTCGGTTGAGGTGGGTGACCGTGTGATACTCTCCGACGAGAAACGTATTGGAAGTGCCGTCGGTGATCTGCTGCAGCTCGACGACTTCCAGCTGCCGCTGACGAACGCTGCTCACTTGCAGGGCGACCGTGTGCATTGGCCCTTGCCAGATCAACGGCATCGACGTTTCGCGAACGGTTGCCGCCAAGGGATTGTCCCAATATTGGTCGCCAGTTCGACCGAGCGAGTAGCCCGACATCGCTCGATAGGAGCCATGTGCCCATTCGACACCATTGCCCGGCCCTGATTCCGGGATGGATAGCTCGCCAAGACCCTGGTCGCTCGGGCATTCGTAAACGGAAACGAAGGTCTCTCGCAGTCGTTGGTTACTTCGCTCGATTAAGCGGGCCTCTTGGTCCCACAGATCGAAGATGGTTTGTTGCTCGAGATACGGCAAAATATCGATTGCCCAGGTCGAGCGATACGGTCCGCCGATATTCGGCGTGTCGGTCGTGCTGCCGGCAGGCAACGTCTGCCTGGCCGATTCGTAGTTGAGCACCGCCAACCCAATTTGTCGCAAGTTGTTCGTGCACTGACTGCGGCGCGCGGCCTCGCGTGCCGCTTGAACCGCAGGCAACAACAGTGCGACGAGCACTCCAATGATGGCGATCACCACCAACAGTTCGACCAACGTAAATCCAGTGGTTTGAGATCGCTTTGTATTCATTAGTTGAATCAACTTAGAGTTAGATGAGGATGGTGCAATGCAAAGCCGAAGGAGAAGAAGGCGGCTGTGACTGCTTGAAATTGGGAGCTAAGGCTTCCTAAATCTTCACCGGTAGATAGTGCCCATTATACTGGCAAAGCGGAAGCGTGGAAGGCTTATGCGCGCCGCTACTGAGCCCTGAATGTAACGATGGGAAAAAGCTCTGGGATATGCGAGTCCCACACCCCGTGCTTTCCTACCGCCCAGCCGCCAGAGTCCCTATTTGGCTTCGGAGCCTTGTACTTGTTGAAGCGAAACAAGTTCATGCGCCATTGATCGCCCAGCTGCGGTGGTAGTGATCGGCTGTCCCCTGCGGCAAGCCACTTCATCGACTTCCAAGGTAATGCGAGTTCGACCGTCCAGCCTTCGTCGACGTCGCTGCCATCGTTGAGCGTGCCATCGATGCTCACACCAGAGCGCAGCCCTGGCAGATCGTACCGTAGGAAAGCGATTCGCCTGCCGCGCGGGTGATTCCTGAGCCCCACACCGTTGAATGATTGCGATCCCCGCGCTGACGGGGCCAGCTGCGGATCGGAGCGATATTCACCCGTTTGGTACGCGTCTCGCCATACGAAGAATGCTTCGTAGATCGTTCCCTTCGCGTTGAGTTCAAGTTCGTAGTAGGCGTCTTTGCCTGCAATGAAGAGTTCGACATCGTTTTCGTAGTAAATCGGGGAATCGCGTCTCTCGAATCTTGCGATCACGTTCGGCTCAGTGACCCAGTAGCCGATATACAATGCTTCGTCGTCCCACACGATAGCGGCGCGGGTTTCGTGATGCGTGGGCTTTCCGGTAATCAAGTCGACGAACCGCGGAGATCTGTTTGCACGTCGCCAAATCGGCTCGTCGAGTTTCCCGTCAATTTGCAACGGCCGATCAGTGCGAATCGCTGTGTACCTCACCAATTCTTCCGCTGAGATCGCCAACTTTGGAAAAGCATCGCCTAGGATCTGAAGTTCACTCGCAACCGAGTCGGCACCGTCGACCGCACCAGCCGCAATGTCAGTGTGCAGGATCAGACAAAACGTAAGTACAACGAAAACCCGCCCGATTTTCATGTGTAACTCCAACGCTACGGATGAGAACGCGTCGCCCGCTAGTGCGTTAGTCTACGCGACTAGTATACGATCGAGTCTGACTTGATCGAATCGATCAGTGGCTGCAACTCGGCATAGGCGACGCAGGTGGAAGTGTCCGCCGCTCCGTAGTAAATCGCCAGCCGACCCGTAGCTTCGTCATGCAGCGCTGCGCACGGAAAGACAACATTATCAGTGTGACCGTTGATCTCGTAGTCCCTTTCGGGCGCCAGCAACAAGTCCGATTTGCGGTGCGTCACGCGCCACGGTTGCTCAAGATCTAGCAAGGCGGCACCCATGGAGTATTCCAGGCCGTTGCACGTGTCCATCACACCGTGGTATAGCAGTAGCCAGCCATCTTTCGTTTCGATGGGGATCGGACCTGCTCCGATTTTCGTGACTTGCCACCAGATGCCGTGCTCCATGCCGCCCCGCCGCATCACGATGCGGTGATTTCCCCAGTGCACGAGATCCGGACTGCGGCTAATGTAGATGTCACCAAACGGCGTGTGCCCGTCATCGCTTGGGCGGCTCAGCATCCAGTAGTACTCGCCGATCTTGCGCGGGAACAAGACGCCGTTGCGATTGAATGGCAGGAAAGCACTTTCCAAGCGATGGAACGTCTGAAAATCCTCGGTCTTCGCCACACCGATGGTCGGGCCGATGTGCCCCGCGCACCAAGTGAGATAGTGGACGCCTTCGATTTCGCAGACCCGCGGATCGTACGCGTACTCATTTTGCGGACGTTCCATCACGTCGGTCGAGTACTCGATCGGAGTTGGATTGATTTGCCAATTCAGCGCGTCTTCGCTGAATCCCACATGAAGTTTGGGGAAGCGGCGTTTCTTCTCGACGCGGAACACGCCGGCAAAACTGTCACCAAACGGCACGACCGCCGAGTTGAACACGCCGAGCACGTCGGAGAAATGCCCGCGATCGATAATGGGGTTCGCTTCGTGCCGCCAAACGACGTCGTCACACGACTCAGGGCGCGGTTGCCAAGGTATCAAGATTACGGTCGCCGATTGGGGTTAGAGCTGGAGTGCTGAATTGGGTAGTCATAGTGTCACCAGTGGCGAGGGACTTGTCAATTCGCCGACAGACGCATCGGATGCTCACTCGAATCTCCGCCAACGAATGGCAGAAAGGCCTGTTAAAAGCCCAGCAACCTACGCAGCCTCGCGCGACCGATAGGTCGCAGCCAACAGGACGCCGCTCACGCAACATGCCAGCGCCAATGCACCGCAGGCAGTTGTGTTGCCATACAGCCCCATCCCTGTCGCGAACAGCAGTGAGTAGACGCATACAGTGCCCAACAGCATTCGCAATATCCCCAACGGCAGCGAGTCTTCGCGGTTTCCGACAGCGATCGCCTGACCGTTGCTTGCCGCCCGCTCATAAACAGCTCGCCAGCCCGGCCCGCCAGGTCGAACAAGGCGACAAAAGCTCTCCAATGTCTCTTCTTGCTCGGGCCGCGTGGCGTACGTGGTGACGATCCATGCAGCGGAAGTGATCAGCACGCCGAGGCAAAGTTTCTGCCAATCCGGCAACCCAGAGTGGGGACCGAACTGGAAGTAGCATGCCAGGATAAACGACACGACCATCGCAACGATTTCACTGTAAGCATTAATTCGCCACCAGTACCAGCGCAGGATGTAGATCAATCCCGTACCGGCGCCAATCTGCAGCAAGATTTGGAAACCTTGTGTGGCGGTATTCAGCGCCAGGGCCAAGACGCACGCGACAAGCATCATAGCGACGGTCGACATGCGGCCGACGAACACAAGTTGTCGCTCGCTGGCGTCTGGCTTGATGAATCGACGATAGAAGTCGTTGACAACGTAGGAAGCTCCCCAGTTGAGATGTGTGGAAATCGTCGACATGTAGGCAGCCAGCAGCGAGGCAATGATCAGACCCAGCCAACCAGCCGGAACAAAAGTGAGCATCGCCGGATAGGCGAGATCGTGACCCAACTTGCTTTCCTCGACGTTGGGAAACGCCGCTTGGATATCACCCACGCTGGGGTAGACAATCAAAGAAGCCAATGCGACCAAGATCCATGGCCAAGGTCGAAGTGCGTAATGAGCAACGTTGAAGAGCATCACGGCTCCAACAGCGTGATTCTCGTTCTTGGCTGCAAGCATCCGCTGCGCAAGATACCCGCCGCCGCCGGGCTCGGCGCCGGGGTACCAAACGTTCCACCATTGCACGGCTAATGGGATTAGTAGAACCGTTACCAGAGTGTTTCGCGCGTCGTCATCGCTCCAATTCCACTCCGGCACGATGCGCAGCTTCTCAGTGACATTGGCGTGATTGAGAAGCCCGTCGAGGCCACCGACGCTCTCGTGCGCCAATGCGAAGTAAGCTGCTGCAATCGCCCCGATCATCGCCACCACGAACAACACACAGTCCGTGAGCACTACCGCGCGAAAGCCCCCTAACGTGCTAAAGATCAACGTCGCGCACAGCGCGAGCGATAACGTCTTTACGGGCGAGAAGCCAAACATGATCGACCCGATTTTGATGGCCGCTAAGGATACGGTCGACATGACGATGATGTTGAAGAACACTCCTAGATAGAGTGCCCGAAACGCTCGCAGGAACGAGGCAGGTGTGCCGGAGTAGCGGATCTCGTAGAACTCAAGATCGGTAGCGACACCGGAGCGACGCCACAATCGCGCGTACAAGAAAACCGTCAGCATTCCCGTCAGCAAAAACGCCCACCACGCCCAGTTGCCGGCCACGCCATCACGCCGCACCAGGTCAGTCACCAGACCAGGCGTGTCGGTGGCAAAAGTCGTCGCGACCATTGACAGGCCAAGCCACACACCCGAAAGACTTCGGCCCGATAGAAAGTACTCGCTGGAATTGCGGCCGGATCGCGCTGCGACGAAGGCCCCAGTACCAATCGAAAATGCCAGAACAGCTAGAATGATGGCGAAGTCAACAATTTCTAACTGCATAGGCCTAATTCATTTCGCAATATCAAGGAATAGTAGGCTGCCGATTTTACTCATCGTCGGTGGAACCTCCCGACGATTGTTTGCGCTGGAATCGCTGGAGGTTGCTTTTAGCTTGTGCGATGAGTCTAGCATCTCCTTGAGCTTCGGCAACACGCAATGCCTTGGTTGCTGTGTCGACCGCTTCAGAATCTTGTCCGTCAGCGCTCAGCGCGACCGCCAGGATGTTCAGCGCATCCGCCCGTTTTCCGTTCGTGGCGTCGACGCACTTCTGCGCGACCGAGATCGCACGTTTCTGATCACGGACGGTTTGGTCATCACTAGTTGCCAACAACCGGGCCAAGTTCATAGCCGCAGGCAGCGCTGACTGCGCCGATCGCATCGCGATTTCGAACTGCTCGACCGCCGCCCCATCCTTTGCCTGGTCTTGCAACACCCGCCCTAAGTTGTTGCGTGCCATAGAGTTATCAGGTTCCGTTTGGATGGCCTTGCGCAGCTGTTGCTCGGCCTCTGCCAGTCGCCCCAGCGAGGCCAGGAGTCCGCCCAGATTGACTCGGGCGCTGTTGTCTTCGGGGCGTAGCTCGACGTAACGCTCCATATGGCGAACGGCTTCGTCGGTCTGACGTAGCTGAAATCGCACGGCTGACATCTGGTAATGCGCATCTGCCATGTCAGGTTGGCCGTCCAGGGCTCGCTCGTAGAATCGAGCTGCTGCCGCGATTTTCCGTTGCCTATTGAGCAGATTTCCAATCTGAAAATTCGCGACGACGTGATTCACATCAATGGTCAGTGCTCTACGCAGGCTCTTGTCTGCCTGGGTGGTATTACCCAACTGCAGTTGCACCTCGCCCAGCCATGCCCAAACATCTGCAGCCTGCGGCGCGACGTCGGTGGCCGCTCTTAGGTGAGACAACGCTTCATCCCAGCGTTCATCAAGCATCAACTTACGGGCGACCTCGGATGCGAGCTGTACGTATCCGGCATCTTGCGACAAGACCGAAGCATAACGGCTCAGATAGCCCAACAGTTCGTCGTTGATGTCAGCTTCGGCCATAGCCGCCGCCAGCCCGATCGGACGGAATGCGGGGGGCCGACCAAGCCAGCGTCCCTCGAACGGGCGTGCCGCTTGTTGAAGCTCACCATTGCTGAGTGACAGTGTTTTCACGTCGGCCAGCAGTTGATCTACACTTACGCCACCCTTGTAGACGGCAGCGAGTTCCCCTGAGGAATCGAGCAGAAAACTCGTTGGCACAGGGAGTGGACGATTTGGGCCGTAGACGAAGTTGACGATTGTCTCCATCGTTCCTGCCAAGCTGAGCGGAGCAACGCCAGCCTCGTATGGATAGCCAAAGCCTTTGAGCAGAGCGCGATGACCCTCGAGATCGGTACCCCG
Source organism: Bythopirellula sp. (assembly GCA_028285205.1). Lineage (GTDB taxonomy): Bacteria > Planctomycetota > Planctomycetia > Pirellulales > Lacipirellulaceae > Bythopirellula. The sequence continues at coordinate 3,900 of JANQQA010000112.1, read as the reverse complement.
TTGATCACCCAGTCCGTCAACATTTGCAGCATACACGTTCAAGCCAGCGGTCCTCAACTCATCCTCGCGTTCCGAGAGTTCTCGCAGTTCCACCAAGCAGGGGCGGCACCAGCTAGCCCAAACGTTAAGCAACACTGGGCCCTTCGCACCTGCGCTTGCATCGAGCTCGCGGCCTGCATAGGTTTGCATTTTGAGTGGCGGCAGCGGTAGCCGAGAGGTGAGCACAGCCCGGCTTTGCACCGTCTGAACTGGCTTCTTTATCGGTGCCGCCAGCAAGCTGTAGTCTGCCTTCGATTCCTTTTGAACTTCGGCACGTCCTGTACCCTGACGGATCTTGTAACGGCGGTCAGCGCCTACATCGCGAAATGCTTCCGCCTCGCCATCGGGCCAATAGACCGTCAACTCTTCGATTTCGGATTCATCCCCCAAACCAAAATGGAGCCACTTGGACGACTGACCGAGGAAACCCTCGCCTGCGCGCAACGTGCGTGTTAGCTTCGTCGGCGAATCGCCACCGAGTTTGACGACCACGCGCGCCCCAATCGCGTCACGATTACATTCGACCCCTTCCAGCCGGACCGCAAGATAGTGCATTCCCGCTGGCGTGTCGTTGCGCACGAAACGCAGCATCGGCGCCGTTCGGTTTGACGTCCAGGCATCGAGATCCCCATCTCGATCCCAATCCACCAACGCGAGGCCGCGCCCATCGTCTAGGAAGTCGAGCCCAGTGATTGCCGAGACATTCGCAAACTTACTCTCGCTGTTTCCGGTATTCAGAAAGCAACAGTTTGCTTCATGCCCGCTCCAAGACACACCGCGATCGAGCATTTGATTGAGCTTAACGACACTTTGCACGTACGCCGGATCCAAATCGCCCAGCGTCGCTTCCTCGGGAAGATCATCAGGTGAGTGCGACACGACCTGTCGCCAAAAGAAACTTCACAAATCGTCGATCGTGTCACCGGTCACGAATCCGTTGGTCACAATCAAGTCTTCCCACCCGTCGTTGTTGATATCGGCGAACAGTGAAGCCCACGACCAGCGACCTTGAGTCACGCCCGCCTGCGTGCTGACGTCACGAAAAGTGCCATCCCCTTGGTTTTCGAACAGCGAGTTGCCTCGCGCGGTCCGCTGATACTTCTTACGCGACTCCTCCTGCGACTCGGGACGAAATTGTTCTTGGAACGTGATGCGATTGCCAGCCGCGGAGAACATATTGCCAACGTAGAGATCCATCAGACCATCGCGGTTGTAGTCTCCCCAACTCACAGACATGCCAAAGGCCGCGTCCTCCAGTCCGATCTCCTCAGCGACACTGACGAATCTCCCACCATCGTTTCGATACAGTGTGTTGTGCCCAAAGTCGTTGGCTACATACAAATCCAAATCGCCGTCGTTGTCGAAGTCTTCCCAACTCGAGGCGAAGCTGAAACGGCTATTGTCGACATCGAGACCGACTTCGGCGGTCGCGTCGGTGAACTGCCAGTTGCCCTCGTTGCGGAGGAAAAAGTTCTGCCCGCCATTGTTAGCCTCGTAGTACGGATACGGGACCGGAAATTCGCCCTTCTCGTGACCGTCGGCGCGGTGCCGGCAGACGTAAACATCAAGGTCACGGTCACCATCGTAGTCGGCGGCGGAGATGGAGTATGCGCCGCGGATAAAAGGCAACTCTGCCTTCGGCGTGAAATTCCCAGTGCCGTCGTTCGCGTAGAACATCAGTTGGTCGATCACGGTAAGGACCAGATCCTGGTCGCCGTCATTATCGAGATCGACAAACAAGGCACCACGCGTGTAATTCAGCACATCGACCCCCGCCTCGGCCGAGACCTCGCGCACGGTTCCGTCCGTCTGGTGGATGTACAAAGCGTTGGGCAGACCACCCGGTTGGCACAGATAGACGTCCTCCAGGCCATCGCCGTTCACATCGCCAACGGCAAGGCCGATGTGGCCGTGGTACTGCAAGTTCAAATTCGCAGGCAGACGCTGCCGCCACGTGGACACATCGTACAGCAGCCGCTCTCGAAACCCGGGGGAGTCGCCGAGCACCGCCGCTGTGCAATCGGCAAACAGCGTGGGATTGGCGATCTCGGCAGACGTCTGTTCAAACTCTTCGACTTCGACGCGAGTGAGTTTTAGGTCGTCCTGCTGAATGCGCCACCAGCAGTTCCACGTTGAGTTGATTTCCACGGGCCCAGCAGCAGTGTGTGCAAAGGCATGGAAATAGGCGGTCGTCCGCGTTTGGTCAGCGGACGTGTCAATCTTGAATTGCTTGAACTTCACGTGTCGCGGCTGCTCCGATTCCAACGGATCGAGCAATTGCGCGATGGCTTTAGAGAAACCTTCAACACCGCGGTACGTTTCGGTCTCCTGCGCCTCGGTGCCGGTTCTTAGGACTTGCAGCGCTCCCCCCGAATAGATCGTTCTCGTTTCGGTTGGCAGCAACGCGGCACACTGAAAATCATTGGCGAGGAAATCCGCTAGCTGTGCCTTGCTCGGTCCCTTGGGCTTTGCCAACCACTTGGCGAGCAACTTGTATCTCGCGTTGGTTGCGGCACTTGTGACTTCTGTATCCCAACCATCTTCGTTTGGGTCTAAGGCTCGCGCCTGCTCGTCGAGACTTTTGGTCGTGCTGCCACTGATGTACTCATCCGTCTCGTCTGTCTCATCGTCTGCAGTTGTCAAGGCGACCGGCTTGGTGCTACTCGAGTCGGGTGCTTTCCGGGCGACCGGGTCACTAACCTTCGATTCAACAGGCGGTTCCTTGGACGCTGCATCGACTGCGGGTGCAACCGTGGGATCGGGCTCTCGCGTCGTCAGTACAACGCCCAACACCACCGCCGTTGAGAAGATCAGCGCAAGCAACCACCAACGGGACCGGCTTTTGCTCGGTTGTTCTGAGAGCCCCATCGACGCTACCTACAGCTGACGCGAATGAGATTATGCAACAGACGAATACACTCAGTGACTTCGGCTGCCGTGCAACCGTAACCTTAGGCTGACTGAGATGCAGCATACCACCGCTACGTAAATCGTTGTAGCCGGTTCAGGCGCCGCCACGGAGTCGGAAACCAGACCTTGTGCGCCGGCGGATGCTTGTTGCCACTGCAGGAAATCGGACCCGTCCGAGTCACCATCGCCATCAGCATCAGAATCGCCGTTTTGACCGTAGTCACTTTCCCATTGCGCCAAATCCGCGGCGTCCACGTCGCCATCCCCATCAAAATCTCCAGGCACGGGCGCGCTTGCTTGAATTTGGTAAATCACCCCTGAATTTCGATCGCCGAAACCAAGCCCACCCCCTGGAGAGATATCCGCGACGAACAGCGAGTCGTCCGTTGTGAGCAGTCCATCGAGATGACCAACACCTGCCTCGGCGTTACTGATAAAGTGAAAATAGGAATTGTCGTCGAGATCAACAAACACGAGTGGGTTCTCTTCGTTGGCAAGTCCACCACTGGAGAATTGACCGTGCATGCCCACGAAAATGCCATTCTGCAAGGCTTCTGGGAACGTTGATGGTGCGAACGCAATATCATTGGGCCCTTCGCCTTCAGCCCCGTCCGGAACAGGGATCGGTTGGAAAGCTACCAGCGGTTGTATCCCCGTATTGCCAATGACGGTCTCGGTACGATATTCGACATAGGTCGAGGGAAAGCCGAAGTCTTCGATTGCTCCACCAATATCTGCCGCCGGGATAACGTTGAGTTCGTCTGCGCTGGTCGGCTCGATGGCCACAACTATCCCATCGATGCCGTTATCCTGAAGATAGAAGTCTCCGCTCGCTGGGTGAAAGGCCATGCCGGCGGCATTGCGCAGTCCGGTGGCAATCTGGGTGGGTGCTCCGCCACTGACGGATTCACCGAGGTCAGTCACGCGAACCATGTGGATTGCGTCCCCTGC
>JANQQA010000093.1 GCA_028285205.1 Bythopirellula sp. | reverse complement strand
CCTCAGCTCGCAACGGCGCAACGGGTTGTTCAGTATGGTTGACCGCGTGCGGCAATTGGCCGTCCAGGCGGAAGCGGAATCATGACACAACTCGACATCGAGGCCATTCGCCGAGACTTCCCGGTTTTGCAGAAGCCTCTGCCCAAGGGGAATCCGGTCGTCTATCTCGACAGTGGGTCATCGGCGCAGAAGCCCCAATGTGTCATCGACAAAGAGCGGGAAGTCTATGAGAACTTTTACGCCAATGCTTATCGCGGCGTGTACCAGTTTGGAGCGATCGTAGACGAGGAGCTGGAAGCGTCACGCGAGAAGGTCCGGCAGTTCATCAACGCCAGGCACTCCGAAGAGATTATCTTCACTTCCGGCTCGACCATGTCGTTGAACTTGGTCGCCAGCGGCTGGGGAAGGCGAAACCTGGGTCCGGGCGACGAGATCGTCATCAACGAGATGGAACATCACGCGAACTTCGTTCCTTGGCAACAACTCGCCTTGCAGACAGGGGCGACATGCCGCTTTCTTCCGCTCACCGACGATGGCCGCCTGGACATGAGCCGCGTGGGGGAGGTGTTGAGCGACAAGACCAAGCTGCTAGCCGTCACCGGCATGTCGAACGTCCTCGGCACGATCACTCCGCTCGCGGAACTCGCGCGACGGGCGCACGAATTCGGGGCAGTTATTGTTGTGGACGGTGCGCAGAGCGTGCCTCATGAGCACACGGATGTCATCACCGATGACATCGACTTCTTGGCCTTTTCCGGACACAAATTATACGGGCCAAGCGGCATTGGTGTCCTGTACGGAAGGCGCGAAATGCTCGAACAAACAGATCCCGTGATCTTCGGCGGACATATGATCGATCGCGTTTACAAAGATCACTCCACGTGGGCTTCACTGCCAGCCAAGTTTGAAGCAGGAACGATTCAGATCACTCAAGCAATTGCGATGGGCGCGGCGATCGATTATCTCGACGCGATCGGGACGGAAACCATCCGGGAACACGAGCGGAAATTGCTTGAATATGCCTTTGACCGATTGCAGCAAGTCCCCGGCATGCGGATCTACGGACCCGGCATTGAGGAGCGTGGGGCCATCATCAGTTTCACGATTGACGGAGCTCATCCCGAAGACCTGGCCCAATTGCTCGATCGGCGCGGGGTCTTCGTCAGGCACGGACATCATTGCACGATGCCGTTGCACGACCTGCTAGGCGTCAGAGCCACGGTACGTGCCAGTTTCGGCGTCTATAATACGCATGGCGACGTCGATGCGCTCGTCGAAGCCCTCGAGTTTGCCCGCCAACGGTTGCGTCTCTGCTGATCCGCAGATCCGCCGCAGCATCGGGGGCCGATTGGCGAATCGATTCGGCTCCGTATCGGAACGGGAATGCGGCCGTGTGCGCATCGACTCAATCAGTTCCGCCGGCTGCCGGCAATGCAAGTCTCGCGATGACGTGTATTGCCGTGCCGCCAACGAAGTCGAGTCACCACATAAACTGCGCCGAACAGAATCGTACAGGCAAGCACGATCGCGCCACCGCTAGAGATCGAGAGGTAGAATGATGCGTAGAGGCCCACGCAATTGCTAAGGACCGACAGGATGCCGGACCAAATAAACATACCATGCAGTCGTCGAGTGATCAGTGATGCCGCTGCGGCGGGAGTTACCATCAGTGCGGTTGTCATCACGACGCCGACAGATTGAATCCCGGCTACGACCGCCAAGGCCAGGATGACAAGCAACAGGTAACGCATCCGCTGCGCGGACAGTCCGATCGTTTGGGCATGGTGCGGGTCGACGGTGGTCAACGCCATCTCCTTGTTGACCGCGAACAGTGTTCCGATAACAACGACACTGACGATCCCAATGCCGATCAGGTCCGATTGCGTGACACCCAGCACGTTGCCGAACAGCATGTGCGAGAAGTCTCGATAGCTTTGTGCCCGGCTGACCATCACGATCCCCAGGGCAAACATGCCGGAGAAGACGACTCCGATAGCCGTGTCTTCGCGCAGCCGCTGGTTCCTGCTGAGCCAGCCGATTCCCAGCGCCGTGACGATGGCCGAGATGATCGCGCCCCATAGAAGGCTCCAGCGATTCAGGTAGGCGATAACCAAACCAGGTAGCGTTGTGTGAGCGATGGCATCGCCGAGGAATGCCATCCGCCGCAGCACGACGTAGACTCCGAGTGAGGAGCATGTGAGACCGACCAGGATACTGGCCAACAGCGCTTGACGCATAAAGCTGTGTTGAAGCGGTTCGACCAGCCAATTCAACATGCCGGGTGCCCTGAAGTGGAGTTCATCAACTGGGGGAGACCTTTGGTCAGTTTCGTCGTCGGGTGGGAATATCTGCGCACAACTGGCGGACCGAGACAAAATGGCTTGATCCCATACAAGCTATCTTCCTTCTGCGCTATACTGCTGAAGCTGCTCGAGGTCGACGAACTCCAGAGCCGAGATGTGAGTGGCCTCCAGGTGCACGCGCGGCGCCCGGCCCGCTTCAAGTGCCTCCTTCCATCGCTGCACACACAGGCACCAGCAGTCGCCAGGTTGGACGCCCGCAAACTCATACTCTGGAATCGGAGTGCTCAGGTCGTTGCCGACTGTGCGAGAGAACTCCAGAAACTCGTCGCTGGCTTCAATACAGACCAAGTGCAGGCCCACGTCGGTTGCTCCGGTGTTGCAGCAGCCGTCGCGATAATACCCCGTGAGCGGGTCGAAAGAGCAGGGCTCCAGCGGAGTCCCCAAGACATTGCGTGCTGGCTGATTCATGTTCCGTCTCGAGAGGTGGAGGCACTCTGTTGTGGGGCGGTGAGGTGACCGCTGGTCAGATTTTCGATCTGCTCGACGCGGCCCTCGCATAGATAGATTACTCGGTCGAACGATTCTGACAAGCGTCCGAGGTCGTGAGTGGCGACCAGCACGGTTCCGCCGCGTTGCGTGTGCTCGCGCAAAACTTCGTCGACGGTGTCACGCGTTGCCTCGTCCAAGGCATTGAGCGGCTCGTCAAGCAGAAACAGGCTCGACTCCTGCACCAAAGCTCGAGCCAACAAGACACGTTGCTGCTGTCCGCCGGAAAGATCGCCGATCGGTTTTTGCGCGAGCTGCTCGATACCAAGTCGCCGTATTGCGCGACTTACGAGTTGCTCGTCCTTCTTTCGAGGTTGCTGGAACCAGCCAAGATGGACGTACCGACCAGTCAAAACAAGCTGCCGCACCGAGACGGGGAACTGCCAATCGAGATCGGAGCGCTGCGGCAAATAAGCCGTTCGATGATGGCACGCGCCGACGGGATTTCCAAATAGCCGGATCGTGCCTGCCTCTGGTTTTAGTAACCCGGCCATCGCCTTCAACAAAGTGCTTTTTCCTGCCCCGTTGTGCCCGACGAGTGCAGCACGACATCCGCAAGAAACCTCCAATGATGCGTTCTTGATCGCCGGATCGGCGGCACCGGGATAGCACACTTGCAAGCCGGCGGTCTGCACGGCGGGACTACCGGACAGGGGATCGCGATGAACACGGCCGCCATATGGCCAGCGAGGCTCGACGTGCGAATGTTCGCCTTCGCGGCAAAGAACAGACGCGTCAATCTTTTGCATCATCGCAATGCCTCGACGATTGTCTGGACGTTGAACCGCATCATCCCCAGGTAATCCCTTCCCGGCGAATCGGCAGGGCCAAGCGCATCGGTATAAAGAGTGGGAACGATCTTCACACCGGATTCTTCTGCAATCTTTCGCGTCAGCTTGGGGTTCAGGATGTTCTCGGCAAAGATGGCGGGGATCTTCAAACTGCGGATTCGATCGATAACTCTCGCGACTTGATCCGCCGAAGGATCGGACGATTCACTGCTGACCGACCCGAGCACACTCAGCAGGTCGAAGTCGTATGCGTCTGCTAGATACCCAAACGTATCGTGCGTGGTAACTAACTTACGCCGGGACTTGGGAATCGACGTTGTTTCACGCGAAATCCATTCGTCTAGTTCATTCAGCTGCGCGACGTACTCCGTCTGCCGCGAACGATATTCGGAACCGTGGTCGGGGTCCGCTTGCTCAAGTGCCGATGTGATCGACTCGACCATCAGCCGGGCATTCTCTGGTAGATGCCAAACATGCGGATCGATCTCGGTTCGTGTGTCGGAAACGACCAACTCGCGCGGCTTGATCGATTTTGTGACAACGACCCGTCGAGCTGCGGAGTCGCTGGCTTGGAACAACGGGTCAAGCCACACTTCGAATCCCAGGCCATTCTCAAAGAGGAGGTCGGCTTGAGCCAAAGCCACGCTATCTTGCGGAGCTGGTTCGTAGGTGTGGGCGTCCCCTTCGCGTCCCACCAAGACCGTTAATGCGACTCGTTCTCCGCCGATTCTTTGGACCCAGTCGCCCAGAATGCTGTAGGTCGCGACAACGCGCAGCGGCTGA